>MNVH01000031.1 GCA_001871595.1 Candidatus Micrarchaeota archaeon CG1_02_55_22 | reverse complement strand
ACGAGTATTGCTTGATTCCAGGCAGGTCGGCTTCACGCGAGAGCACGAACAGCGTCTTGACGAGCGCGGTGCGACCGTACTTGCCCGCGTCGTGCAGGGCCTTGGCCGTAGCCAACAGTAACCTCCTCCGCCCCGACAAGCCACCCATAACAGAATTATTGCGCTGGAGCTTTAAAGGTTGCTAGAGTGGCTTGCCGGTGGTCGTCAACTAGCCTATCGTCTGGGCAAGAGCACCCCAGCGTTCCAACGGCCTGAACGTCGGTGCAAGCGTAATGTTCGTTGCACTGTTCGTGGTAACATTTACGAGAACCGAGTCGTAGTCTAACCAACCGGGTCCTACGGCTATGAACTCGTAGCTCGTGTTACCGAGGTTAAAGTTACAGTAATGATTAATCGGCGTGCATTTGAGGCCGGTAGGCTTGCGAGGTACGTACGAGTTACTGATAACATATACCAATGCTCCGTCGCGATTAATGTACACGCTGACATTGCCGGTAGTCGAATATCGTGCAGTCAGGTCTATGCGCGAGCCATTTGGCAGTTCGCCGTAAACGTATGATAGATTCTTGGCCCACGCGCCTGCATACGAGTTGTTCTCGTAGAAGTCGTCAGGTACGTCATAGCCATAGTTTGCGTGTGACTCATTTGGCTGAGTGGAATCTACCGTAATCCAACTCCCATTGATTAAGACTGCATTCCATTGGTGGTCCTCGCCAGGATTGTTGACGGTCATTACCGTAAGATTACAGGCCCTTGCTAAGTCTGTGAATAAATAGGAGAACTCGCCGCAAGCGCCGCATCGGCTGCGATATGTCCAAGAAACGTCATCAAGACTAGCTACCTTCAGGCATAAGTCACTCTTGCCAATTACGTTGTTGATGTTAACGCGCTCCCATTCGATAATATTGCGGGCAGCGGTAGCGGGGTTAGCATCACACAAGTTTGGTGCCAAGTGGCTTGCAGGACTTGCGTATACTGATGAGTATATTTTAGCGATGCCACCGGAATACAATAAAATGCCTATGAACACGAAGATAAGTAGGCCAAACAGGATTTTAGCGCCAATCAACGCTGTGCGGCTCATTTCATGTATGATTGGTTTCCAATTTACCACACGATTGCCTCGGGACTAGAGCTTCTTTTTAATCTCTTCTTTCTTCGCCTTGCAACTCGGGCAATCTCCGAGAACGTGATACTCTTCGTTGTGCTTTGTTGAGAACGTGCTCGTTACGCCGCTGCCACGGCTCTTGCCGAATCCCTTGAAGGGCGCGCGGTAGAACGCCTTGACGCCGTACTTGCTGCAGAATGGGCAGTAGATTGTTCGCTCGCCGTTCTTGAGTTCAAGAGTCATGCCATCTATCCCGATTCATTTACGGTGCATTCATAGCATCATACTTCTTAAGAATAGTAGTAATCTCTTTTTCAACCGTTTTTAGTTCCGTTCTTAACGTTTGCAGAACTGCGCGGTTACTCCCGGATACCAGCCTTCGAATTTCATCCAATTCTTCAGAGCTTATAGCCTCCCTGCCGTGGAGTTTGGCTAAGATAAAATTCAGGTGATCTATCTTGTGGTTTACTGACTGAATGGAACCTATAAGCTGTGCTTGTTTGTCTGGAGCAGTAATATTTGCTAAATTCTTAATCGATACGGCTTGTATTTTTGAGAACGGGTGCGGAATTAGATATCTTGGGGGCGATACTTTAAGTCCAAAAAAGTCAACAAGCTCCATCTTAAGTTGACCATCGAGCCAATTGAGCTGAGGCATCCACTTTCTTTTAACCAGCGTCTTCATTGGTTTCGTCCACACGCGTACTTGCTGTAATACGTCTCTAAGTGCATCCAACTTGCGGTCAATTTTGCGGCATTCCTGAAAGAAGCGATTCAGGCCCAAGCCTGCGAATACCGAGAACAAGACTGTTGAAGCAGTCCAGCTCTGTGTCGTGAATAGGTCTAATGCGAGAATAATTATTGGAAGAACTAGGGCCAGAATAAAATATGCAGAAAATTCCCTAGAATTATAGCGCCAGATAAGCTTTAATCGCTCTAAATTCATTCCGCCACCAACTCGCCGCTAAAGGCTTTTCGAAGTATTGCTGACGGAAGGATTCCTATCGCTCGGCCAACACGGGACTGACGGTCAGTCAAGCTTGAAATTTGTGAAGCAATAGCGTCTAGTTCTGATACTATTCGCATCTGCTCTGTTAGCGGTGGAAGTTTGAAGTCTAAGGCATACACGTCGTTCCTATTAAGTCCAGGAACTGCTGAGGATGTATCCATACCGAGCAGGTCATATTGTTTCAATGCATAGTAAAGGAAACGCAGGTCTAGGTGAATCCCTTGTGTTACGCTGACATAATAGGTCGTGTCTATAGGCCACGATTCAAAAGGTGCGTAATGCAATGCACCAACCGTGCCCTTACGCCCAACAATTATGGTGTCTTGATTAACCAGCGCAGAATTGTGTTGTCCTACAATTCCATTAGATCCATAGACGGGAACGCGTCCCCCCGACCGAGCCACGCTAGTAAGACCTTTACCATAATTAAGAGATATAAGCGATCCGAGCTTTGTTTCTGGCCAAGTGCCCGCAGCATTAGTAATCAGTTTACTTATCGCCGCTTGCATTATCTTCTCGCTTCTCTTCTTCGCTAGTTCGTGTTGTTTCTTCGCCGCGTTGTACTCCGCGAAGAACGCGTCAAGCTTAGAGACAATCTTACGCTGCGTTTCTAGGGGCGATAACGGAATTTCAATCTCGCTTACTCGTTGTTTGGATAATTCGCTAAATGTGGTTCCTGAACCTTCGGCTTGCAGCTGTGGAACGATACTCTTTAGATAATAGAACAAGTACCGGTTGTTGAGTTCTTCTTTGCACACGAAGCTTTTGAATCCTTGGTTGGTGCATAGCGGTTTACCTGCAATTGCAAGGTAGCCTATGGGCGCGCGAGTAGACAATAGAACTGCTCCAGCAGGGAGCAAGTGTGTAGAACATGATTCGTAGCCCGCGCGAGTAATCTTCTTGGCAGTGTCGTTTATCTCCACGCCCTTGAACCCCGAAAGATCTTTAGGGGTTATCCATAGGATGTCGCCGTCCCATAATTCAGGATTGCTTGTGCTTGGCGTTGACCCTGCAACCACCTCACATAATTCACGGTCGCCTAATTCCCGCAATACCCATCCTTCAGGCAACTTATCGTTAGTTTCCGTTGCCATTGTTGAGCACTTCTTGGATTTTCTCTAGGTGTTCGTGAATCTTGTGCTGGCTCTCCTTGATGGCTTCAATGAGCTCTTCAGGTTCGAGGTCGGCGTCTTCGTCAATCTCGTCGCTTTCAATCCACTTGATGTCCAAGTGATAGCCGCGGTCACGAATCTGCTCCAGCGTGAAGCACTTGAAACGCTCGGACTCGACGCGCTTGCTCGTGCCGTTGGGGTTGTCGCCGTAAGCCTTCTCGAACTCCGCGAAGTGCTCCTTAGTCAAGGGCCGGTCTTTCTTGGTTATTGACGGCACGTTGGCGCGCGCGTCGAATATCCAAGTCTTCTCGGTAGGCAAGCCCTTCTGGAAGAATATGACATTGGCCTTCACGCCGGGTGAGTATGGCGAGAAAGTGCCGTTAGGCAACCGCAAGACCGTGTGCAAGTTACAGTCCTTCATTAGAATCTCGAAGACTTCCGCGGCCTTTTCCTCAAACAACACGTTGTCTGGAACCACGATGGCAGCGCGCCCGCCCGGCTTGAGGATAGTCAAGACGTGTTGGATGAAGTTAAGCTGCTTGTTGCTCGTCGAGATAGTAAAGTCGTCGCGAACAGGCGCTTCACCAGACCCCTTCGTACCGAACGGCGGGTTCATCAACACTACGTCGTAACGCTTGCCGGAGTCAGCCTCGGCGATAGTGTCGCCCAAGTAAATGTCCGACTCCAAGCCGTGCAGGTAGAGATTCATGAGGCACAAGCGCCGGGGCCGCGGGACGAGTTCCTGCCCAGTATAGACGCGGTGCTTGATGCGCTCTGCGTCTTTCCGGTCGAGCGCGCCTCCCTTGGTTTCGCGCATGAGCCACTCATAGGCGGATAAGAGGAAGCCGCCCGTACCCGCTGCCGGGTCGTGAACCGTAAAGTCCTTCTTTCCGCGCGGGTCGGGCTTGACGCAGCGCACCATAGAGTCAATCACGATGCGGGGCGTGAAGTACTGGCCAGCGCCCTTCTTGCCTTCAGAAGCCGCTTTCTCAAGCAAGCCCTCGTAAGCCGCTGCCTTGACGTCCACGTCGAGCGAAGTCCAGTCAAGCTCGTCAATTAAACTAATGAGCTTCTTTAGATTCACAGGATTCTGGAAGCGAGACAACGCGCCGGAGTATATCTGGCCGAGAATACCCGGCTCCTTGCCAAGCGCGCGCAGCGTGTCTACATAGTGTTCTTGCAGTTCCGTGCCGGACTTGTCGCGCAGCGACGCCCAGTTATACTTGGCGGGTACGGAGAGGCCACCGCGTTCCTCGGCCATCTTGAGGAACAGCAGATAAGTAATCTGCTCTATGTAGTCGCCGTAGTCAATGCCGTCGTGACGCAAGACGTGGCAGAATCCCCAGAGTTTTTGTACAACGTCAGTCACTTGGCCATCTCCTCGTTAACTTGCTTCAATAGCGCTGGCAAGCCGCCGCCGAAGGCAGCGTTAGCGCGCCTCAAGCCACCTGCACGGGCGAATATCTGCATTTCCTGCAGGTCTTGCTCGCTGATGGCGAGGTTCTGCACCAAGTGCGCCTTGATGAGGCCGAGCCACTTCTCTTGCTCGGCAGTAAACTTCTTGCCTTTCGTCAAACGCGCCATGGCGCGTTCAACGCGTTCTTCAGCCGACAGCAGGCTCGGCTCTTTCTTGGCGGCGTACTTGACTAGCGATATAATGTCGGCAAGCTCGTTGTGATAAGCCTTTCGCAGCCGCTCGCGCGTGAATTTCTCCGGCCGGTGCTCCAATTTGTCTTCAAGCTCGCTCAACGCGTCAGTACCCCAGTCCTTGGGACGCGCAAGTAGGATGCGTATGGCTTCAACCTTGTCGGGGTTCTTCTTGATGAACTCTTCAAACGCGGCAATGTAGTCCGGTGGCTTGAGTTCGTCGCCCGTAACCGTCCTAAAGACGAGTTCGGACGATACTTCGTCCTTAGTATCGTAAGCGATTAGGAATATGCGTTGCTTGCGGGGATACGACAAGAGGAGCTTTTGGAAGCCAGCGTCACGCAGCAAGCCGATGGTTTCAACGAAGTTGGACTTCAAGTTGCCCTGCAGCGCTTGGGCGAACTGTGAAACGTCGCCCTTCGGGATAAAGTGTGCGAAGTCGCTTACCGCTTCGCCGTCCATGTCTTTAGCCACGCGCTGGAGGCGTCGGACGAGGCAACGCGTGTTGTAGTCGCGGTCCTTGTTGCGATAAATTGAGTCAATCACTTCCGCGGTCGTCCGGGTGGGCTTGTCCGGCGGGTCTGCGGTGAACTCTGTTGCGTTCTTGAAGTATTCGAGTAATGAGCCTCCGAAGCAATCAAACACCCAGAACCGCGTCTTGTTGATGGCGTCGCACCGGCGAGTACCACGGCCAAGCATCTGCGTGAACAATATGCGGGACTGAACTGGCCGCAGGAAGACTATTGCTTCAAGCGCAGGAATGTCTACGCCTGTAGATAGCATGTCCACGGTTACTACGACACCGGGCTCTGGGCGGTTGCGGAACTTTCGAATCTCCTGCAATGGCCGGTCAACGGTGCCAGTAATCTTTTGGACGAACTTGTCTCCCCGGCCCAGCTCCTCGCGTAAGGCATTAACCAACCGGTCGGCGTGAGAGGTATGAGGCATGTCTTGAACTGCGAAGACTAGCGCCTTAGGAAAGTGCCCTAGCTCCTTTTCCTTGTCGGTTAGAAACGTGCACAACTCTTTTAC
Organism: Candidatus Micrarchaeota archaeon CG1_02_55_22; assembly: GCA_001871595.1. Taxonomy (GTDB): domain Archaea; phylum Micrarchaeota; class Micrarchaeia; order Norongarragalinales; family UBA97; genus UBA97. The sequence goes on along the minus strand of MNVH01000031.1, from coordinate 36,941 downwards.
TATCTTGCGCGTCGAGTCGGGCGAAGTAATCTCGCGTTCTATCTTGGAACTCTCGAACTCGCGCTCGTCCTCCACGTTGTCAAGCTTCTCCAAGCCCGTTTCTCGGTCCACAAGCCCGACGAGTTCATTCTGCTTCAAGAACAAGCCCTTGAGTTTGACTTTCGAGTCGATAGTTACTGCGTCGTAGTCAACGAGATAACCCTCGGCTACCGCCCGGTCAATGCCGTAGCGGTAGATAATGTCGTGGAAGTAAGCGGTCGTATGCTCGGCAGGCGTGGCGGTCAAGCCTATCTTAACGGCGTCGAAATGGTCAAGCACCTGCCGCCACTTGCTCACTTCGGCAGCCGTATAGCCCCGGTGGCACTCGTCAGCAATAATCACATCGAAGGCATGAATAGGAATGTCAAGTTGCGGCACGTTGGCGTCATCAGACGGTTCCTCCTCGTCGAAGCCATCGTGAAAGATATTCATCCGCATGCGCTGGATAGTGGACACGTAAACGAACGCGTTGCCCAGCTTGGGATTCTCAAGATACTCTTGTGGGAGCACTTTTGGGTCAAACTTGTCTTCCTCGTCGAAGTCCTCGCGCCTGAAACGCTGGCTGTAGACCTCGTATATCTGGTCGAACTTCTTGCCCGGCTCTGCCTCGAACGTAGCAAATTCACGCACGGCTTGAGCAGCTAAGGCGCGCCGGTCCACGAGAAAAAGAATGCGCTTGGCATAGCCGGACTTCATCAGGCGGTATATTTCGGCCGCCATGGCGAACGTCTTGCCCGTACCGGTAGCCATGGCGACGAGCATGCGGCGCTTGCCTGAAGCGAGGGCCTTTTCGGTTGCGTTAATAGCCTCCGCTTGGTAGGGCCTTGCTCGGGCAGGCAGGCGCGCGTTAGCCTTGAGCCACGCCAAGCCGTCCGCCTGCTTGCTGGATTGCATTTCCCTCAAGCCGTTGACGGTGTGAAACTTGGCTACCGCCCGAGAATAACCGCGCGTTTCGCGTAGGTCTTGGAAGTAGAACTCGTTGCCGTTGCTAGAGTACGCGAATGGCACGCCGTAATCGCCGTACTTGTGGGGCTTGATGCCCTTAGCGTAACGCTGGGCTTGTGAAAGAACGCTCTGGACGCCCAAGGCCACCTTTTTGGCTTCCACGATGGCCAGCAGCTCGCCTTTAGCCGCCAATACATAGTCGGCGGGGCCGTTTTCAGTAGGAAACTCGGTTATGGCGCATGCGGCTTGCAATGAATAGTCTTTGCCTTCTTGGTACGGCACAACCCGCCAACCGCAAGCTTCCAGAACCGCGTCAATCTTACGACGAGTCTGGGCTTCAGATTCCGTCATTCCGTTTAAATACGGTTTTTACCGCTATTAAAGGTTGGTGACAGCCTCGACCGGCCGTAGCTAATCACGGATATACTGCGGGTTATTTCTCGCGTTTAATCCAATAGCGGTAAAGTCGTTCAACTACCTTGGTGTATGCGTTGTTCGGGTTTTTTCTCTTGACCCTGCGCAGCGCGCGGTACGCGGAACGAGAATCCGGATAGGTCTTCTTAATCTGCTGCCAACCCGAGATGCCGACGCGCTCAACGGTAGGCGTGGACAGTCAATACTCTCCTAATGCCCGCTTATTAGGAGCCGACGGGGCGCTGTAATACGGAATCTTGAAGCGCCGGGGACGAGATTTGAACTCGTAAGGACTTGCGTCCACTGGTTTTCTTGAAAGCCGTTTTGCAGCCCCAAGTGGGCGTTAGGCTATTTCGAGACCAGCGCAATGACCGGGTTCTGCCACCCCGGCATACCCGTTATACTATTCTGGCTTGAATTGTTTTATTAGGGTTTCAGTCTAACGCCGGCGGGTACGCGGTAGCCCGACTCTGGCGCTAGCATCCGTGTACAAACGCCCGACTGTATGCAGTGGCAACCCGGTTGCGAGCGCCACTTCTGGCGGGCTCATCTCGTGAACCATTCTAAGGAACGCCACGCGCGCGTGGTCGGCTGAAAGCTCGCCGTTACGGTGCAGTTCCAGAATTAGTCTTGCCGGCGTGCCTCTTACGCGGGGTACGTCAATCCTCTTGTTCGGTAATTGTTCCCGCGCAAGGCGGTTAGCGCTCGGGCGAGCTTCACTGGCGTAAAGTCGGCGTACTCGGCTTTTACCGGAATCATTCGCTTGTGGACTTCTTCTAAGTATGCTTCCCACGTGCCGTGCCCCGCATAGGCTTTTCCATCGGCATAAGACTCTCGCACGCGCTGCACCGCAACCTTTCGGCTTATACCTATCTGCGGGTGAACGGTGTGGTCTTGGTTCCAACGCGTGTACGCAAGTTCCTCGTCCGGCAGGCCGTCCAAGAATAATTCTACGCCTTTATGCCGCTCCTCGTCAGTTAACCGTTTGCCCTTACTCATCCACGGTCTCCTCTTCAAAAATCCACTCGATAACATCGCCGGAAACAAGCTTTCGCGACTGCTGGCCCTGCTTTACCAGCTTGCCGTTAACGTAGGCGTGCCAAAACCGGCCGTAATCGCCGTTAGCAACGCCGTCAACGGATTCGACTTGTTTGGAATTGTACGACTCAAAAAACTTTGTCTTTACTATAAAGCCCGCTTCGGCGCCCGCCGTTTCGAGCACGGAAACTGCATCGTCGTGCATTCCATTCAATGCCGTGAAATGGTAAATCGTCTCGCCGACCTGCTGGTTGCGCACGAACCATCCCTCCAAATCGAAAGAGTACTCCCACCAGCTTTCTTTTCCGTCAAAGGAAGAGGGTGACGCGCCGTTGAAATCAATCGACAAGTTCACGCTTGCTGGAGGTATGGGCGTTGCTGGCGCATCAATCGGCGTATTGGAACCAACACACCCCAGCAGCAAGAGCGCCAAGGCCGCCGCCAGAAACAGTTTCATAGTTACTAGCCTAAAGCTTGCAGCGTAAAAAGAGTTTCGCTTAGACCCGCAAGAGCGTCTTGTACTCCTTCAAGCGCTCCCGGATGTCCTCGTCCTTGAGCTTTACTAGTCTATCGAGAGAAAAGCCTTCAACGGCAAAACTACCCATCACGCTGCCAACCGCAACCGCCTCGCGCAACACGGACGCGTCAACGTTCTCACGCGTTGCCTTCAACGCCGTCAGCACGCCCATCATTCCGCCCGCAAAACAATCGCCCGCACCACTCGCGTCGAGCGCGTTCTCAACCGGAAACGCGGGGAAAGGATAGGCTTTATCGTCAAAGAACAGCGTGCAACCGAGCGCGCCGTGCTTTACCACCACTATCTTCGGGCCCATTTCTTGCAACGCTTTGCCAGCCTTGACGCCGGACTCGCCTGTCAACTCCGCGGCTTCCTCGTCGTTGAGGAGCACGCCGTCAACGAGGCCCATCACATGTTTAAGCGCCTCGCCGTCGTTCGCTATATAGTAGCTTATGGTATCCAAGAACGACAGTTGGCACGTTGTTTGTGCCAAAACGCTTTCCTGCTTCTCCGGCGGCATTGTCGCCAAGTAAAGCAAGTGCGGGTTCGACAAACGCGCCGGTATCACCGGGTCGTAATCTCCCAAAATGTTCAATTCCGTGGCATTAGTCGTCCTGTTGCCCTGTGAATCAAAGGAAGAATCGTAAAAAAACGTTTTCGCGCCCTCGACGCGTTGCACTCCGTCCAAATCAATTCTCTTGGCAAGCAGGTCCCAGTACTCTTGCGGAAAGTCTCCGCCAACCGCGGTAACCGCACCTACTTTCGTGAAAAAGCTCGCACTAAAACCAAAGTAGCTCGCCGCTCCGCCCAACACGCGCTCCACAGTTTTCTGCGGCGTGCGCGTCGTATCCAACGCAATGCTTCCAGAGCAAAGAATGCTGCCGTTAATAGAATCCATGACTAACAGCAGTGTTCATAAAAGATTTATATTCCGTTGCCGCCAAAGGACTCCGTGAACTATTTCAAGGCAAGTCTAGTGCTAGTAGCGTTATCTTTATTGGTCACGGTTTGGGCTCACCCGCTGATGCCGGAAAAAATCGCGACGCACTGGAACGCTGCAGGTCAAGCCAACGGCTTTGCGCCCCCAATATGGAATTTCTTGATTCCCGTAATCGCGCTGGCTATACTCGCCTTACTCTACGCGCTACCAAAACTCGACCCGCTAGCGAAAAACTTCAAAGGGTTCATGCCAATCTACCAGAAATTCGTCCTCGCAATAACCGCTTTCCTAGTCTACCTCTCTCTCCTATCAACCGCATTCAACCTCGGCTACGTAACCGACTTCAACACCTATTTTGCGCCCGCCTTCGCCGTACTATTCTGGGTTGCCGGCGTTGCAATGGCGCAAAGCAAGCGCAACTGGTTCTTCGGCTTCCGCACCCCGTGGACACTCTCAAGCGACGTGGTTTGGAAGAAAACGAACGAGCTCGGCGGCAAACTATTCAAAGCATTCGCAGTAATCTTCCTGCTAGCCGGACTAACCTACCCTGCGGGCTTTCTAGTACCCGCCATCGTGCTGCTCGTCGCAGGCGTACTGGCAATAACCGGTTACTCTTACGTATTGTGGAAAAAAGAGAACGCCAAGGGACGCAAGCGCTAGACTTTCTTGCGTTCGCCTGAGACAACCGAGAACGCGTAGCCGACCAGCAACCCGCCCGTCAACGCTAGGGGCTCGTCGAGGAACGTGATGAACCTCTCGGTAAAAACGCCCGCACCCAACGCATCGTTCTTCACCAAGAGCACGCACGCCGCAAGCCACGAAAAGAACAACAACTTGGCACGGTAATCAATCTTCTGGTCTAACGCCGCGACAAAAAATCCTAGCACTCCCAAAAACTGTGGGAACTTGGCCGCGTAGGCAACCAAGTCAATGCTTTTCCCGAACTCTCTCGCTGCGGCTTGCGGCAAGCACTTGAAGTCCAAGCAGGCAAGGCCAGTCTGCCGAACGTGCCACACCATATAAACCATAAACGCCGAGAGGCCGCACGCCACGCCGAGCCACTCCACATCGGCCAATGCCTTGCGCCACTTTCTTTCAAGGAACGGTTTTACTGCAGGCAAGGATGACGCGATAGTAAAGACTAGCAGCGAGAGGCACAACACCAACAACGAGGGCGGGTGGTCGAGTGCTATGGCGAGCGAGGCGAGGAGCGCGGCAACCCACCAACGCCGCAGGACGAAGTATAACGCGAGCGGCACCAGCAGGACGCCGAAACTAATCGCCGTATTCCTCGTCCCCCACTGCATCAACGCAACCGAGTTGTACGCCAAGAAAGCGGCCGCTGCACCTGCAAATGCGTTTCCGCCCGAGATTCTCTTGCCAAGAACGTAAAAGCCGATGCCCAGAAGAAGCACTTGAAGCAAGGAGACGACGCGCACCGCCCAAAACACGTCAAGGCCCGAAAGCGTTGCAAAACCTGCTACAAGTGCGGGGTAGAACGGCACGTGGTAAGTAGGCGTTATTCCAGCGCCAAAAACGAGTTCGCTCTCGTGAAAAAGGCCAGTGTCGATAATGTAACGAGCGCGGGCGACGTGCAAGAACGCGTTGTCGAACGCCGGAAGCGCGTCGCCGGCAACGCCGAAGATGCCGTGCCACGCCAACGCGAAACCGAAAACCAGCGCGGGCAAGATAATAATTGCAAGGACGAGTTGTTTTTTCACGCGCCAACCACCTCGTAAACCGATGCCCTGCCAACGCGGTGGATGAGCCGGAAGTATTTAGTGTCAGAAAACTTCCCCGCGTTCGGCAGCTTGTACCCGTAACCGTAGAACGACTGGCGCGCCTCAACTAATACGTACTTGACGCCGTACTTTTTCGAGAGTTGCCACGCCTCGAGCGCTGAAGGGGTAGTGAAAACTTTCTCGTTGTCAGCAAAACGCTGGTTTGCATTGTCAGCTAATTCCCACGCCCCACCAACCGAGCAATACTGCCGAGCCACCGCTGTAAGCATCTCGCAGGCGAACAAATCCGCTGAGAAAAGCTGCCAGTGCGCCAAATTCTCGTCAGCCCACATTGCCGCAGCAATCTCGTCCTGCGATATCATCGGGCCATACCACGGCGCCAACTCGTTCTCCATGTTCTTGTACGCGTAAGCTTGCGACGCTACTGCTAGGACGCCGGCGAAAAGCACTGCCGCCGCAATCAACCTGAACTTTTCTTCCAATTCCACCAGCAACCCGCAATAATCAATAACTCTAAGAGGAACAACGAGAACAAGCTCACGCCAACGCTGAACGCCAACGCCGCCGAGGCGAGAGCCAGAACAACAAGCGAGAGCACTATCGCCACGCCCGCCGATTCAAAAACATCTTCCCGCAAAAGTGCTAAAACGTCTTTCTCGTGCTTGAACGCCAATAACAACAAACAACCCGGCGCGAAACCAAAGACCGCCAACGCTACTGCGGTTTGAAGCCAGCCGGTAAACCCTACAACGTCAAACAATCCGTTCATTTAACCACGTAAACCTTGTTCGCGCCCGCCGCGTGCACCAATGCAAACGCCGCGTCGAGCGAGCCAGCGCACGGAAAATCGTTGCGTTCGGTTCCACCAGAATAAACGTAGTCGGCATCAAGCCTTAAAGCTGCCGCCCTCGCGCTCTGCGCATCGCCGCAATAAACTTGTTTCACGAGCGCCTCGCGTTCAGAATAGTTGAGCCCGAAATTGTAAAGCCAGCCCAAATACCCGATTACGCGCAGCCTGCCGCCAATACTGTCAACCGGACTCAAGTGCGTTGTGGTGGTAACAAAAACGCTTTTCTGTGGTGTGTTGAGTGCAATCCACTCACCCACCGCGACATCGTCCTGCGAAAAAGCAACCCAATCACTCGACGCATTCCAATGCAATATCAACAACGGCGTGGCCACGCTTAATGCCACCGCGGCGACGATGAGCGCAACGTGCTTTCCTTCAAGAAACTGTGCGGCCAACACGCCGATTGGAATCCACATGTAGGTAAAGAACTTTGCCATGTCCCAAACCGTGCCCGACAACGACACGACGTTCGGAATAACAAAGCAAGCAAGCGCCCATAACCCAAGAAACATCCGTTGCTTCGTGTTGCGCGAGGCAAGCGCGGCCAACGCCAATAAAACTGGGAGGCCTAAATTCGCCACGTAAAACACCGCAGCGTCGATTGGCGAGTGGGGCGCGAGCCACAAGAAATTCAGTTGAACGTGTCCCGCGCCCGACGTTGCAAGCAAGGCGGGCAAGGCAAACGGCAACGCCAAGACGCCGGGCGCCAGCGCGGCAAGCGCGTTGCGCCACTCGACGCGCTTCTCACGCCACGCCTCCAATGCAAGAAACAGTACGATGAGGATGAACGACGTTGCAAAGGCGTAGTAATGGAATGGTGCGGTGAGTGCAGCAACGATGCCGGCAAGCAAGAACAACCGCCAACTCCGTTGTTCCCGCGCCGCAAGCAATGCCAAGGCAACCACGACGAGCGCACAGAGCCCTACCATCTGCGGGCGCTGCACAATGAGGTACCCGCCCAACAACGAAGGGATTTGGTAGAACCCGCCGTCGTTATCGTAACCACTCTGCGCCAACAACGCGTCGAGGGAAGAGTGCTGCAAATCGCCGGCGAGCTTCAAGTATGCGAAGCCGCCGCCGAATACGATGAGCAGCGCCGCAATCGCCGCGGTCTTAGGCTTTCCCGTCACGCGCAACGCGAGCGCGAAGCACGCTAGCGTGAAGAGCGCGGCGTAAAACGCGTTCTCGGCGCGCACGATTGACATGGCATCGAGGCCCGCGGCCTTTGCCACTATCGCCGAGTGCAAGTCGGTGAAATAGTGGTACTGCATTGGCGCGCCGGCAAAGAACGGCATCTCGGGCGGGAAATTGCCCGCATTAATCGTCTTGATTATCGGCAGGTGGATGAACAAGTCGCTCCAATTCCATCCCCCCACAATAATGCTGCCGTTCCGTTCGGAATACAAGTTGTTCGAGTAAATGGCAAAGAATAGCAGGAAAACGATTGCTCCGGCAACCAACGCCTTCTTTTCAACTTTGGATAGCACGGGTTTCTTGAACGCTAAAACGCCTAGGCAGAGTGCTCCCGCAAGCAATGCAAGCACGGGCTGAGTATAGCCGGCAAGAAGCGAGGCGTAGTACGCTAGCTGCGTTGAGACGAGCACGCTTGAGACAAGCGCGATTATTATCGATTCAAGCGCGGTAACGCCCTTGCCCAACAATACAACTAGAACGATTCCGGGAAATATATAGTACGCAGCGACAATTGCGGGGATGCCTGCTAACGGGAATACGAGTGCGGCGGCAGCCGACAAAAGGAGCACGAGCAACGCGGCGAATACAGCGTCCTTCAACTAGTACCGCCTCAAACGCATGCGCGCTATCGCGCTGCCCATCGAGAGAGCGTCCTTGAGAAGGTTGACCTTGCTCTCGCGCGTCGACTCACGCCACTCAACAGGAATTTCAATTACTTTCTTGCCGCGCCGCTGCGACAAGACGAGCGTCTCAGTATCCCAGAACCAGTGGTTCTCCCTTGCCAACGCGCACAACTCTAACGCCTCGCTTCGGCGAATGGCTTTGAACCCGCACTGGTGGTCGCCCAGTTTCGAGCCCAACAACAAACGCACGAGCCAGTTGAACCCTTTGCTGAACGCGTAACGCTTCGCGCCCCGCGCAGTACTGCTTGCAGGCAGGTAACGCCCGCCCGTTACGTAGTCTGCCTCGCGCGCTGCCGCGACGAGCGCTTTAAGGTACTTGGGTTCGGTCGACAGGTCCGCGTCCATGTACCCGACAATTTCGCCTCGCGCCATATGGAATGCGCGGCACAACGCACGGCCGCGGCCGAGCTTTTCGTCGCTGTGGCTCACGCGCACGCGCGCATCCTTCTTCGCGAGAGCTTCGGCAACAGCGAGCGAGCCGTCACTGCTACCGTCCTCTGCAATAATAATCTCGAAATTAATTCCATCTAGCGCCCCAACCGCGGCAGCGACCGCCGCAGGCAGTTGCTTGGCCTCGTTGTGCGCCGGAATAACCAGTGAAAAGACTACGTTACCCAAATTCCCTTTCAACCCAACAAGACTAACGCGGGCAAACCAAATAAAAGCCTTCCACCGCCATACCATTAATTAGACGGGCGCGTGGTTCAACCTGGATAGAGCGACTGCTTCCGAATAGCAATCGAGCCAGCCAATACGGGGTCCCCAGAAAACTCGAATGATGGGAGACAGCAGTAGGTTCCGGGTTCAAATCCCGGCGTGCCCGCTGACCTTTTCCGCATGGCTTCGCTGCGTCGCCTGCGGGCTCGACTCGCTCGCCCTGCGAAAAGGTCAATCAAAAGACCGGCAGCCTTTTCTCTCGTTAGCTCGATATTTCTTGCGTGAAACGCGCGCGCCTTGTACTCTTCTTGCTGGCAGTCCTTACTCTCGCCGGTCTCGCCGCCCGCTTTTACGGACTCTCCCAAGCGCACTCGCTCAACCAAGACGAGGCGCTCGGCGCGTACGACGCGTACTCGCTCTTGTTGACGGGCAAGGACTCGTGGGGCCAAGCAACGCCAATACTATTCAGAGAGTACGGCATGTACGTCAACCAGTTTCAATCCTATTTCGCGCTGCCGTTCGTCGCCTTGCTCGGTTTGACTGAAGAAGCGGCGCGCGTCCCGTGGGCACTGTGGGGTGCGCTCGTTGCAATCGCCGTGTTCATTCTTGGAAAAGAATTGTACGGAGAAAAAGCCGGTCTCGCCGCAGCGCTTTTCGCCGCCTTCTCTCCCTACCTTCTAACCGCAAGCAGAATGGCATTGCCATCCAACCTCGTGCACTTTCCCGTCGCAGCAGCAATCGCGCTCTTCGCAATCGGGCTAAGAAAACCAAAACTCCTCCCATTTTCTGCGTTGTTTTTCGGCATCGCAGCCAACACTTACGGCACGCTCACCGCATTCGTACCGCTCTTCCTCGCCCCCGCAGCGCTAATCTACCGAAAAGAATTGTTGCGCGACAAAAAGCAATTATTATTAGCTGTCATCGTGTTGGCCGCGTTCGCCTTGCCCCTCGCGCACGCACATCTATCCAACCCCGCGTCGAACGCCTACTACTCGCAAGTCAGCGTCTTCGACACCGAATCCTATTACAACGCCAACCACGACGCCTTCCCGCAATCACTCGCCTCAAACTTCCTCTCCTACTTTACGCCAAGCGTCCTAACGTGCACGCCACAAAGCGAACCCTACTCCTGCCTGCTACCGCCAGAAATCCTCTTGCTCGCATTAGCCGGCGCGGTGATTATACTGTATAATACAAGAAAAGACAAGCGCGCACTATTGCCCTTATTGTGGATAGCCGCAGCCGCGCTATCCGTATCTTTCTTCTACCCTGCTGGCAACGCGCGCCGTTACAGCCACGCCCTTCCCGCATTCCTCGTACTCGCCGGAATAGGTGCTAGTTGGATGTATGTCCAAGCCACGACGAACAAGCGCAAGGCGTTGCGCGGATTGGCCTTGCTCGCCCTCGCCATAGTGCTCGCTGTATTCATCTCCACAACAATCACCGCACTAGAATTCAACCATTCAACCTATCCGCTTCAGTACGATTACTTGCATCAGCCAGGATGGAAGCAAGCCGTGCTATACGCCGAATCACACCCGGAGTACGATTACGTGTTTCTCACGCCCAACTCGAACCAAGCCTACGCCTACGTGCTGTTCTACACCAAGTACTCGCCCGAACAATTCCAACAACAAAGCACGGGCAAGAGCACGCCTCCCGGCAACTGGGCGGCAGTCACTCAAGTCGGCCAACGCTACCTTTTCTGCCAGCCTAGTTCGTGCCCTGCCGCGAGCAACCCGCTCTACCTCCTCAACAACGGCGAGGCAGGCAATCTGTCCACGCTAATGAATGTACCTGCTAGTCCGCTCGTGCTTGCACGAGAATAGAAACTCTTTTCTCTAACCGCTGCGCCACTATACTAGTATCATCGTGCAAAAAAATCACGTCATGTTCGCAGCGCTCGCAGCAATCCTACTACTCGCCCTCTTCCTCCGCGTCTACCAACTCAGCGACGCACACTCTCTCCAGCAAGACGAAGCATTCGGTGCCTATGATGCTTATTCCCTGTTATTGACCGGCAAAGACAGCTGGGGACAGGCCACCCCAATACTCTTCCGCGAATACGGAATGTACGCCACCCAACTGCAACCCTACCTCACGCTGCCGTTTATTGCCTTGTTCGGCCTCAACGAAACCGCGACGCGGCTGCCGTGGGCACTCTTCGGCGCCCTCGCCGCCCTTGCGGCATTCATCGTTGCTCGAGAGCTCGCCGGAAACAAGGCAGGGCTCCTTGCGGCATCACTCGCGGCGGTTTCCCCGTGGCTCTTGTTTTCAAGCCGCCTTGCAATACAATCAAACATCGCCTACCCCTTCACGGCAATGGGCGTCGCATTCCTCTTCACCGCGAGCAGAAAGCCCGAACGCCTCCCCCTCGCCGCCGCGTTCTTCGGCTTGGCAATCAATTTGTACGGCAACGCCATCGCCTTCACTGGCCTTCTTTTAGCAGGTTACGCGCTGTTATACCGTAAAGAGTTGTGGCGCAATCGCCGCCACGCCCTACTCGCCGTAATTGTTTTCGCCGCCTTCGCCTTGCCACTGGCAATAGCCCACTACAACACGCCGGCCGCAAGCGTCTACGCACAACTCATCAGGTTCGACAACCCGAACGCCTGGGGCAACGACGCACACCTCGCGCCCGCCGACTCACTCGCCCACAACTTGGCCGCATATTTCTCGCCGCAATTCCTTTTCAGCCCCGACGTTTCTGGTTTTAGCCTGCAATACTACCAGTACTCGCCCAACCACGCCCTGCCGTTATACCTTGCGCCCCTCGTACTCGCAGGCTCGGCCATCGCGCTCCTCCACGCAATCAGCGACAAGAAATACGCCTTGCTGTTATGGTGGATTTTTGCGGCCGCACTCGCCGCCTCGCTCTTCTTCCCCGCCCCCAACGCCCGCCGTTTCAACCTCGCCTCGCCCGCACTCGAAATCCTTGCAGCAACAGCAGCAATCGTGCTTTTACGGCAAATACTCAAACACAATCCGTTCAAGCGCAATTCACTCAAGAAATACGCGGCCCTGGCAACCTTCGCCTTGCTTGCGGCATGGGCGCTAGCATCAACCCTTCTTTTCCTCAGTTATTTGTACGGCGCGTCGGCAACCGACGCCGCGGCCGCACCGTGGTACGGCGCCGGATTCAAGCAAGCAATACAATACGCCGAATCGCATCCCGAGTACGACGTAGTCTTCCTCTCGATAAACCAGTACTCGACGAGCTACCCGCACGCCTACGCACTCTTTTACGCAGCCTATCCGCCCGGACAATTCCAAACTCAAACAAACGGTAAGGAGTTACCGCAAAACAACTGGGTGCGCGTCACCGCAGTCGGGGAACGATACCAAATCTGTTCTCCCACCGAATGCAGCATCTGGGGCGAGTGCGATTTACATTACTGCGAAAACATTCGAGCGAAAAACCCGTTGTACCTCGTCACTGCTAGCGAGCGCCCCGACCTGACCACCATACTCAACCTCACCGAGAGAGGCCACGAAGCCCTGCGCCTCGCTATCAGGCCGTAATTAAATCCAGCGCTGTAGATTGGCCTACGGTTTATTAACTTTCGATAGATTTCTTACTTTGGCAATGGAACGCGTCATCATCTGTCTGAGCGGGCATAGTGGAGCGGGAAAATCAACCATCGCCAGAATGTTAAGCGAACGGTACGGGTTCCTGCACGTCTCCCGCGAGGCGCAGTTGCGCAGAATCCGTGAAGAGCTTGGGAAATCCCGCAGGGAAGCGCTGGCAGCGTACGTGCACGCCCCGAGAGACCAGATTGAAGAGTTCGACCTGCAAGTAGTGCAAAGAATGGTGCAGGACGCCGGTAATTCGCCTCGAGTCGTTCTTGATTTTCTTACTCGCCCCAGTCATGTAGCCGCGGTAAAACAAGCCTTTCCGGATGCACGGGTTGTAACATTATACGTGTCCGCTCCAGAGTTGCTTAGGGCGGTATCAGTGCTTAATAGAAACAAAGCCCGTGTAACTGAGCCGGGAGTGAAACGACGGACTTCCAGCGTGCTTTTTGATTTCGCGATAGAACACTTAACCCACAATAGCAAGTGGGGTGAGCTGGGGGCTCTGGCAAAGACCGCGGACTATCGTATTGTAAGGACGCGCAAAAATAACCCAGTGATTCCGGATAGAGTTGACGAAATCGTTGAACGCGTCCTAAAACCTCAAGGGCAATCGCACCGGCCTTGAAGTCTGGCCAAGCGCCCATAAATAAAAGCCCGGGTCAGGACGCTAAGGCTATGGATTGCGTGTGAACGCCCGGACTGGCAACGAGGTCCGGTTTGGTTTATTAACCGGCCCGCCAATATCTTATTCGAGGGAATAAGATGTACTCGCCGAACCTACGCAAGGACGCCGTTAAAGAGATGCGCAAGGACGCACTCCGCCTGCGCGAAGAGTATCTAGAGCACGCAGAAAACATGGAGCTCTATTCTATGCCCGAGTTCTGGGCGGCCGTGGAACAGGTGGAAGCCGGGCAGGCCAAGAAGCTGACGCTAGACCAGCTCAGAAAGGAGTTGAAGCTGTGAAATGCCTTTGCCCGCGGCTTACTCCGACCGCCTTCTCCAAGACGTAAAAAAGCTCGACCGGCGCCGGCGCGAACTCGTATTCAAAAAAATTGAGAAGATTCTCTTAAATCCCGAGCTGGGAAAACCGCTTCACGCTCCGCTGCATGACTACAAAAGTGAGCGGCTCGAAAACTTGCGTATAATCTATAAAATCTCCGAGGAGTCTGTAGTGTTCGCTTGGCTCGATGCCCGCGGCCGAGTCTACAAATAGTTGGGCATCGGCACCAGTCGCGCGAGGCTCGCGCCGCCAACCAATAAAAGCCCTCTCCCGCCTAAATACTATTTAACGGGCCCGTAGCTCAGTCTGGATAGAGTGCCTGGCTTCGAATGCCGTTTGCACCCCAAAAGTGATGCAAGCAAGTTGCGGGAGCAACCAGGAGGCCGCGCGTTCGAATCGCGTCGGGCCCGCTAGGCGTCTTAGGGTGCTTGCGCCCCCTGAAACCCCTGGATTCAAACCCCCGTCGTTTCACGACGTGAAGAAGGGTGCTTCGAAAGAAATGGTAACAAGAATCGCTGTTGTTGATAAGGAACTGTGCAACCCATCCAAATGCCAGCACGAGTGCATACGCCAGTGCCCCGTCAACCGCAACGGCAAGGACTGCATCGTGCTCTCAAAAGACAGTACGATTTCAGTCATCGACGAGTCGCTTTGCACGGGCTGCGGAATCTGCATACGCGTCTGCCCGTTCCACGCAATCAACATCGTCAACCTAGTCGCCCCCGTCGAAGACAAGCTCGCGTACTCGTACGGCGAAAACTCGTTCGACCTCTACGGCTTTGCACTCCCCAAGAAAGGCATAATCGGTATCGTGGGAGAGAACGGGTGTGGCAAGAGCACGAACGTCAAGCTCATCACCGGCCGCCTAAAGCCCACCAATTTGTACTCTAAAGAATCCAAAGCCTATTTCGACGCGCTCAAGAAGGACACGGCGGTGTACAAGCCGCAAGAGCTCGGCAGTAAAATCAAGGGCAAGGTCACCGAACTCCTCAAAAAGACGGATGAGTCAGGGCGCCTAAAAGAATTATCGAAACTCTTCGACCTCGACACGCTCAAAGACCGCGACCTCTCACAGCTCTCGGGCGGCGAACTCCAACGCGTCTTCATCGCAGCCGCGTTATCGCGCGACAAGGAAAGCTACGTCCTCGACGAGCCGCTTGCCTTCCTCGACTACGCCTACCGACTGCGCCTCATAGAATACTTGCGCGAAAACTTTTCCGACAAGCAGGTAATAGTAGTAGACCACGACATCTCGCTGCTCTCGTACCTGTGCGACCAAGTCTACCTCAACTACGGCGTTCCCGGTGCTTACGGAATCGTCTCTCAACCCTACGCGACCGACCGCGCCATAAACATGTTCCTAGACGGCTACATCGAACCCGAAAACGTTCGCTTTAGGGGCGAGATACGCTACAAAGACCACGCCCCGGAGAAGCGCTCGGGCACTGCGGCAAAGATTCCCGCGCTCAAGCTCAAGCGCGGCTCTTTCACGCTCGAAAATGCGTCCGAAATCGCCCTGCACCCCGGCGAAGTAGTCGGCATCGCCGGGCCAAACGGCACTGGCAAGAGCACGCTGTGCAATGAACTCGCTAAAACGCTTGGGGGGGTGAGCATGAAGCCTCAAATACTTGAAAGGCCGGACGAGTTCGTCGGCACTTTCCTCGACCGCGACACTCCCTTCAAGGAATCCTTCGTCCGGCAGATGAATTTACAGCGCCTCGAATTCCTCTCTCTACGCCAGCTCTCGGGCGGCGAATTGCAAAAAACCGCTATATTCCGCTGCCTCGCCAACGACGACGCGAGCTTGTTCGTGCTCGACGAGCCGTCGAACATGATGGACGTAACCGGGCGCATCGCGCTCTCGAAACTGTTGCGCGAGAAAGCCGTCACCGACGGCGTGGCGTTGCTCGTGGTTGACCACGACCTCGAGTTCTTGTACAACACGTGCGACCGCCTCATCATCTTCGGTGGCACTCCGGCTAAGCACGGCACGGTTGACGGTATCTATTCCAAGGGCGAGGGAGTCAAGAACCTGCTTTCACACTTTGATTTGTCCTATCGCAAGGATGAGAAGAGCCGGCGCTTGAAGTTGAACAAGCACGGCAGCGTGAAAGACCGCGAACTAAAAGAAAGCGGCGAATTCGTCGAAAGCTAGCACTTTTACTAGACCGCGAAGAACTTGCCTAGTCCGTACGCCGTGCCGGCTGCGACGATGTGGATGAAGAAGTTGAGCAGCGTGAGGATCGATACTATAGCTAGCGCAGTGCCGAGCGGCAGGGCCGCGTACATCTGTCTGCCGAACGGCAGGTTGGTGAGAATCGTCTTGACCTCGCCGGCGGAGAGGGGTGGCGCGTTCGCCACTTGTTTTGACGCGTCAACGTTGCGCAGCTGCAGCGCCAAATCCGTTTTCACCGCGTTCGACAATGTTACCGCCTGCATCACCATGGCAGGATAAAGCGAAGCGGCTAAAGCAGTCTGCGTTGCTCCCGGCAGCGCGGTGTATTCCGGCGAAGCCGATGCTAGCTGCGTTTTAAACGCGTCTTCAGTAATTACTTTCTTTACTGCGTTCTCGTCAATCGTTGCCTGGTCTATGGCGGTTGCGCACAACGCTAGAGCCTGTCCTCCCACTTGCGGCGCGGCCTCGGCAGCGAGTGCGGGCACGCTCTCGGCCATGCCTTCGGCGAGCGAGCCGAAGTAGGCGTCGCGCGACGCGTTGACTTTAAGAAATGTGAACAGGAATGCGATTACGAGCAACAGCGTGAGTGCCTTGCCAGTCGTACCCCAAATGGTCGAGAGCTTGAGGTCTTGTGCATTGGTGGCTAAGAGGCTGGCTGCGCCGGCCGTCAGGGCAAAGGCGTAGAACGCAGGAGAGTACGGCCCGGCGAGGAAGCTTGCAATGAATGCTATTACCACTGCGACGGCGAGGGGCAGTGCGGCCTGCGCGCGCGGCAAGCCTTGTCCGTAAAACATGGCGAGGCCGAGAGTAACGCCGTAAAGCACGATGAAGAGCACGACTGAAACGCTCCAGAGCTTCTGTACGTTCTCCGTCAAGCGGTTTATTTGGAATAAGTCGCTCGTTGCAAAATCTGCCCTTACGAACATGAAGAGCGCGAAAGCGAAAATCAGGACGAATAACCCTAGTAAGATGAGCTTCATCTGGAAAACCGGCCCGGTTTCAAAGGCGAACTTTGGTACGCTGATTTTTAGTTCAATAGTGTCGTTCGCCGCGGCTGCTTCGGGCTTCGAATCCTTTTTTTCCAGTTTGACGGGCGGCATTATAGTTACGATAGTGCAGGTTGGTTAAAAAGCGTTGCTGATTAGACAAGGACCTTGACGCCGTCTTTCTCGATTATCACGGTTGTCTCGGCTTGAGAGACGAGCGACTTTGCGTCGTCGTGCAGCACGCCGTAACCATGGATTAGTCCTTGCTTCTCTAAATCACTGAGCGCAAACTGGAGCATGGGTACTTCCTGTAGCCACCTCTTCGCAAAAGGCAGGGTGCGGTACTCTTCCGCTACGAGTTCGAGAACGCGGCGGGACGCCTGCATGCGCACGTTCTTTGCGCCCATCAAAGAGTAGATTTCAGCGGAATCGGTTGCCTCGCGTACGCGGCCGCTTCCGGTTGATGCAAAAGGCTCGACTGCATAGATTTCGCCCTCCTCCAGCAAAGAGTTTCCCATGGCCACGTTTGGTATCTCGCGTCCGGCGTGGAGTTCCCAGTGCTGCAGCGAGTGGCCGCACAAGTTTTCTATCGGCTTAAAGCCGTAGGATTCAATCGTTTTTTGTATCTCGGCGCCCACATCACGGCTATTGGCGCCAACGCGCATTACTGAGAGGGCGTTCTCGAGCGCTTTTTTGCTCGCCTCGACGAGCTTGCCGTTCTCGCCCGACAAGTCAATCGTTTGCGCGCAATCAACTATTAAGCCTTCAATGTGCACGCCCAAATCGACTTTGAGCACGTCTTTCTCGCCCAACACCGCCGTTTCTTCCGCGCTCGGTGTATAGTGCGCGGCAACGTTGCCGATTCCAAGGTTGACCGGGAAAGCGGGCTTTCCGCCGTTGTCCGTGATGAATAACTCAATCTTTTCAGCCAAGTCCAAGAGCTTGACGCCGGGCTTGGCTTCCCCTTGTGCGTAGAGCAGTGCCTTGCGTGCGATTACGCCCGCTTTCTCAAGAACTTGTTCGACCGTGAGCTCTTCCTCTGCCGGCGCACCGCTCGTTGCCTCGTTCTCACTCGCTGCAATTGAACCGTCTTCAGTCATACACTTGTTTTCTCCCGAAAAAGCTTATAATTCCCCAATAGAGTCTAGAAATCCATCAAGCCTTTTTGTTTGCCTTTCGCTTTCAAGTCGTCCGCGTCCGTGCCCAGTGCGCCGAGTAGTTTGAGCACGGCGGGCAAGAGCTGGTTGTTAACGTAGTAGTCCGCGTCGTAATCGCCTTCCTTTACCAGCTCAATAAGCGAGGCTTTCTCGCTGATGCTCTTGCCCTGCTTTGTTATCACGTACTCGATAAGGCTGTGCTCGGCAACGTCCACTCCTGCAGCGCGGGCTTTCTTTACCGCTGATACTTCGGGAGACACGATGTCGTAGTTGCCAGCCTTCTTTCTCAGTTGCGTGCGCACCGCGAGCTGTGCGAGCGGCATCCTGCCAGACTTGAGTTCGTCAATGCGCCTCGCGACGAGTTCTTTCACCTTGCCCACGTTACCGCTTTTAAGCAGTATCTCTAGGGCCTCGCGCTGCGTGTCGCGCGCTATCGGGCTCCAGTCGCGCCGTACTAGCTCGAAGCCACGAATCTTTATCTCGCCCTTGTCATTGGCCAGAGCGTACTTCTTTTTGGCGCCTTTCTCGCCTTGTTTTTTGCTCACGAATATGCCGCGAGGATAGAAGTCTTCGAGCTCCAATTCCATGCGCCCCGGCAGGGACGCGTTGACGCCGGCTTGAAAGGCGAGCGCGTCGTTCTTGGTCTTGTCGCCGAGCCGCAAGAATATTGAGTCTGTGTTATGCAGTACCACGCTGCCGCAGGCATCGGTGAACATTCGGCTTCCTTCAACCGAGAGGTCATAAACGAAGCCTTGGTAGGGCTCCTCAACAACATCAGTACCCAGGCGGTCGTTGGTAATGCTGCATGTCGTTACGCAGTAGCTTTTTCGTTTCGAATAATAGCGGATGGAGTGGTTTATTCCCAACTGGTTCAAGAGCAGGCTCAATCCGCTTGCCAGCCGCAAGGAGCTCGTGTGGTATTTGAAGTTACGGTCGCGGTACTCTCGCGTATAGCGCGGGCCGCAGGCCCGTGAACCGTCGCCTTCCACCATTTTCTCCAGCATGAGCAGCTTGTACTTGCGCGGGACGTGATAGATGAATTCCGGAAGGTGTTTGCCGTAGCTTTTCTGGCCGCAAAGCTGCTTGAATACCATTGCAGAAACCGCGTTCATCATCTGCAGCTTGCAAGTGGCGTCATCGTAAACCGTCGAGTGCGCCATGCCGTCTAGGTTAACGTAATCCAAGTGCCGGGTCTTGATATTGGAACGTATCACGCAGGCGCGCGCGTTTGTGAACAGAGATTCATAATCCATTTTCAAGCTCTCAAGCCACTCGCGGTTGCCAGAAGCAATGCTTGCGCCCATACGGGTGCCGGTAGTCTCCGGAGTTGATGCGCTTCCCTCGGCAATGTAAGCGCCTAGCAGCCGGCATAGCGCTTCGAATCGTGGCGACTCGACGGGGTAGCGTCGTTGCACCTTTATCTGACGTTTTTGCGCGGTCCAGGAAAAAGTCAATGACCCGTCGTCCGCTACCTTAATCGCCCGCGTCTTTATCCGGCCTTTGTACCTAACCTTATTTTCATATTCTCCAAGCCAGTCCGTCAGATTTATTTCAGTTATTTCCTTTACCGCGGGTATTTTCCGTAGGTAGGCAAGCCTTTTTTTGCCGATGTCGGCGGGCTTGCATTCCTCGAGAAAACCGCGTTTGTCAATCATTATGGAGTGGTCTTCGGTTACGCGGGTTTCGCCAGTCTTTTGGCGTACACGATAAACCCGTTTGGTGTTACGGTGCCGGATTATCTCCGTGACTGGGCGCCATATCGGCTCCATTGTTTTGGGGTCGACAGACAGCGCGCGTATGCCCGGTGCGTAGATTACTTCCTTATCGCCGCACGCGGTTTTTGTCTTGCCATACCGGTCGAAGATTTCGGCTATCGGTGCTAACCGCAATATTCCGTTGCAGTCAAGGTACGCGATGCATCTTTCGTCCGTGATGCTATCTCCGTAGAGAACCTTGAAGCCGGCCTTCTCAGCGTGTTCAATCGTCTCGTGAATGTACTTTCGCGCCCACGCAGTAGTGCTCTCGCCGCACTCGCGCGAATAATAGCGCGAACGGGCGTAAGCAAGATACCCGTAAAAGCTGTTTGCAAGAATCTTGAGCGCGATTTGCCGGCCGTTAAGCGCGGGCTTGTCTGCGGGCTTGGCGTTGGCCATGAGCTTCTTGGCTTCAATGCGCTCGTCGAGGACTCGTTCAAGCGTCTCGGGCACGATCCCCCTGCGTTTCGAAAAGCGCGCGCCGGTGGGCGACTCGAACGCATCTTTTTCTTTCGAGCCGATTGTGGCGGGGTCGATGTTGTGCGAGACTATTATCGAGGGGTAGAGCGAGCGGAAGTCGAATACCGCGATGTCATCGTACACGCCGGGCTCGGGCACTTTGACGAAAGCGCCTTCAATGGGCTGCCGGAGACGTTGTTCGACTACAGCGTAGTCCGGCTTCTTCGGCACTATTTCTTTGCGTTCGAACGCGCGGCGCATCAACAGGGATTCAACCATCTCGCTGGCAGACGCGCGCGAAACTTCGAAGAGCGGCAGTCCCGTGATGCGGCTCAGCTCTATTTCCATCGGTAGAACGTAGTCGGCAATCTCGAGGCACGCGATTGCGTCCGAGCGCGAGTACTCGAACAATTCCTCTAGGGCCTTGCCGCCGTTGTCCCACGCCCTCCAGATTTCGAGTTTCTTGACGCTCGGCTTTTTTTTGTCCAGTAATTCTGAGTAGACCACTTCGAGTGAGAGGCGCGAGAACTTGTTCGCACCAACCTTGTTAAGCAATGCAATCGCGTTGAACGCGTCGAAATGCACCCTGCCGGAAACGCGCGCCCGCTTGCGGAGGCCGATTTGCTTGAAGGATATTGGGTGTTTGTCGCGGCCCACGTTGAACGCGATTTTGAGCTTCTTGCAGCGCTCGACAAAGTATGGCAGGTCGAATTCGTCGCTGTTGTAGCCCGTCAAGACGTCGATCTTTTCGAGCCTTACGCGCTCTATAAATTCGGCAATCATTGACTTTTCGTCCTTGAATGCTTCGACGAACTCGTGCTTGGATTCTTTCCACGAAAGTACCTTTCCGACGGGTTTTCCTTCCTTGAAAGTCGCGTAACTAATCATTAGGATTGCGTCCTTGTCCGACCGCGGCATCCCGACGGGGTTGTAGGTCTCGATGTCGAAGCTCATTACGCGCAATTCCGGCATCTTCGCGCGGTCAACGCGTTTTATGGATGATATTTCGCCCGAGTCGACCTCGAACTCGTGCGCCTCGTTCGGTACCAAACCAGTATCGATTGCAAAACGCTTGGTGAACGGAATGCGGTACTCGAACGTTTCCCCAAGCACCTTGGCTTCGTCCCGCAGCCGCGGGACGTGTTCGGGCGCCGAAGCGAAGATTTTCAGGAAAGCTTTTTCTTCAAAACCGAGCTTTAGCTTGACGCGTTCGACTCGCGTGACTGTTGCCTCGCCCTTGCGGACCGTTGCTTTAAGTTTTGCTGCACGCTTGGCCGCAGCCTCGGCATCGCCTTCGGGGAGAAGGTAGAAATACGCGTCAAAGGGCGCAAAAGCCCGTGCAGTCGCGCCGTCCTCGGTCTTGTAAACCAGCCTTGCGCCGCTCTTCCCGCACCGGCTGGCGGCCTCTACAATGAATGGAAAAGCCTTGATTTTCATGCCGTACTACTAACCTCTCAACAAAGCTATTTAAGGCCCGTTGGCGTTAAAACCTGTATGGCTAAGGCAACCGAGCTCGTGACCATAGTGTCCGACTTGCACACGCTCGACTCCAAGATCAACTTGCTCGCGCAAAAGATGCGCACCATTGAAAAGAACGAGGAAGTCCTAGGCAGGACGCTTATTGCGCTTAACAACCGCATCAAGAAGATTGAGGAAGGCGGCTCGACTACGCGCCCTTCAGCTTCTTCGAGCGGCTCTACCGACGGCAAGGCGCTCGACTTGAAGTACGCTACCAAGCAAGAGCTCTCCGAAATACGCTACGTTCTAGACTCAATCAACCCGCTCGAGTACGCCACCGTCTCGCAAGTGCGTGACCTCATAAACGAGAAGTTCGGTGACGTGAAGAAAACGGTCGCCTCGCTCAAGAAAGACTCCGAAAAAGAAGACTCCTCGGCAACGGGAATGTTCGAGAAGATATGAGTGAGTAATAGTGCGTAGTTCTTTTAAACGGCCGATTTCTGAAGTGCCGCGTGCTTCAGAGCGCACCAAGCTTGTATTCATAGGTGTAACCCACGAACTCCGGGCGGGTGCCCGTGAGAATCCGGCCCGCGAACTCGTCGAACATCTATCTGGTCTTGGCGTGAAACGCCTGGGTGTTGAAGGAGATTTCTCGCGAGAAGATTACGCCAGACGATGCGAGCTTGATGGACTGGACCCGTCAAATCCTGATGACTTTACTCGCTACCATTTCGCGTTATCCGACGCCGCAAAAGCGGCAGGCATAAAACTAGTAAGTTTGGAGGACGCGGACCACCGCGTATTGGGCACGGTTGCAGCAATTCTTTCAATGGCCGCGGGTGCCCCAAATCCCATTCAAGGCCTTTCGCAAATAATCGCACAGGCCGAGCCGAACGCGTCCCGTTATCCTGATGGGTCTAAAATGCTCGCTGGACTAAAGTTCTTGCGCGATAACCTTCCTCCGGGCGCTAGGTTAGCTCACTTGGCTAAAGCCATGCATTTCTATCGTTCAATGCACCAGTATGATTTGGCTTCGTCTAAAAATATAGATTATAATACGGTAGGCGCGCTTCACGCAGGGGATATAGCACTCTGCCGAGACGCCGACGTATTCTATCACCGCGCGGAATTGGATTCTCCCCTGCAATCTGCCCGTAAACAAACCTACGACTTGCATGCGGAAATAGTCCGTCAAGTACTCGAACGCATCAAGCGAACGCCCGTGGCAATTCAACGTCTCGAACGCCGCTCTAAAGGCCGAAGAGTAAAGCGCTAGGCCTCGTTCTGTGGCGGCGCGGTGAAGGGTCGCGTGTAGGTGGGGC
Source organism: Candidatus Micrarchaeota archaeon CG1_02_55_22 (assembly GCA_001871595.1). Taxonomy (GTDB): domain Archaea; phylum Micrarchaeota; class Micrarchaeia; order Norongarragalinales; family UBA97; genus UBA97. The sequence goes on along the minus strand of MNVH01000031.1, from coordinate 14,034 downwards.
GCCACTTGAAGCGCAAGGGCTTCTCTTTGTTCATCGTGGCCACGGCCTCGCGTCCAACGAGCTGGATGCGGACGCCGGGGTTCTGGATTAGTTCGGCGTCAATCTCGTGTTCCGCGTTGAGCACGAAGCCCGTGCTGTTGCCGCGGAGCTTAACGAGTAGTTCGAGCACGTCGCCGAATATCTCGTGCATGTCCGAGTCAAAGCCGATTACTACTTTTATCTTGCGTCCCGTTGGAACGGGAATGGCTTTGAGGAGGGAGGAGACGAGGAGGTGCTTGACATTCTCAGGGTAACCCGTCACGTCAACGTAGAATACCTTGCCTATTCCCTCGTGCCACGGTACCATGAGCTCGCTCGCCGCGTTCTTGTTGAATATTGCGGGATAGCACTTGCCGATTACTTTAAGCAGGCGCGCCGCTTTAGCCGCCGCGTACTTTGTTGCCTCGTGCGATTTCCCAGTAACGTCGTCAACCGCGGCAGCCACGTCGCCCAAGACGTGCTTTTCCGGAGTGTTATCCCAAGACGAAGCGATGAGGTTGCCGACGTCAGTTTCTTCGAGACCGAAAGCTTCAAGGAATACTTCCTTCGTGACGTGCTGCAAGTCGATGTACAAACCGTTTCCGAGCTTGAACCGTTTCATCGGGAAGCCCAGTGGCATCGCGGTCATCTTGTGTTTTGAGAATTCGGACGTTTCGGGGTTGGGTGCGCCCAATCCGGAGAACGCGCCAGTAGAGTCGAACAATACTATGGGAATCGAGCTGGTTAGTGCGGTTTCAAGCAGGACTTGCGCGGCGTTGACGCGTTCCTGTTTCGAGCCGCCCAAAACAACCGCGCCCGAGAGCGCTTCGAGGGGCAAGACGACTGGTGCGTCCGTCGAGTCAAGGCCCACTTGCAGTTTGACCGTGCTCTTTTCTTCACCGTGGCGTATCGCGTTCGGGTTCACCATGGAGAACAACGAGAACGGGTCCCCGAGGAACGAGTCTATCTCGGACGGCGATGCCTCGGCGAGTTCCTTTACGTGAGTCTTGTAGGCCGCGCCCATGTCCTCAATGTATTTGGTGAGCGACTTCAGTTCGGAAAACTGTTTTCCGATTGCCTCGACGAGCGCTTCTTGCGAGTACTTTACGTAGGTGGGCGTGCCGCCGAGCATAACGAAGCGCGTCGAGTCCTGATTTGAATACTTCTGAATAAGTGTAATCTCGCGTTGCTGGCTCTGAACGGCCTTGTTCAAATCGTTGTCGACGACGAATACCTTCTTGAGTGCGACGAGCATTCCGGTAACGTCGTCGCCGTGCTTCTCGTACAATACAAGCATGAGCACTTTATCCGCGTTCATGTAGATGCCGACGGGGTAGTCGCGCCACCTGGCGTTGACCAGTTGTGTCCACGGCCCGTAAGGCAGTTCGAGTTCCATTCCCATGAATTACTAGGCCGTCGTTTAAAGCGTTTTGCTATGACTTCTCAGTGCCGTAGGTTCTGCCGCCAAGCGCCCGCCACTCCTGCCAAGACAAAGCACGACCCGGAAAAGCGATCCTCGCAAAAGGCCAGCTCTTCAAGAATGCGGATACTACTACCGCCAAGCGGGCATCAAGACCGCCGCCCCTCTCACCAGCAGCCCAGAAGAAGACTTCTGCATCAAAGCCCCGCGCCGTTGGCGGGTAAACGTAGATGCAACCAAGACACTCCGAACAGTCTGCAGACAAAACGGTGTACGCGAAAGAAGTCTTTTGTCTAAACTCGTTCTCGTGCCACTCAAGGTCAGAAAAATCTTCTTCAAGCGTCAGGCTCTTGCGCGGCCACGGGTAACCCGGCGCGAAAACGCCCGCAATCTCATCCAAATGGCTCATGACCGCAGCGTAATCTTTTTCCGCGTGCTTCGGCGTGAGGGGTTCTAATCTCAGCCCATCAAAAACAAACTCTTTAGGGAGCGAAAACGACTCTGGAATGAATGAGGCCATGGTACTTTTGACGCGCCAAAGCAATAAAAAGCCGCTTCCGCTAATGTTTTCGACCATGGCAGACTTACGCACGGTTATACGCGAAATGCTTGCCAAAGGCATGAGCGAGCAGCAGATAAAAGACAATCTCGCCGAACTAGGCGTGGAGAACGCGGACGAGATGTACGCTGCTGCGACCGAGCAGCTCAAAAGCGTCTCCGTCGGCAACGCGCCCCGCCCGCCCGCGCCCGCAAAACCCGCCAGTGACATGAGTGAGATGAGCCTCCAGCCACTAGGCGATTCGCCCTCGCAACCAACGCCTCCCGCACCGCGTCCGCAAGCCGCAAAACCGGCAGTGCAACCTTCTTCCGATGAATTGTTTCAAATGCCGTCGCTCGTTGAGCCCGGCGACGCACAAAAAACTGCTCCAGTTGCCGAGGCAATGCAGACCCTTGCCCCGTCGTTGCCCGGCAGCAGCGACGACAAGCTAGACGAGGCAATCGCACTGCTTAAAGCGTTGAACGACTTGAACAAGAAAATCCTCGAAGCCAACCGCGACATACTCTTGCGGCTAAAAAGCTAGTCCTTCTTTTTAGGCATTCCGAAGATGGTGCGGAATATCCAGACTATGCCGCGGCCGAGGTTGCTGAAGCCCTCCCCAGCGCGGGCGAGCTGGTAGTTGGCCGGCGGGTTGTGCTTGGCCTCGAAACGCTTTTGTTCCCCGCCGATGCGCGCTCTTTGCGTGCGGTTGCCGTCGAGGTTGGCCACAAGCGCGAAGACGCCGGCGACTACGGCGACGAAGCCGAAGAAGACGAATCCGTTCTCTATTAATAGCCACCCGAGGAAGAACATTGCAATGGCGAGGATGACGCTCACTTTTTCTTGCCCCCAAAAATCCATCTGGCACCGTTGTACGCCAAGCGCGCCGTGCCCCACACTACTGCGCCCAAACCGGAGCCGAACTGCTCATAACTCGTCTTGCCGTAATCTGCCGGCTGGCCTGGTGCCGGAAAGTTTACTTCGTCGGCGGAAACCTGGCTGGTTATCTTTGTCTTCTTCGTGCCGTCCGCACTAGTGGTAACCGTTTTTTTCATCATCTGCGGTTTGGCGCTGCCGGAAGCATCAACAGAGTACCCGCCGCGCGCCCTGGCGCCGGTTTCGGTTATGGCGAGGAGCACTAGAATGATTATGATGATGAACGCCAGAAAACCCAAGCCGTACGACGCAAAAATTACGGCCAAGAGCAGGAGGAGCGCGGCGAGAGTAAAGTTCATTTTACACCAACTACATGCCGGGGCCGTACGCTGGTTGGCCCTTGTCGCTTACGAGCGTGATGAGAAAGATGACGAAGAGCCCAGCGATTACTAGCTGCCCGGTTGCGTCACCAAGGCCGATGAATACTGCGACGAGGAGCCCTACTGCGAGCAACGCAGCTAAGAGCAGGGTTCCCTTGCCTTTGACTGCTGTTACTACTGCCACGAGCAGCAATGCCACCGCAATGATAGGCATGCCGTTCTGTAGGGCGAAGAGCATGAGGATGACCATGAACATGAACGTGAAATCCAATTTACCAATCCCACGGCCTGAAGTTCCAGAAGAAAGAGTACAGGAAGAGGCCGAAGAACACCATCCACATGAAGAACGAGCTGGGGATGATTAGGAGGAACGTTATCAAGGCCGCCATTGCAATTCCGACGAGTTGGCTCCCTGAGATCGACGGGTAGAACAAGCGGTAGAGCATGATAAAGTCGATTATCAGCACTATGATATCGAGGTTACCCCAGACGTCAACCATACTCGTCTTACGCCGCAAGCACTATTAAAACGTTCGGCTAGCAAACTCCGTTTTTCCGACTCTCTGCATCATTACTTTCTTTAAGCGGTTCGCCCGAAACCCTTAAATACTTGTTACTACCCTAAAGTGTATACAAGTTGGTTAACTAATGCCGCTAATAAGTGAGATTGACGGGCCCAGCGCCGTTATACTGGCGTTCATATTCGGGCTACTACTAATGACTATGCCGTTCGGCAACCCCGCCGCAGGCGCCTCGTTGATATTTGCGCCCGGGCAACTCTTGCTCGCGCCACTCTCGTGGGCCGGTTCATTGGGTGTTGGGGCTCTTGCTGGATTCGCCATAATCCTAATCTTCGTTTATTTGAGTGTAGTGAGCGGTGGAATCGGGGAAGCAGGGCTCGCGCTCATAGTCTTTTCAGCCATAGCCGTGCTTACCTTGGGCGCAATCTAGCGCTTTTTGCGCCTTGCCGGCGCACGCCGCGCGCTTTTCACGCCCGCCGCTTTCTCTAGGCCGCGAATCGCGTTGCCTTCAAGCTGTTTGCCTATGCGCCACACCGCTATCATGAACTCGCCTTCAAACATGAGCCACGAGAACGCTATTCCCACCATGATGCCGCTAACGAACCAGTACAACACTTTATCCAGTACCAGGTACGCTATCGGGTTCTCGGCGAATTCGGCAATATACTTGTCCGATAAGTAGTCCTTGACAACGAGGATGGTGGAGATGAGCAATAGCACGACAAGTATGCGCCACTTTCCGCTCGAGTGCTGCGTCCTGGCGCGGTTGGCTTCGCCGTAGTAACCTGCGAACTTCTTCAATTTTTTCAGCTTGCTCATTTTATTAACCCCCCAAAAACTATTGCCTGTGCCCTTTCAAGAGCATGTAAAGGCTCGGGAACATTCCGAGCACGAGTAGTAACCCGCCTGAAATAATTATCCACGTAATCACGCCGAACGCCCCGATGATGGGGTGCTCGATGACGAGGAAGTAGATTAAGAGGCCGGCAACGACGAATACTAGCACTTGCGAAAAGCCGAGCTTTTCCTTCGACCAATTGTAAAGCCAGTACGCAACGTAGACCAGAACCGCATACCAAAGCAGGTTACCGTACAATATAATGTCGTCGAACAAGCCCATTTCAATAACCGCCAAAGTTTCCGCCGCTGCGCACTTGCAGCATCGAGTTCTGGTAGCCTTGCTGCATCTGCTGCTGGGCCTGCATCTCGGCGTACATCTGCTGCTCCTGCGCGTTGAGCGCGGCGCCCGACTGCACTTTTCGCTGGAATGCCTCTTGTCGCTCCATCTCTTGAATCTGTTGTCCGCCGCGGACGGCTTGCTCGAGGCCCATCTGCAGGTTCATCTGTAGCATTCCGCCAAACATGACGAAGAGCACGATGAGGCCGAGTGAGACGATTACTGGCGCGTGGAACATCAACAAATAGCCTAAAATGATTTCGGAGAGGCCGAAGAGGGGCATGTTTTCGGCGAAAGTGATGTACAAATAGAACGTCAAGTAGGCGAACGCGATGAGCTTTATCACGAACGACAAGTCGTTAATAGTGTCGAAGAGGCCGAACACGTCGGCCGCGACAAGAACCACCATAACGAGTTAACGCTTCCCCGCTTTTTAACGGTTATTGCGCTAGCAGGAACGGCCTGCTGAAGTACAAAAGCAGCGTTACCAGAAAAGCCAGGGTTAGGTAGAGCACGGCTTTCTTGCCAACAACCCAATCCAGCGTTCCGTCCGCCTGCCTTGCCGCAAGGAGAGTGCCGCAATAGCACGCCAAGAGCTGGGGGAAAAAGTATAGCAACGCGTACCAACTCAGCCCGTGCGCCGAGAACGAGGCGTACTTTGCCGCTTCGTAGGCTAGAGCGGGAATGCCGCCGAAACCGAAAAACAACAAGGATGCAGTGAATACAAAGAAGAACGCGTTAAGCACGCCGAGCAAGTCCGGGTGCCCTGCGTCAGCGCCGTATTGTCCAATAGAGTAACCGTACGCAAGCGGCACGTCCGGCGTGCCAGTGCCGGACGCACCGAGCACGAAGAAGCCGAATGCTATGAAGAAGAATGCCGTGATGCTCAACACGAACGAAGCCCGCATAGACGCATAACATCACGCGTCAATATAAAAAGCGCGTTAGGCTTGAACGAACTCGACGAATGGTAGTCCCTTGAAGTGCGCGTCGCCTGTAACTAGCCTTCGATCATTAGATGCGAACGCGTAAATCAGCGCATCCGAGAAGTGCAGGCCGAACTCTTCCGCTAAAAGCCCTGCCTTGATTGCGTCGTCCTTCTCTAATGGCAGTATAACGCTGCGTTCGGTAACAAAACGGATTAATTCCTCGGCTTTTTTGGTCGAAACCTTCTTTCGGGTGAAAGCACGTACTATTTCTGTCAACGAGCTTGCAGCGGTGAAAGGCGGCTCCTCCGACTCAGCATACTTGGCGTACTCTCCGTTTCCGCCAAAGTACTCGAGCCATGCGTAGGAGTCAAGCAAGAATGCCATCAGTCGTCGTCCTCGGTCTTGTCCGCGCCGCTGACCCGGCCCTTCAGTGCCCCGAGCATTGATTGTTTCGAGCCGAACAACGATTCACGCAGCGATTTGTTCACGAACGCGCTCATATTATCCGTTTCGGATTGGAGCTTTCGCAGCACTGCTTCGTCCAGCATCAACGTAGTCCTGACCTTCATATGTATTACTTATGTTTATGCGTATAAAAGTCTTTTGGCTAGAGCTTGTAGTACTGGAGGTGGGGCACGCCGCCGATTATTCGCGCCTTCTCTAAAGATACCTTGATGTGTTTCGACGCGGCCTCGATAGACTTCTCTCCAATAAGGTTGACGTTCTCTATTCCTTCAAGCATTTCACCCAAACGCGTAACCGTAACGCGTTCGCCCTCGTAGAAAGAGCGGTACGCCTTCAAGTCGAGCACGTGGCCGTTGCTCTCAAAAATTTTTCCCAAGAGCTTGGCGTCGCACACCGCGACGACTCGGCGCTTGAATCCCTTGTAATCCTTCTCGTGCAGTTTCGCGTACATTTTTTTCAGCACTCGAAGGACTCGACGAACAAGTCAGCGACCTTTACGTCGGCGGCGTACGTTTGCGGTATCATTGCGGTCAACAACGCACCGTACCGCGAACCGTTAACAAAACTGCACGGATAATACGCCTGGCGGTAGAAAAGCGTCTCGTAAGAGTAATCCGGCGTATAGTTGTATGCTACCACCATGGCCGTGCCTTCCCGCGCGTTGAACTTCCTGAACGATGAAACGTTTTCAATCGACTTGAACTCGGCCTCCATTCCTGAAGCGTCGTCCTCTGGCCCAACGAGCACGGTGAACAGTTCCGGGAACTCGCCTTCTTCACCGGCCGAGAAATACGCGCGGAACCCTTCAACCGAATCCGTCCCAATATCGTAACCGTCAGGGTACTCAAACGAGAAACCGTACACGTTATCGTTGTACTTCAACGCCGAAGCCTTGTTTTTCCCCAGATAGCCGCGCGCGTCAGCAGCAACTCGGTCGCCCTCGCCTTGCGCATACCAGTAAACCCCGTACGCCACGGCCAAGAGGATTACCAAAAATAACAATATCCCGGAAAGCTTCAAGCCAAATCACATCCAAGAACCAATTACATCACGCATCCATTTCAACTCTTCTACCCGGTTGTGCCCGCCTCCGCGTCCGGCGGCAACGGCTCGGTTGGTACTGGCGTGCCAGCATTGTACGGTATTACCTTGGCGCGTCCAAGAAGCACGGGGGTAACTATTCGGTCGTCGGGCCGGAACATGGACCTGAATAACTCGCCTGCAGCCGGACCAAGCACGGTAGTCTGCCCGTCTTGAACCGCTTCCTTTGGTTTCTCTGGAGTTGGCGCGCGCGTGCTGCGCGATGCAGGTGTCACGCTCGACGATGTTGTTGCAGTCACCGCCGAGGACGACGTCGCTCCCTTGGTAAGTACAGTTGTCAGGAAGTACCGGCCGTTCGGCTTCTTGCCGTAAATCAGGCATATGCCTCGGCCGCTTTCGTACTCGCACGACTTGGACAAGTCGATCAGCTTGGGCCCGCAGTAAATCGCTTCCGCCGTCGGGTCAACATTGCTGTTGATCTCGCAACCAAAAGTAATGCTCGGCAACGGGGCGGTCTGCATAACGCCAATGCCCTTGCGGAACGGTTGCGACTGCGTTGCCACAATAAACGAGTCAAGCGGCGGCAACGTGTGCGCAGCGACTGGACGGACTTCCGCGTGGAATAACAGCGACACTGCAAGCGAGGCCAGCGTGGTGCCGGCTGCCTTCTTGTTCAAGTTGCCCCACTTGACCTTCAAGCGGTTGAAGAAACCGTTCTTTGAGACTTGGCCCTCCATTATCGTCATCGCTTCCGCCACCGTAATCGGAGCGGTTGCACCGGTGGATGAAATATATTTAGGTTGCATGAGTTGTACGAACTCTCGTTCGGACGCCTGTACGAAAGCCGGCGAAGCAGCGTCGGTAACCGCCGTTCGGCGCTCAACAAGCTGGCGTACCACATCATCTAAATAGTCCTGAGCTGCGGTATCCGGCGCTCCGCCGGGCAATGCAGGTACTGTGTAAGCCCTCGCTTGCACCAGCAAGTCGTCAAGCTTCGTCAAGTCATCCAAACCGGTGGCCGGGTCGGCGAACCGTGAGAGTATGTCGTCGTGCGTTGCCGCACCCGAGATGTACCCGTCCCGGGTTACCTCGAACCCGGCAAGTTCGTTGCCGCGCCTGAAAGTGTTGTACTGGTCTGCTAATTCCTCCATCGCTTGTTGCGGTGCAATGCCACTAGCTATTCGGGAATCGAATTCTTGCGCGTAAGTGGTACTCGCCGACCAAGGAGGCTTGGCGTCTCCGAACGCTGCTTTTACCTGCAGTGCTATTGCCTGTCCGTACTCGCGCACGAACGGCGCGACAACGGGCTCCATCTGGGTGAGCACTGCTCCATCGCTGGCAGCAGCGGTAAGTGCGGCGCTCTCGCCTGCAGGCAGTCCTGCGATTCTGCCCGCCTCAAGCCCCGCGCTGCGCAAGGCGTACTGTGTCGCTGTTACGCCCGGGTTTCGCGCTGCGCGCGAGGCGTACAACCGGGTGTACCGCGGATAGTCGTTCACGAATTGTTCAAGCCACGCGTTGGCCGCTCCGGCTGACGCGCCTTGCTGGACCGCGCGTTGTACGAACTGGCTGCGTAGTCCGGCGCGTGCAACTTCTTGCGTGACGCGCACCGCGCGGACTGCAACGGGCACGGCGTGGCCGGGCTTGAGCGCGGTAACCGCTTCAAGGCCGCGTATACCGCCCGTGATTACGGTAGTAGCGCCAGCGACGCCCAAATAACCGCGTACCGAGCCAACAGAACCGCGCAGTAACGGTTGCGTTGCCGTGTTGCGCAGGCCTGCTTCAGCGGCCTTGACGCCCTCTGGTCCGACGCCCAAGTTCAGTGTACTACCGATTCCGAATGTGGCCGCGTCGAATACTTCAGAGTAAATGCACGCGTTGACCGCTTGGCACACCGTGTTGCCGCCCGTGCCTCCAATAGAACCAACGCCCGCGCCAACGCCTATAGCTCCGCAATTCGCTAGTGCGCGCGTGTAACTTCGTGCGAGTTGCTTACCGAACGCGGCGAGCCTTGTGCCGATTGGCACCGCATCTACGGCCGCGCCCGCGCCCAATATTCCCGGAACAGATCCTGCGCCTGTTGCTATTAATGCAATAGATATCGCTGCGACTGTAAGCGACTCGGTAAGCATTACTCCGCCGAGCTTGGCCGTGATTGCCGCGCCCTTGCCAACGCACCAACCCGCCGCGTCCGTGCCGTCGTAGAGCGAGTCGCTCATCTCGGTGTTCTCGTCGAGCCGCTGGTTGTAGAGCGCTTCGTATAACTGTTGAGCGGTCTCCGTGTCCTCAGCATCGCGCTTGTCGCGGTACGAACCAATCGTTATCGCGCCAAAGGCGCCCTTAAAGCCGTCCTCCTTGATTTCGCGCAGTATCTGGCCAAACTCTTCCGAGTTGCCTTCCACGCGTTCTTGTCCGACGAATACTTCTGGATTAAGGAAGCCAGTCTGCCCTATTGCCTGTAATTCGGGTCGCCCGGTAAGCAACGCGAGGTTGTTGAGCTCGTCCGCGCACGTGTACACCTTTGTGAGCGTCATCTTGACGTCCGCGTCGTCGAGGTACTTGCGGCTGAAGTCGACTCCGCCGTCGTATTCGGCGCTCCCCAGGATGGGTGACGGCTTCAAGCGTACTTCGAGCTCGCCGAACCAGATGCCGCAGCCCTCGACCGGACCGTTTACGCCTAAGGGAATATTCGCCTTCCAGTTGGACGGTTTGCCTTGCTGTACCGCGTCATCAAGTTGCGCCTCGGTAATCGAGTCGCGCCCCGCCTTCTGTAGTACGAAGCTCTTGCGAATCACGCCTTCGTTAGTAGTCTTGTAAACCGCATCAATCTTCTCGCCGACCTTTTCCTTCTCGTCAGCCGGCGTCATGCGGCCTTGCAAGTAATTGTAGATGTTGTTTGCGTAGGATGCGGCGGCGCGTTTGAATTGCGGCGAGTCGCAGAACTTTTCCTCGCACAACCGCCACACGCCCGGGTCAACGAGTACGGAGTCTCCGCCGGGGCCGCCTTCAGTCGTCGCTCCGCCCATATTCTCAACCGCAACGTCGGCGAACGAGATGCGGTCGATTGCTGCAGTCTTAGCTGTTGTCGTCGAGGTACTTGGCGGCGTTGCCGGGTTTGCTTCAGGCGATGTTCCGGTGGTTGATGTTTCAGTAGTTGTCTCCGTCGTCGTGGTCTCTCCCGCGCCCGTTGCACCAACGGATTCAGCGGTTGCGGGTGTGAAAACGGTTTCTTCCGCGCCCGTCAACTCGCCTATTGGGGAGATTGGGTAAAGGTCTTTCACCGCATCGAGGGGCTGGTACACGGTCATCTTGAAGAGTATCGTCGTCTTTTGTTCTTCGCCAGTAGTCTGGCCAATTGCCGTTACTTCGTAGTTCGCGTTGCTCGCTTCAACCACGTCGTTAGAAACGCACTTGACGAGCGCCGCGTCTCCCGGGGCGAGTACGAGGCCGTCAACGGGTTGGTTTGCATTCGTCTTGGTTTCTCCGCCGAAAGATGCGAGGACGTCCACTTGGCATGAAGCGATTTGGCGTGCTTGTTGCCACGTTTCGCGCAACTTAACGCTCTCCTTGCGGTTGTTCACCAGCGCGAAGACGCGAACATGTTTTGGCGCCTTGAATACGAGCTGGCGTTTTATCGTGTCGCTCGTCGAGCCTGCAAACTGTATCGAGTCGGCTTGCGTGCCGTACACGTCATTGAACTGGGGGACGTTGGCAATGCTTTGCTTGGGCGCGCACTCGCCGCCCTTCACGAGTTTGAGAGTTACCGGCAGTACGCCGGGTTGTTTGGTAGCGCCGTCCTTCTGGCTCCGCGCGTTGAACACGATTTCTCCCTTGATTTCCTTTTCTTCCTTGATGCAGCCGTTGATGTCCAAATCATCGCTGTACTCCGGGATTCGCGCCGTGATGTCGTAAGGGTTGGATTCGCACGGCTTGCCGGGTGAGATGTCTATCTCTTGGCTGCCGGACTGGAAGCCGCCGATCCACACCACGCCGCGCGGGTCGACGTACTCCTTCAAGTCGCCGCGCACCCCGCCTTGCTGGAAGTTCGCGCTCACTGCGAGCGTCTCTTCAAGGAGGTCTTGCACGCATACTTGCGTGGTGTTCTGGTTTGCGGGTGATTTTATCTCGATTATGAGCGGCGAGGGCTTGATTTCGAGCGCGGGCTTCTCCAAGTCGCTCTGCGAGAGCGTGGCGCTGCCGGTGTCCACCGGGTCGGCGCACGAGTGTATTCCGACGGGCTGCTTTGCAGCCACTGTGACTTGTTTTTTCTTGTCCTTGAATAATTCTGATTCAACGTTGGGATCGGGGTATACTTTAGAGTTCGAGGGGAAGTCGAGTTGTGTTGCGCTCTCGAGCGGCAGGTTCGAACCGAACGATTGGAGCTGGCGGCAATCTGGGAACTTTGCAGTAGGCGTGGGGTTGTCCGCAGGCTCGGTGTCAGTTGGTAGGAAGAACGTGGTCTCGGTGCGGGGGTAATACGTTATTACCTTTGAGTCATCGGTGTCAGGGTTGCATGTTGCGAGCGTTACCTTCGTTCCGGCAGCGAGAACGATTTGTTTCTGCCCGTTGCCCGCATCGACGACGGTGCCTTGCGCCTTGCCGCCGATTGACGCGGGTAATCCGTAGAGTTTGTAAGCGTCGGCTGTTGCCTTGACGTCTAGGTTGACGCACTGCTGGAGGACGACGGAAACGCTTCCGCCTGTTGATTCCACCTTGGCGTTTGCTGGCAAGATTATGCCCGAGTTCTCGCGGTTGTTGAATGCGAGCGTGCCCGTGCTACCGCCCGCGTTCTTCTCCCTTTCCTCGTCGCTCGTGAACGACGTCGGGCCGAATGCTACCGTTGCGCCGGCTGGTATTTCGAGGCGCTTGCGGTTGCCGGTTTCGCCTGATTCTCCAGTTCCGTCGAGGAGTTGGGGCGTGAACGAAGTGGTTATCGAGGTCTTGTCCGGTAGCCTCACGGTGTTCGGCATCGTTGTCGGTACAGTTGCCTCGTTAGGTAGGATTAGTTTCCATGCTATTGGCAGGGTGATTTCGAATCCTTGCGGGTTCTCGCGCGTGGCGTCCTTATCCACGTAGAGCAGCGTCTTCTCGGGAGCGTCAACGCGCGTGGCGCGGCCCTGCGTTTCAACGAGCTTGGCGTTCTCGAAGGCGAGGCGCTTTCCTCCTTGCAGGGAGACGATTATTGTCTGCGAGTCGGGCGACTGGCGTGCGCGGGCGGATGCTGGCAACGCGTATATTGCGCGGTAGGGCATTGTCACTCCGATGAGTTGGCTGTAGTCGTAGTCTATTGGTCGTACTTCGATGAGCGTGTTCGCTTGCAGCGTGATGCGCGTTGCCGTGTTGCCGCGGCCCTGTACGATTTGCGCTGATGCGGGGACGACGACTTCGTCGTAGCCCGTGCTTACCACGATTGCGCCGCGGTCGTCGCGCGTAATCTTTGCGTCGCGTGTCACCACTAGCGTTGTCTGCGTCGGGGTGGCGAAACGCACGCCGGGCGGCAGAACGGATCGCGTGTCGCGCCTATCTGTTTCAATTGTCCGTACGAGTGGTGCCGAGGCTGCGAACGGCGTGCTAGCCGTTATTGTAATCGTTGGGGGAGTGCCGCGGAGTTGCGAGTCTTGTTGGACGACGAGGACGCGTCCGGGTGAATAGATTATCGCGCGTTCGCCTGACGGGCCGGGTGGAAGTATGCGGGTGTCGGGCGAGGTTGAGAACTCGGCGTCTACTGGTAGAGTCAATGTCGCGGTGTTGCCTGAGAGCATGGGGTCGATTGGCTTGACTTCGATGTACGTGTTTGCAGGCACGAGGAACTGTATCGATTGGGGCGTTACTTGCGCTTTCGTGCCCGGACCAAAAGTCACTTCCTGTGTGCCTGAATACGTTGTAATCGAGCCGTCCTTGTTTTCCGAGTACGTAACTTTTTCGGCGGGCTTGACAATGATTTGCGTGGGCGTGCGCAAGCGCCTCACCGTGGTGGTTGCTGTTGCACCCTGCATCGTGGTTTGTTTGTCTTCGGCGGTGATGAGTGATTCGGATGGGAAGAAAATCGTGCCTGCCGGGATGGTGAGCGCGTTCTTTTCTATCGTTGCTTCAGTCGAGACAATGATTTCCCTTTCTCCGGCAAGGCTTATCCCGTTGGTTGCTTGGCTGAATGTAACCTTTCGCGAGCCGTCCTTCGCTTCAGTTGTCGCGGCGTTTGCGGGGAGGACGATGATTGCATCGAACGGGAGAGAGAAGCCCTTACTCTGCGCTCCGAATGATAGCTCGCGGGGTACCAGGCGCAGCGCCGCGTTGGCCGGTATTTCGTACGACTTGTAACCGCTTTGTCCGTACTCGGTGATTTGCCTTGCCTGTGTAGGCAGGCGTAGGTAGTAGTCGTCGAAGAAAGCGAGCGTGGTGCCGTCGTTGCCGCGCTGGACCGGTGAGTCGTCGGGAATGCGTACTACGGTTATCGATGGAATGGTGAGTTCGAGGCCATTTAACGGCGAGCGCTGGGGCGAGGAGTCGAGGTTGAGTGGTTTGACAATGCCTGCTGACCAGGTGACGAGCGTGCCAGCGGTGACCACGAGTTCGTTGAACGTGCTCGTGGGAGAGTTGGCGCGGCGTTCGTCGACGATGAGGTCGCGGTCGAATACCGCGCGGGCACCGTTGCCGAAGTCTAGCGTCCGCGAG
>MNVH01000054.1 GCA_001871595.1 Candidatus Micrarchaeota archaeon CG1_02_55_22 | reverse complement strand
CTCGAAAAGCGGTGTGTCCGCCATCGCGGGCTCTGGAAGCGTTACTTCAACCAGAGAAATCTCTTCATTCAACGCCAAGCCCGCAGAGGCCTTGAAACGGCGTATTTCCGAGAGAATAAAGTGAAGTGTCTCACCATTATAGTCCGCCTTCTCATTTATATACTCTTCGCCGAGCGAGGGCCATTCGGCGCGGTGAACGCTTGAAGCCTTCTTTCCTTCTGCTGGCAGGACTACTTCAGAATAGACTTCTTCCGTCATGAACGGTGCGAACGGCGCCAAAAGGCGCGTCGCAGTGGAGAGCGCTTCGAGGAGCGTGGCTTGTGCTGCCCGTTTGCTTTCAACGTCGTCCCCGTACACGCGGTATTTTACCTCTTCGAGGTAATAGTCGCACAAGTCGTGCCAGAAGAAGTCGTGGATCGCATTAATTGTGACGTAGTATTCGTAGTTCTTCATGGCCTCTCCGCATTGCTTGACCGTTTGGGCCAGGCGGTTGTGCAGCCACTTGTCGGTCTCCCTTAGTTCGAGCTTCTTGTCCGAGTGCTTGAATCCTTCCAGGGCTTTTTCGATGAAGCGCGAGGCGTTGTAGTATTTTGTCAAGAACGCTTTCGAACGGTCAACGTCCTTGTAGTTGAATGGCCGGTCTTTCGCGAACGCACCGCTGAGCGCAGCCCACTGGCGGAGCGCGTCGGCGGGATAGCGTTGTAGAAGCGCGTTCGGGTCCTCGTAGTTGCCCACGCTCTTGCTCATTTTCTTTCCGTCCGTGCCTAGCACGTTGCCGTTGATGAGCATGTCCTTGAACGGGGCTTGTCCGGTCAATTCGAGGCAGCGTGAAATGGTGTAGAACGCCCAAGTGCGTATGATTTCAAGGCCTTGGGGGCGTAACGATGCGGGATATATTTTGTTGAAGAGTTCAGTGCCTTCAGAATCAGGCCAGCCTGCGATTACTAGGGGCGAGATGCTTGAATCGACCCATACGTCGCACGTCATCGTCTCGCCGACTATTTCACCGCCGCACTCGCACTTTCCTTTCCACGCGTCCTTGGATGGGTCGACGGGGAGATTATCGTAGGGCGGCGTCTTGATTGCGTTGCAGTCATTGCAGTAATAGAACGGCAGGGGGGTCCCGTAGATGCGGTTGCGGGAGATGACCCAGTCGTACTCGATGAATTCCGCCCAGTCGATAAGGTACTGCAGGGCAAAGTCGGGAATCCAGCGCATGCCGCGCCCTGCATTGATTATTTTTTCTTCACTGCCCTTGAGCTTGATGAACCATTGTTTTGACGTCTGGAATTCGACGCTCATCTTACCGCACCGGTCGTGCGCTTTGACGATTTGTTGCAGGCGTTCCTGTTTAAGCAGGAGGCCTTGCGTGTTAAGGTCTTCGAGAATCTTCTCGCGGGCCTTGGCCACGCTCAAGCCGCTGTAATCGCCGGCGTTGAGGAGCTTACCGTGCTCGTCGAGCGCTTCGACTACGGGTAGGTTGTGGCGGTAGGTCCACACTACGTCGGTCTTGTCGCCGAACGTGCACACCATGACCGCGCCAGTGCCGAACTCCGCGTCAACGTCCTTGTCGGCTATTACTTGGACTTGTTGGCCGTGCAATGGAACGGTAAGGGTCTTTCCAATCCATTTTGCGTTCTTCTTATCGTTAGGGTTGACTAGTACCGCAACGCACGCGTGCAATAGCTCGGGCCGCGTGGTTGCAATCTCTAGCGCGCCGTCGTCGGCCTTGAATGAGAGGTAATTTAGTTTCGTTTCGCGTTCCACGTCGTTGAGCTCGGCCTTGGCTATAGCGCTAACACAGTTGGTGCAGAATTGTACGGGGTGGTTTCCGCGGTATACCTTGCCCGCTTCAAGCATCTTGAGCAGAGAGTATTGTACGCGCCGGTGGTAGTCTGCGTCCATGGTGCGGTACTCGAGCGCCCAATCCGGCGAGAAGCCCATGTCCTTCATTTGGGACTTCATCGCAGTAATGTTTTCCTTGGTGAACTCGATGCACTTCTTCTTGAACTCGCTTCGCGGCATATTGCGGCCGTACTTCTTCTCGACCTTTATCTCAGTAGGGAAGCCTTGGCAGTCCCAGCCCTGCGGGAAGAAGACGTTGTAACCCATCATTCGCTTGTAACGCGCCGCGAAATCAAAATAGGCGTAGGAGAGGATGTGCCCCATGTGCAACGCGCCGGAAGTAAAAGGTGGGGGTGAGTCGATGGAGTAAACAGGCTTGTCAGACTTAGGGTTGAAAGAATAGACGCCGCTCTTCTCCCAGGCAGTAGTCCACTTCTTTTCCGTTGTCTTGAAGTCTAGCTTGCCCAGCATGAGCGAATCGCCTTACTTGCCGCCCGCTTTAGTCCATTTTAAGTTTGCGGGCTTGCGCTTGAGTTGGGCGTTTCGGAGGCACTTGTTGCTGCAGTAATGCAGTGCCTTGCCGTCCTTCTTGTAGAACGTGAAGCCGACGCCCGTCTTGTAATCTGTTCCGCAGAAGCTGCATTCAGTCATACAAACACCTTATTTCTTAGTCTTGATTGGCTTGGCTTCGCGTTCGGTCTCAAGCAGTACTAGGTAATCGCCCTTGCGGACGGGCCCCTTAACATTGCGCCTGATGACGCGGCCCCTGTCCTTGCCTTCATGAATCTTGCACATGACCTGCTTGACCTCGCCGAAAACTCCGGTCTGGCCAACTATCTCGACAACTTCAGCCTTGAAGCCGGGAATATCATAGAGCTTGTCGGACTTCTCGTCCTTCGAGTCATCCTTCTTCTCAACTTTTTTTACTACTTTTTTTCCAGCCATTAAATCGCCATGAAACTATTATTGCTTACTCAGCGGCCTTCTCTTCCTTCTCGGCCTCTGGCTTCTTTTCCTTTTTCTCGGCCTTCTCCTTCTTTGCATGAGCCGGCTTTGCTTCCTTTGCCGTAGCAGGTATGAGTTCACGTACCTTGACTAGGAGCTCGCGCAACTGGTCTTCCGCAGTGCCAGCGTTCGTGATGGCTATTGCAGCAGTACCAACAAGCAGGCCAGCGGCCTTGCCGAGCGCGACCTTCTCGGTAACGTAAGTGTAAGGCGTGTTCTTCTCCGCGCACAAAACGGGGAGGTGCATCACGATTTCTTCAGGGTCAACGTCTTCGGCGATGATGACGAGCTTTGCCTCACCGCGTTCAATCGCCTTTGTCGCTTCGTTCGTTCCCTTGCGAATGTTGCCGCCTGACTTGGCGATGTTTAGGATTTCTAAGGTCTTCTCCTGCACGGGGCCGGGAACCTGGAATTTGACGTAACTCTTTGCCATAATGACTTCCACCTCAACTGGTTTCACTAGCCTTTCCGCCGTCACACTTAATCAGGCGAACACGGAAAACAAGCTTGAAACTAGATATGCTGCGAATAGTTTAAATACCTTGCTGGCGGGCCCGCGCCGTGTTTCCGGTTATGGCACCGGCAGCGCCGGCAAGCCGCCCGGAATGGTTTTATATAGTGTAGTATACTATCGTATAGGTGATGGGGTTTGGCGAACGTGTTTCTTTCAGGCGAGGCTTACGCGAGGCTGAAGGCGGCCAAGAAGGGGGGCGAGAGCTTCAGCGATGTCGTCATGCGCGAGGTCAAGCAGGACCTCGACTTGAAGGAGTTCTTCGGCTCGTGCAAGGGCATGGATGCCGGAAAAATAAACAAGCGTATCCGGACGGACCGGAGGCGCCGTTAGTTGGAAAGATTTTTTCTGGATTCCAGCGCTATAATCCAGTTGCTATCCGGCGATGCTCGAGGCAAGGCCATTCTTGATGTCCTTGAGGGTGGAGAGTTTTACACTAACGTCATCTGTTGTGTCGAAGCGGTAAACGGCGCGAACCTGGACAAGGTCGCCCGCGTCGAGGCGTTTCTCAACAAGCTGCATACGCTGGCAGTGGGTTATGAAGAGGCCCGGATAGCTAGCGGGTTTGCTCTGTCCTGCCGCCGGAAAGGCGGTTACGTTGCCGCCGTGGATTGCCTCATCGCCGCAAGCGCGGTATCGGTTGGCGCCACGCTGGTCACGACGGACCACGATTTTGAGAGGATTGCTGGAGTCAAAGTGAAGGTATTCTAGGTACTTGGCCCGCCAGGAAGTTCGTCGTGTTGGCCTTCGTCTTCAGTACGCCCGTCGCCTAGCTGCCGCGTCTGCACACCCAACTGCGGCAATCGCAGCTCAGCGCTGTAGTAGCTCAAAGAGTTCCTGATTGCTTGAGAGGTCGCGTAGGGTTTTCTTGCCGTAAAGAGCCGCCGGCAGCAGGAACTCGAGGCAAGGCTCCCGGTTGGGCCCGCGGTTGAGCGCTCGAACGCTCCCGCCGTGTGCCTCGATTGTCTGCCGCGCGCTTATCTTGCCGACGCCGTTGACGCCGGCGCGGCCATCTGCGCGCGTCGTGAATGCCTCGAAGAAGATTCTTCGCCTGATATCCTCGGGAATGGGTTCGGCGCCGCGGCTTGTAAGGCGAATCCGGACTTGGCCATCCCTCGTCAGGCCTGTAGTCACAAGCAGATTGATTCCGCCCGGCGCGTTCGGATGTATTGACGCGTCCAAGCGCAGGTTGTTGAGCACGGTGCGTAGTTTATCGGCGTCAGCAAACACTACCGCGCCCTTGCTCAATCGGGTTTGCACGGTCACGGGCCGGCCGTACTTGTCTTGGTAAGTCCCCGCGCCAAGCTCTTCGCGAACCAAGTCGTTGATGTTTATAACCTTTCTTTGCAGTTGCTGTGAAAAATCGAGGTCGCGGACCTGCTGCAGCAAGGGAAGTCCCGCGCGGGAGATGAATACCGCCCCGCCTAAACGGTAGTGGCACGGCGTCTCCAAGCGACTCGCACTCCCTTATTAATTGCGTCAGCAATTCGTGCGCCCGCGCCGCGCTGGTGCTCAAATCATGAATCCTGCGGACGCGCGCGGTAAGAGCGCGTATTGGGAGCATCTTGTTTCTTTCGGCGTTCAACTGCCGCACTAGGTCGTCGAACCGCTCAAGACTAGCTGAACCAGCCCCGGGCGCGACCGTACTACCAATCACTTCGTGTATAGTGCCAATATTAGTAAGGTGGTTGATGGCGTCGTGCTTGGCTATTCGGAGCTGCTCGCGGTCTATGCGTCGGGCCATGCAACGTGTTAGGCAAGCCGGAATAAATGGTTATGGTCAATAGGCTGGGAGCCAACCGGCAGCCAAACCAGCGTCGAGCCCATGAGTCGTTCGGTCAGCACGTAGTTTCCAAGCGGTTTTTCAGGCCTAGCCAACGAAGACGTAATCGTGTTCGCTGTCCTTGCGCACGAAGCCGAAGCGCTCGAACTGCACTATCGAGCCTCCCGCTAGGGAATCGCAGGACTTCTCGCACGCGCCCTCGATTATTTCGAGCGAGTCGTCGTTGAACTCTCCTTTTTCATCTACCAAGTCGAGTGGCCTTACTACCGTGGCCTTGCTGAACGAGTGCGGGTCGGCAGGAACCCACTGGACTGTTCTAGGCGCAGCAATGCCTTCGCCCACGAACGCAGCCGAAACCTTTTTTCCAACCGACATCACGCGCACGGTGTAAAGGTCCTTCAAACGAAGCAAGTCTTGAACTGCAAGCTTCTCCGCATCGCCCTTGGGAATAAAGAATTTTTTTCTTGCCAATAGCTCGCGCGAGCCCCGCTCCGCAGTAGGGTGGTTCTTCAACTCTGCGGTCTTCTCTGGTGCGTCCTCTACGGTCAGTTCAACCGGGTCGGGCACGAAGAAGCGCCGCTCGGCGAGCGGGTCGAGGAGCTTGCGGTTCTCCGTTACCAGCGCAGTCCAACCCGGCTGGCTTTCAACCTTGCTCAAGCCGAAAGAGAGCACGAACGACTTTATCGCTTCGGGTTGCATGCCACGTCGTTGCAAGCCTGCCAACGTCGGCAGCCGCGGGTCATCCCAACCGCTCACCTTTCTAGCGTCTATTAACGGGCGCAGGAAGCGCTTGCTCAATAGCGTGCCCTTGATGTTCAACCGCGAAAAGTCGTACACGAACGGTTTTCTTAAGCTAAGTTTGTCGAGGATGAATGCGTAGAGCTCGTCGCGCAACTCGTACTCCTTGCTCCGCAAAGCGTGCGTCACGCCGGTAAGGCAGTCTGTAATAGCGACTTCGAAATCGTAGTTGGGCCACACCTTGTACTTCTCGCCTTGTCTATAATGCGGCGCCGTGATGATGCGGAAAATCGTCGGGTCGCGCATCACCGTGTTGTTGCTCGCCAAATCGCCTTTCAGGCGCAGGATTATTTCGCCGGCCTTGAAGCCGCCGGCAACCATCTTTCTAAACGCCGAAAGGTTTTCTTCCGGCGGCGCCTCGCGGTGGCTGCACGCCTGCTTTTTTTCGCGGCCTAGTGCAATTTGCTCTTTCGTGCAACTGCAAGTGTACGCGTCGCCCGCCGAAACGAGTTTTTCTGCGTACTCGTAGAGTTGCGGTAAATAGTCTGAAGCGTACTGGATCTTGTCGGCCTTCACGCCAAGCCACGCCAAGTCTTTCTGCAGCGCGTCAACGTACTCCTGCGATTCCTTTTCAGGGTTAGTGTCGTCAAAGCGCAAGAACATCGAGCCCTGCCAATCATCGGCAAGCTTTCGCGAGAGCCACGCCGCCTTCGCGTGCCCGATGTGCGGGTGGCCGCTTGGTTCGGGTGCGAAACGCGTGACAACCTTGCCGCCATGGCAGTGCGGCAACTCTAGCTTGCCGCTTTTCTCCTCTTTCTTCTCGTAGTAATCGTAGCCCTTGGCCTCGTTTTCAAGCGCCTCGCGAGAAAGGGAATTTACTTTGGCGACTTGTTCATTGATGAGTGTCATCACGCCGGGCATGTCACTCTTTGCGGAAGGCATTTCGGCAATGACTCTGCCAGCCACGCTTCCAATAGTTGCCTTGCCGTGGTCTAGCGCGTTTTTTACCGCGTGCTTCCTGACGACTTCGAGAAGTTTTGAGTCCATGTTGAGCGCTTTCACGCTGGAAAATTATGTTAAGAGTTTGGCTTTGCGCAAGGCCGCAAGGTCTTTGCTTCCGGTGCACAGCATGGCGATCTTAAGTTGGCTTTTCCACGCTTGAATCTCCTTGCGCACCCCTTCGACGCCGCTCTCGCGTTGTGCCTTTATGAACGGCGACGCCGCGCCCGCCAGCTTAGCGCCGAGCCTGATTGCCTTGGCTGCTTCGAGCCCGTTGCGCACACCGCCGCTTGCGATTAGTTCGACTTCTACTTCTGCCGCGGCGTTGCGCAATGCAGTAGTAGTAGGAATACCCCAATCCCAGAAGACTTTGCCTTCCTGCTTGCCGCCGCGTGCGAGTTCTACTGCGACCCAGCTCGTGCCGCCCGCACCGCTTACGTCGATGGCCTTGACGCCTGCTGCTTCGAGTTTCTTGCATGCGTCGGCGCTCAAGCCAGCGCCAACTTCCTTAGCGATTATGGGGTAACCGAGCTTTTTGCACGCTTCGGTAATAGCTTTGAGTACGCCCTTCCACTCCGTTTCCCCGTCGTCCTGCACCGCTTCTTGGGCGGGGTTCAAGTGGATTGCAAGCGCGTTGACCTGCAGCGTATCACACGCGGACCTGATTTTTTCTATCGAAATCGTTTTGAGTTGGATACCGCCAAAGTTGCCAAGCAAAAAAACGTTTGGCGCGGCTTTGCGGACGTCGTAAGTGCGCGTCAATTCCGGTTTTTCAACCATGGCACGCATTGAACCGAGGCCGAATGCTATGCCCTCCTTCTCGCACGCTACTGCCAAGTCCTTATTTATTTGCTCGGCGTCCGGATACCCGCCGGTCATACCAGTTACGATGAACGGTGCATCTAGCTTGAATCCGAGAAAAGTCGTCTGCGTGTCTATTTCAGATAGGTTGACTTCCGGTAATGCGTTGTGCTCGAAATCGATTGCGTCAAAGCCGTTGCTCTTTGTTTCGTGCTCGACGCTAGAGTTGATTACTGCTTCCACGTGTTCGCGTTTACGCGACTGTATTGTGGCCATGAAATATTAGTGGCGGCGACTGTTTTTAACTACCGCGTTTCAGCCCGAACGCCCTCGTTGGCGAACGAAACGTCGAGCACGGTGAGCCGCTCGTTTTCGTTCCAGTACTCCCGTAATTGCTCTGCTTCGTCGGGCGAGATGCACAATGCCGCAATCGCGTCGCCACCGCCCGCTCCGGGTAGTTTGGCCACGAACGCGCCGTTCTCCTCGCTGCCCCCGATAAGGCGCGTGTACTCGTCGCTCTCGATTGGCGCGCCGCTTTTAACACCAAGCTCTTTTGTCAACGCCCGGCCTTCTACGAATTTCTCCCTGAATAACTCCATGTCGCCCTCGGCCAGCGCGGCAATAGCCTCGCGGTTAGCCGCGTCGAGACTGGCGATCAGCTCCTTGTATTCATCAGCGTTGTTGGCTTTCCACGCGTTGACGAGTTGTACCATAATGCTCGTGCTCGTACTCTCTCCATTGAAGCTTGCTATCACCGCCGCGAATTGTTCCGGCATTGGTATTGGTTCGATTGAGTAGTCCCACTCGGCTTCAACAGCCTTAGATATTTCTTCTGGTGACGGCGTCTCGCCGAGCGATTTAACCAGTTCAGGCGAGTAACGGCTGTACTTGCAGCCCCCGTAGCATGCCGCGGCAACGTCGAATCCGCTGCCCACCTTGCCTTGTACTAGCGAGTGGGCAATTTGGCTGCATTTATGAATTTCTTCGCGGTTATTGTCAACCGAGAGTCCCTTGGCAGCGAAGAGCGCCGCAACGGTTGCGACAGTTACGGCCGCGCTGCTTCCAAGGCCGGCCTTGCTCGCGCCGAAACCGAATTCTTTATCGCTCTGCGTTTTTACGCTGACGCCGTTGAACGCCTTGCCTTTAGCTGTAAGGAACGCGCCCGCTACTTCGAGCGCCTTGCGAACAAATTTTGTCGCATTGAGCGTGCTCTCGTCGGCAGTACGCGGGATTATTGAGCCGTTCTTGTAGTCACCGTCGAAGAACGCCTTGAATTGGGCTGCGCTGATTGCCACTCGCGAATCATCACGGTTGTCCACCGTTACCGTAACGCGCTTATCCACACCCGTAACGTAGGCTGCGCACGGGCGTTCTAGCACCGAGTAATCGCCAATCCATAAGATTTTTCCCGGCGCGCTAGCACTAGCCAAATTATTTCACCACAATGCCCTTGCCTTCGATGAATTCGTGTGGAATGATTACGCCGTCCTCGTCGATTAGGTGGTCGTCAACGTAACGCGGCCCCGCGCCGACTTTGCACTCGATGACCTTGTTGACGCCCTCGATTTCCGAGAGCATCTTCTTTACCGCGCCAACGTTTTGCTTGGTCGTATAGATGTGTGCGTTGGGCCCTGCGTCGAACGTGTAGCCTGCAATCGGCGTCGCTCCGTTGAGTTCTATCGCGCCGTGCATTATTTCCTTCGACCAGTCGTTCAAGTAGGTTATCGGCGGCCAAGTGTCCAGCATCACAGCGTGCATGTCGCTTGACTCGCGCATTGTGAGTTCTGCAAATCGGACAAAATCTTTTGCCATTACTGCCTTTTTCATGTCTTCAACTAGTTTGGGCAAGTATTCCATTCGCGCTTTGTAGAGGGGGCTGGTTGCAACGGTTTGCTTCATTCCTGCACGAGAAGACACTTTCTTCTTCTTCGCGTCAACAACCGCAATGATGTTCCTTAGTTCGGGCCAATGCGTTTCGCTGGCGTGCTGTACTGCGTAAGAATCGCTTCCGTCGCTCTTTGTTCCGGCTTGCCATTCGACGAATCCACCCATCACACTGCGGCACGCGCTGCCGCTCCCGCGGCGCGCAAGAATCGATAACTCTTTACCGTTTAATTCGAGGCCGGCGGCCTTGCTTGCGGCGCACGCCAACGCAGCGAAGCCTGCCGCGCTTGATGCCATTCCTGCCGCGGTCGGGAAACAGTTTATCGACGAAATCTTGGCCTTCTCTTTTATTCCGGCTTTTTCGCGTACGAGGTCCAATTGCACGACGCGTTCGGCCGTATCCTTGTCCGAGAGGTCCATCTTTTGGCCGTTGAGCCAGAACTCGTCTTCTTTGAATTTGTCGGAGAACATGACTGTAGTGCGAGTTTTAAGCTGGTCATCCATGGTGAAGCTAAGGCTGGAATTAGTTGGCAGGATGAGCTTCTCGTCGCGCTTTCCCCAATACTTTACTACGGCGATGTTCGCCGTCGCCTCGCAAGTTGAAATCATGATATCCCTCCAAATTGTTTTGGGTGTAAAAGGTATTAAAAGTCGTGTTAGTTTATTTTTATTCGTAGTTCTTTGGGTTGGTTTAGAATGTCGGAATCTCTTGTAGCTTTGCGCGGTGTGCACGAGTATGTACTGCCGCTTTACCGCGAACAAGAAGCCTCTGGAAAACGGGGCAAGGCACACGGAGTCAAGCACCAGTATGGCGTTGCGCTCAACGCCGCCCAACGGGCGGAAGCGCTTGCTCGAGAACACAACCTGTCGGAGGACGAGCGCGAGCACTTGGTAAACCTCGCGTGGATTACCGGTATAACCCATGATCTCATTCGTAACCCTTCAGAAGAAAAAAAAGGCGCCAAGACTAATCTGCTCACCACTGATGGTTTTGTCACCGCTCTTCAAATCGTTGGCGGACGTAAGCCTGGACAGAGCCGCCGCGTGTCCCGCAAGGCCGCGCTAAAAGCAGCTTTAGTCAGTCTTCCTAAGGGCGACTTGGCGCGCGTCGGCCGCGCCATAGTAAACAACGAGAAGCCTGGCGAGCAGGTTGCGAAAAAGATTTAGTTATTAGCTTCGTCTCCTAGCACGCTTCACGACGCTATTCTCCTTGATGCTTTGACTTTTGGTGACAAGGTCGCTGAGGGCACTGGTCCGACAATAGTTAAACGCCGCGCTGAATTTGTCTCCGGCGAGAGACACGACAACCCTGAAGACTTGGCCAAATATGTCCACGACGTGCGCAACTCCGAGGCTGGCCGTCAAAAAGGCATAACAACAGTAGATCATACTCGCCTTCTTGTTTACGCCTTGGAAAGCCTGCTGCGAATTCACGGCCTCAAGCCCCTCTCGGGATTTCCGCAAAGCATACAGCCAGCCGTCCAAAAACGTCGAGAAATGGAAAGCCAAGTGTATTATGGCGTTATAAAATCGCTTGGCTTCACTTCAGAACACGGCCTCATGACTTTTGGCCTGCGCACTGGTTATCCGAACCTTGCCGAGAATAGAGAGAAGATTTTGCAAGAATTGAAGTGTGCGTCCAGCACTCCTCAAATCGGTTACATGGCCGAAACCATAGCGGATGACGCTGCACGCCTAGTGCTCAACTACGCTCGCGCCCAAGTAGGGCAGCCTGCGCTAGCCAAAGGCGGTGGGCATTACCAGAACTGGATGCGGCGAATAGCCGCAGAGTCTCGTATAGACCCCGTAGCCGCGCTCGAGCTTAGGCTCCGTTAGCGTTATTATCCTGCCGCGCCATCTTGCTTTGAGTGATTACAATGTCTTTCGTCGCTTCTTCACCGAATAAGATTCATTTGGCGGGCGAGCACAGCGTCGTGTACGGCGGGTGGGCGCTCATGGCACCAGTCGAAGTCAACGGCAAACGCAACCGCGTCACGCTCGATGTCTCTGATTCGCCCGCAGGCCAAGAAACATTTTCATTCAAGGGCGACCTCGGTTCGGCGACGATGCGGGCCGACGGCTCTATGGCTGGCGACGCTCTCTACTACGCCGTCTTCGAGGCGGTTAAAACCGTTTTCTCCAGGAACGAGTTCAAGCTCGCGGGCAGCAGCAAGCGCTTCGACGCCGTGTTGGAATTCGGCGGCGCGCCCAAAGGCACGGGTAATTCAGCGTCGCTTCCAGCCGCACTCGCAGCAGCGCTCTACGCTCATTTTGGTGTCAAGCCGTCTAAGACTGATTTGTTCGACGCGGCTTATGCCACGGACAACGTTTACCACGGTGGCAAGAGCAGCGGGGGAGACCCGCGAGCCGTAGTAAGCGACAAGCCCTTAGAGTTTAGGAAAGTCTTCGCTAGCAGCGGCGTATCGTTCGAGTACATGGAAGCAGACTTGAGTCTACCAAAAGGCGCGGCATTGTTGTTAGTAGATTCGTTCAAGTCGGGCGAGAAGTCGACCACTGCGGGCTTGATTGCCGAGTTCGCCAAAAAAAGTGGCGCCAAAAAGCCGCCCGGCGAGTTGTCCCACGATGTGCGCGAAAAAATAACTGCGCCGTTCGATGAAATCGTTGAAAAGATTGTCGCCGAGTGCAAGCCTTCCGGTAGCGCAGAAAAGCTTGGGAAGTTGTTCGACGAGAACCATGTACTCTTGGCTGAAAGCGGCGTGTCAAGCGAAGGCATTGAAGCCGTTCTCAAGGTTGCGAAGAACGAGGGCGCGTTCGGAGGCAAGCTCATTGGCGCAGGCGGCAACGCCGGCGCCGTAATCGTGCTCGTGCCGCAAGACAAGTCGCCAAAGATTGCTTTCGGGCTGGCAAGCGCAGGCTTTAAGTCGTACGAAGTCTCCTTCGCCAAACGCGGCGCCGGAATCGACGCTTAAACTATTTGCGCATTTCTTCTAGGAGCTCTTTCGCTCGGTCGACTTGAACCACCGGCAAGCCGCTCTGTCTTCATTTAAAAATAACTGCGGCATTATCCGGTTATGCCTTCGTTTCCGGAGAGAACTGAGCTTGAACTGCTTTATTGCACCGAGGGGCGCTCTGTATGTTGGTTAACCGCTAGATTTCGCCTAGGCCGGTTGGCCATTAACCGGCTTTTGGATAACTATGGAATCAAGAGAAGGAGTCGTATTGATGCAGTTATCCGGAGTCGCAGAAAATACGAGAAGCCTTCCTTTTCTGGGAGTTACACTGAAAAAGCATATCTTCTTGGATTATCGCAAGCAGATTTCAGAGTACGGCGTCACGGTTATCAAATCGATGTCGCGCTATCAACGACACATCCCGCCTTCGCTAGGCTGTTTCTGGAGCTTTTCAGTAAATTTGCGCCAGTAAGCGAACGCGCATACTATAATCGTACCACCGGGCGCTACGGTTGGCGTTTAGCTGTTTATTTGCATCCTTCGTTTGACTTTCTACTTGGGCCTAAACAAGTTTCTAGGGAGATTTCTTCAAGTACTGAAAACTTTCTTCATTTTCTAGCTGGTTATTCTGACGGTGAAGGAACTATTTCGATTGGTCGTAACAGTCCGCGGTGTGTTGCTTTCGTTTGGGCGGTTGCCAGCAGCGACAAAAGTATCTTAACCTCTATCTATAGGGGCTTGGTTAGATTAGGTTTCCATCCGTACTTTGGTAAGAGTCAAGAAGCTGGCACGGCAAATCGTATGGGGAATCTAGCTCTGCATTATCGTAAGCCGCGATGGGTTGTGCGTCTAAAACGTAAAGCTGAGGTAATTAAGCTCTTGTCGCTTCTGCCCCTGCGGCATCCTGAAAAAATTGAGAAAAGAAAAGTTATGTTTGATCTTCGAACCAAGTGCTATATTTCGGATACGCTTCCACAATGGCGCAATTTAAGAGATGAAATAACTACTAGTGTAGATGTGTACCTTTTCTCTGCGGCCTTGGAGCGACTAGCTCCAGAAATTTCGGCTTTGGTTTAACCTACGTTCTAAGTTCTTTGAGTAACTCTTGCGCACGATCTACGCGGACCCGTTTTTCGTTGGCCATCTTTTCGGCTACTAAGTCAATCTCAGTTCCAATAGCGCCGGCCATGATTGCAATGTTTTTAGCATGTAGTTTAAGGTGCCCTCGGTTTATCCCTTCAGTAGCAAGCGCGCGCAGTGCGGCAAAGTTTTGTGCGAGCCCGACGGCCGCGATTATGCGTGCGAGTTCCTGCGCGCTCTTCACGCCCAATATCTTGACGTTCGCTTGCGCGGTCGGGTGCGTTTTGGTCGCGCCGCCAACGAGCCCGATGGCCATCGGTAGCTCGATTTCACCAACGAGGTCGCCGTTGGCGTCCTTGAAGTATTTCGTCAGAGGCTTGTACTTGCCGGTGATTGATGCGTAACTGTGGGCGCCGGCCTCGATGGCGCGCCAGTCGTTGCCGGTTGCGATGACGACCGCGTCGATTCCGTTCATGATGCCCTTGTTGTGCGTTGTTGCGCGGTAGGGGTCGGCGTCGGCGAAAGCGTAGGCGTCAAGAATCGCTTCAACAACGTCGCTGCCCTTGAACGTTCCCTTAGTGCTTTCTTCGAGCGATTCCTTAGTCCACGTCGCTTTCGCGCGAGCCTTGCGGTGGACGGCGAGGTTAGAGATAATGCGGAGGCGGACTTTGCCTGCCGAGAGCTCTTCGAGTTTCGGCGCCAGCGTTTCGGCTAGAGTGTTGACTGCGTTGGCACCCATGGCGTCGCGGCAGTCTACTAATAGGTGCACGATGACCATTTTGCCGCGCTCGCTTTCGAGCACGCGCACCTCGATGTCGCGCAACCCGCCGCCGAATTTGACTAGTACGCACGGGTCGATTTTGTTGGCGTAATCGATGAGCGCCTGTTTTTGCGCTTCGATTGCTTCTTTTGCTTTGTTCGTGTCGGCGATGCCGGTGAGCTGTATCTGGCCAATCATTACTGGCTCGTCCGCGTCAGTTGTAAAGCCGTCTTTGGTTAGTTTGGCGGCGTAGGACGACGCGGCAACCACGCTGGGCTCTTCGACTGCGAACGGGATTAGCACGGGTTTACCGTCGACGATAAAGTTAGTGGCTACACCGAGTGGCAGTGCGTGCGTTCCGATGACGTTTTCTATCATGCGGTCAGCAAGTTCTAGCGGCAGCCCGCCTTCTTTTGCAATGGTAGCAGTTTGTGTTTCGTCAAGCGCAGTAGTCTTGGCTACCAGTGCTCTGCGTTCGGCAACGCTCTTCTTGTAGAAACCCGTGAACTCGTCGTTTGACATCAATACCACCTTTCAACTTACGATGTGTTCGCAACGCAAAAAAACCGTTGCACAAACCAATCGGCATCGTCAATCGTCTATGTGTAGTTCGTTTGTTCCAAAGGCTTTTATATTTCTCTTGCTACTCTGTATTCTGTTTCGCGTTATCTCGCATTCAAGATACCCGTGTAATCATTAAAATGACTCTTAAAACCGGAATAATGGGTTACGGCACCGCAGTGCCGCGCATGCGCATCCGCGTGGAAGAAATCGCTAAGGTCTGGTCCAAAGACGGCGAGCGCATCGCGGCTGGCATTAACGTCAAGCAGAAGGCGGTTGCCGCGTTCGACGAAGACTCTTGCACGCTAGCCGTGGGTGCAGCCCGAATCGCGGTTGAAACTGCTCAAATTGATGCTGCCAAGATAGGTGCGGTTTACGTCGGAAGTGAGAGCAAGCCTTACGCCGTCAAGCCGACCGCGTCAATAGTGGCTGAAGCAATCGGCGCCTCGCACGAACTCACGGCGGCTGATTTGGAGTTCGCCTGCAAGGCCGGCACCGCCGGAATGCAGGTGTGCATGGGCCTAGCCGGCGCCGGCATGATTGAGTACGGCGTGGCAATCGGTAGCGACACCGCTCAAGGTAAGCCGGGCAACGCGCTTGAATACACTGCCGGAAGCGGTGCTGCCGCTTTCGTCATCGGCCGTGAGGACGCAAAGCCAATCGCCGTTATCGATGACACTTACTCCTTTACTACGGACACGCCCGATTTTTGGCGTCGCCAGCACCAGGAATTTCCTTCTCACGCCGGACGCTTTACTGCGACTCCCGCGTACTTCCGTCACGTTGTGAGCGCAGCAAAGGGCCTGCTCAAGAAAACCAATACTACGGTCGAAGAGTACGACTACGCCGTTTTCCACCAACCCAACGGCAAGTTCCCTTTAACTGCCGCCAAGATACTGGGTTTTCCGAAGGAGAAAGTCGAGCGCGGGCTAATCACGCCCATCATCGGCAACACTTACTCGGCTTCCAGCATGATTGGCCTCGCTTCAGTCCTCGACGTGGCAAAGCCCGGCGAAAAGATTTTCGTCGTATCCTACGGCAGCGGTGCGGGCAGCGACGCTTTTAGAATCACCGCCACCGACGAAATCCATGCCAAGGGCCGACGCCCCGAGCGTACGGTAATGGAATTAATAGAGTCGGATACGGAGTACGTTGACTACGCGACGTACGCCAAGCACCGCAGGAAGATAAAATCGCTCTAGAAGTTGATGCAAAAAATGAGAAGCGTTTCAATCATCGGCGCCGGAATGACAAAGTTCGGTGAACACTGGGATGCCAGTTTCCGCGATTTAATCGTTGAAGCTGGAGTCAAGGCCGTTACAGATGCCGGAGTGGCAGGCAAGGACTTGCAGGCTATATACGGCGGCTGCATGGCGTCCGGTCGGTTTATTGGTCAAGAGCACATTGGTGCGCTCATTGCAGACCAACTAGGCCTCAATCCCTTGCCGTCAACGCGTTTAGAAGCCGCGTGCGCAAGCGGCAGCGTCGCTCTACGCGCGGGTTACATGGCTGTAGCCAGCGGAATGTACGACGTCGTCGCAGTCGGCGGCGTTGAGAAAATGACTGAAGTCAGCACGGAAGAAGCCGCCATAGCCCTTGGTGGAGCGGGCGACCAGGAGTGGGAGCTCTTCAACGGCGCGACCTTCCCCGCGCTATACGCGCTCATGGCGCAAAGGCATATGCTTGAATACGGTACTACCGAGGAACAGCTCGCTTCCGCCAGCGTGAAGAATCACGCCAACGGCGTACACAACCCTTACGCCCAATTCCAGCGCGCAATAACGATAGACGACGTAATGAATTCGGGCTACGTTGCCACGCCCCTCAAGCTCTTGGATTGTTCGCCCATAACCGACGGCGCTGCCGCAGTAATCTTGTGTGCGAGCGAGAGGGCAAAAGAGTTCAACGACACGCCAATCGAAATCGCCGGAAGCGGACAGGCAAGCGACACGTTGGCGTTGGCCAACCGTTCTACGTTGACCGCGATTCCAGCAACTACGATTGCCGCCAAGCAGGCGCTCTCGCAAGCCAAAGTCGATATCAAGGATATTGACTTAGCAGAAGTCCACGATTGTTTCAGCATAGCAGAGATAATGGCGATAGAGGATTTGGGCTTCTTCAAGAAAGGAACTGGCGGAAAGGCGAGCGCGGACGGAGAAACCGCGA
Organism: Candidatus Micrarchaeota archaeon CG1_02_55_22; assembly: GCA_001871595.1. GTDB lineage: Archaea > Micrarchaeota > Micrarchaeia > Norongarragalinales > UBA97 > UBA97. The sequence continues at coordinate 27,844 of MNVH01000054.1, read as the reverse complement.
TAGGCAGCAAGATTCCAATCAACACGTCGGGCGGGCTCAAGGCCTGCGGCCACCCGGTCGGTGCTACAGGCGTGAAACAAGTCATCGAATTGTACTGGCAGCTGCGCGGCGAAGCCACCAACCGCCAAGTTGACGGCGCCGAAATCGGTTTGGCGCAAAACGTCGGCGGAAGCGGTGCCACGGCCGTAGTCCACGTGCTCAAGAGGTACTAATTATGGCTCGGCCCGACCTTGCAATGTTTTTTGCCGAGGCTGGCGCGCTCAAGCGCACACCCCGTTCCGGGTGGCTCCACGTTGGCGTTGCAAAACCCGAGAGCGTTGCAGACCACTCGCAGCGCGCCGCACTAATAGGTTACGCACTAGCGGAACTTGAGGATGCTAATCCGGAACGTGTCGCACTTATGCTGCTCTTCCACGACCTGCCCGAAGCTCGTTTGGGTGACTTGAACAAAATTCAGCGACGTTACCTTGACGCCAAGGCTTCCGAGGAAAGAATAATCCGAGAACAGGCTGACCGAATGCCGCCCAAGATGGGCGCGCTATACGCTTCGCTTATGCAGGAGTACGAATCTGGAGCGACGCGCGAAGCCGTCGTAGCAAAAGACGCGGATCTGCTCGAATGCGGCTTGCAGGCGCTGGAATACCAAGCCCAAGCTCAGCCTTTCGTCATCGAGTGGGCTGACAACGTGGAGAAACTACTCAAGACTGATTCGGCTAAAAAGATTCTATCAGAAGCACGTAAGGGCGAGTGCTTTCACTGGTGGAAAGGGCTCAAGAAATTTGATTGAGGTAATACAATGCGAAACCTTCTACCACTGATTTGGCGCAAGATTCCGGAACGCTACAACTTGATTGGCAGCCGCGACGAGGAAACGGGTAAAGAGTACTTCCCGCAGAGAAAAATCTCGCCGGCAGTACGTCGCAGGGGCAAGCTCGTCGACCACCCCATGCCGCGCGATGGAACGATTTACTCTTACTCGCTCGTGCACTCGGCACCAACCGGCTTCGAAGTCGAGTCACCCTACTTTATCGCGATAATCGAGCTGTCCAACGGTGTCCGCATACTCTCGCAACTCGTGGACTCGCCCGCGGAAAGGGTTAAAATGGGTGCCAAAGTAAAGCTCGTGTTCCGAAAAATATTTGAGGACGAAGCAGAAGGCGCCATAGCGTACGGCTACAAGTTTAAAGTCGTGCAGTAAAGCGTCCGTGGTGAAAAAATGGCGTCCAAGGAAGACATAGCAAAAATTCTAGTCCCGCGCTCGCAGCGAATAGACGAATCACTAAAAGAACTATTGCCTTCCACTGACTCCGCATCATCCCCTGAAATCAAGCGCTACTACGAGGGCGTGTGGGACTATAACCTGCGCGGCGGCAAACGCCTCCGGCCTGCTCTCTGCATGCTGTCCTGCTCCATGTTTGGCGGCAACGAGGAAGACGCCGTGCCAACCGCCCGGTCGCTTGAACTATTACAGAATTTCTTGCTTGTACACGACGACATTGAGGACGAAAGCGAACTACGACGCGGAAAACCCGCCCTGCATTTGCTTCATGGAATAGGTTCGGCAATAAACATCGGCGACGCCCTCCATATCTATTTGTGGAAGTCGTTGCTTGAGAACAAGAAGCTTATCGGCGCGACGAAAGCGTTCGCCGTATTCCGAGAGTTTGTAAACCAGTCGCTCACCACCGCCGAAGGCCAGGCGATAGAAATTGCTTGGATCCGCGACGGCAAGTTCGACGTCACCGAAGACGAGTACTTTGAACTAGTCTCGAAAAAAACCGCTAACTACACCATCACCACGCCCCTGCGCCTCGGAGCTATAGTTGCTGGTGCGCCCAAACGCGATGCCGACGCATTCAATCAGCTCGGAGAACGACTCGGAAAGGCGTTTCAGATACAGGATGACGTGCTCAACATTACTGCGTCTGGCGAAGGGTACGGGAAAGAGGCAGTAGGTGACTTGTACGAAGGCAAACGCACACTCATGCTCGTGCACTTACTTAAAAAACTCAAGGGCGAAGAACGCGACGAAGTAATCCGGTTATTGGCCCAGCCGCGAAACGAGAAGACGCCGGAACAAATGCAGCGCGTGGCCGAGCTACTCAAAGAAAAAGGCTCAATAGATTACGCGAAGAAAAAGGCTGCCGACCTCGCCGTTAAAGCGCGTGAAGGCTTTGACAAAAAGTTTTCAAGCGTGGAAGAAAACGAGTCCAAGAAAGCCTTGCGAGAGTTATTCGACTTCCTCGTCAATAGAGAGTACTAGCTGCCCGCCCTCGAGCGACGCGTCAACACCGTGCTCACCGGCCAACTTTTTTATTTTATCAGTATCTTTTGCCTGTGCGGCATCCAACAACTCGCCTATCAGCACCGCGTTTGTCTTAATCCACGCACCCGCTTTGCGCCCGAGCTTCTCGCGTTCCGTGAATTTTTTGAGCGCCTCATCCTGCTCGCGCAAGGACGCCTCGAAACGCGCCTTCCTCTCGGACGACGCCTTCTCCACATCGCTTGCCGCAATAACGGGCGAGCCGTAATAAACGTCAAGCGCCTCGAAGAATGAATCAAAGAGTTTGGGTTCGTCTTTCCTTGAGCTTAGCAGTATTGGCGAGAAACAGTCCTCCGCGTAAACGCGCGGGGAAAAGCCTTCGACAAGTGAGTGCAGTGCTATTGCAACCGCTTCGCGCGATTTTTGGCTTGCTAGATTGTCGACGCCCGCCCGCGCAAGCGCCTCGCGCGCGTAGAATGGTGCGACGTTGAAGTGTTCGGTAACGCACTTCGCAGTGTCACCATTGCAGTCAAAGTCCGCCGTGGCCTCGGCAACCCACGTTTTCGCGTTCTTGGGCGGTTCGTATTTAGTGCCCCGCTTGAACGTGCCGTCGCCAATGTTTGAATTCATCGCACGCACTATTAGCCAATCCGCGTCGCACAACACGATGTTGCCCTTGCCGAAAGACTCGAAGACGAGGCGTACGGTCTCGCCCTTAGCGTAGAATTCGAATTCGATAACGCGGTCGAAGCCCAACTGGCGCACCGCGGCCACGCGCGCGTTCTCAAGGCGCGAGCGCAAGAATTTTACGAAGCTCGACTGGACAGCGGGCGCTGGTGCAACGAATTTCGTCAAATGGATGCGTGTGCCGAGCTCGACGACCATGTTGAGCGTGCCGTTGGACGAGAACTTGAGCCGGAACGCGCCGCCCCCCGAGCCGTAGTCGTAGGCGTTGGCCAACCGTCCACCCACGAGGCGCTGTAGTTCGGCGACCTCGAAAAAGTAGTCAAGGTTTGTCATCTTCTGGAGTGCCATAACCATGGTTATCACTGGAAACAATAAAAAGACAAGGCCGTCAGCCTATCGGACGACTGTCAACGGTATGGCGTTGGCTTCGAACTCGAGGAAAGCGAGCTTCACGGCGTTTATCATGCCTGCAGGCACTTTTACGAGCGGCGGGGCACCCATCGACAACTGGAGAGCGCGTGCACCAACAACGCGGGCCTTCTCGAACTGCGTCAAATCAGCGATAACTTCTTTTTTAGCCATATAACAAGTACCCCTCGCTACTACTCTTTAGGCAGAAAAAGGCTTTTATACGCGTCGTTTGGCTAAGTTCTAGTCGAACTCTTCGTAGTCCTCGTTGTTGAACTCGAAAACGCTGCGGATGAAGCGTTTGCCGTCAATAGAAAGTTCTTGCAGGAGCGGTTCGAGATTTTCGCCCTCCAATAACGGCTGTTTTTCGCAAGGGTCGGCAGCGAAAAACCGGTTGCCGAACGGAAAAACGACTAGCGGGTGCCTCTCGCCGCCGTCGAGCGCGACCACTCGGACGCGCGCGTCGGCACAGCCCGCTGAAACGAGGAGAGAGCAATAGAACAATGCGCGGTCGAACGAGTCGGCTGCGCCTATTTCGATAATGTCTTTCGGAGTCATCCAAAACGGGACGCCGACCTCGGAATGAATCATGCTGAGCGATTGGACGAACTTTAGTGAGGTCTTGGCGTAATCCAGAAAGTCGCGGTCGAACGAGAAATCCACCATCCCCTCAGTGGTCGTACCCCTGCCCAGGTCATTGAAGAGTTTGTCAACCGCCTTCTCTATCGACGCGTCGTGCGGTAAAATCAGTTCCTTGAGCTGCGGGACGGTCTTCGTCTCGCCCTGGCGAATCGCATCGGCGTAACGTTCGATTATCCTCCGGTAGGCCGCCGCGCGCACGCGGCTTAAACCGAGCTCGGACTCGCACTTGCCGGCTTCGTCAACAATATCTGCGTTTTCGGCCAATTCAGGCATTAACTATTACTGCACCCGCCGATTTAAAGCACTGCTGTAACGGCCTTTAAGCACCGTTGCGTTTTCACACCTGTTTTTATGCACTCGTGCAGAAAACATATTTGCAATGGAGATAAAGTTTCTTGGCGGGGCACGGGAAGTCGGGCGCTCGTGCTTCCTGATTAAAGACAAGCGTTCGTGGCTGCTTGACGCCGGAGTAAAGTTCGGCGAAGAAGAACAGTATCCGGATATTACGCGCGCCATGCTCAAAAGCATCAACCACGTCGTGCTAAGCCACGCCCACCTCGACCATTCGGGGTATTTACCCGCCTTGTACCAGAAAGGTTATTCGGGCAAAGTGTGGTGCACTAAGCCCACGCGCGACATGATACAACTATTGTTATCCGATTACTTGAAGATAGCAAACGAGCGCGGCAATCCGCCTTATGGACAAGACGACTTGAACAAACTCCTTAAGAATACTGAACTCACCGAGTTCGACGAACCCGCAAAAGGCGCACCCGAATTATCCTTTCATCACTCGGGGCATATCTTGGGCAGCGCAATGTGCAAGTTCGACTTTGCCGGAGGGACGCTTCTGTATACTGGTGATTTCTCTGCGCAAGAGTCGCGCTTGCTAGAGCCCGTGCAGACTGGCATTGCCGCGAAATGGCTCATTACCGAGAGCACTTATGGCTCCAAGGCGGACAAGCGGCCCTCGCAAAAGCAAGTGACGAAAGAATTCATTGATTCAATCAAGCAGACCATCGACGCTGGCGGCAAGGTAATCATTCCCACATTTGCGGTGGGCCGAGGCCAAGACGTTCTCTTCACTCTCGAGAGCCATATCAAGTCGGGCTTGTTGCCTAAAGTGCCAATCTACTTGGACGGCATGGTGAAAAAAGCGCTCAAGATTTACCGGCACAACGCAATCTACCTCAAGCGCGAGATTCAACGCCAAATACTTACGAGCGACGACGACCCGTTCAAGAGCGATAATTACCGCGTCCCAGAAAAGAAGGACCGCAGCGACGTCACGCAAGGCGAACCATGCATCATCCTCGCCACAAGCGGCATGATGAACGGCGGGCCCGTGCTCGCCTACGTCGAGGCGTTAGGTGGAGATGCGGCAAACAAGCTCTTGTTCGTCGGCTACCAAGCCGAAGGCACGCTGGGGCGCAAGATTCTTGACGGTGAGAGGGAAATCGAGCTCGGGGGAAAGACGATAAAACTCGAGCTCAAAATCGAGCGCGCCGCTTTCTCGGCGCACGCCGACCACAACGACCTCGTCTCGTTCGCCCGCGATACTCCCGGTCTAGAGAAGGTTTTCATCGTGCACGGCGACGAGAGCAAGGTCGACGAACTCGCCCGCGACATTGAACTCGCGTGCAAGAAGAAGGGCCGCAAAGTCGAGGCTTTTGCGCCGGCAGCCGGCGAGATCGTTCGTTTAGTTTGACTGCAGGCCTTTGATTCCCATTAGCTGTTTTAGCGGGGTACGGCGCATAACGCACGCGTAATTGCGGTCGTTCAAGTACTTACCGACAATCGTACGCCGCTGCGCGTCGCTCAACTCTAGGAAATTGCCGTCGCCCCCGCCCGCAAAGTATGGACAACGGTACAGTGCTCCGTTGTAGTCTACTGTTGCCGAAGCCCCTGCGCCCATTTGGCACTGTCCATCAACCGCCGTGCTGTGGCTCAAGTGAAAGTGCGTGTACTGTGCGGCTAGCTCCTCAAGCGCGTTCTGAATTTCAAGGCTCTTGTTGCGCACGAACGGCGTGTTGCAAACGAAAAACACGTTGTTTTCGCTCGCGGCCGTGCTCAAATCGCGTAGCTTGGACTCGTCGCGCAAGTCGCTCTCCCCGACAACGTAGTTCATCGCAAGCCGCGTCGTTCCTTCGGGTGGTTGGTTCGATGATTCTTTGTATGCTTTAGTTAGCAGTCTTAGCCGGTTCGCTATGGCCGCCTCGTCCTGCAGCCCTTTCGCCGGCGCGGGCGCGTATTCCTTGCCTGAAAAAAATCCGGCGTCGATGAACTTGTTGCCGTACAAGCTAATCATTACGTTTGTCCCCGTATCCGCCAGTTCTTTGCACAGTTCTTCGTCTAGGTTGTCGCTAGCCGTAAACACGTACGCTTTCATGCCGAGCTTTCCAGCGTGGTGAATCTTAAGCAGGGTTTCCTCCTTAAGCAGGGGATGGAACGGGTTGCCTCTACCGTTAACTGTTATTATTCGGGTATCGTAGTTCTTTGCGAACCAATCGATAGCTTCCATTATCTCGTCTTGGCTCATTCGGCCCGTCAAAGGAAGTTTTTGTGTAATGCAGTCCCGGCATGCTTGGCTGACGCTGCCATCCGGCAGCTTGACATATTCTCCGCGCTTCTCGCAAACGTTGGCGCCGGGAAGATTGAGCACCGCTACGAAATCGCGGTCCTTCAGACGCCCACGGAGACTTTCTAGCAGTGTTGTCACTTCAAGCTTTCTCATAATCTTTAACGTGCTGAAACTGACTTATAAAATATAATTCGGTTATCTTTTACTTAATCGATAGAATCATATTTATTTGATGGTACAAGTAAAGAATGGTGTTAAAGCTTGATTTGAAGGATCGGCGTATATTGCGCGAGCTCGATGCGGACTCGCGTCAGCCCAGCGCCGAGATTGCGCGTAAAGTAGGCTTGTCAAAGCAGGTTGTGGGTTTTCGCATCAAGCGACTTGCGGGAGCTGGCGTATTTTCTTCGCTCTATACGGTTATCGATATATCGAAACTCGGTTTCACTGTGCACAAGGCGTTTCTTCGGTTTCAAAACCTTGATAAGCGTAAGGAATCCGAGCTCGTAAAGTATTTGAAGGGAAGTCCGAACGTGGTATGGATGACCAGCTGCGATGGTCGTTACGATTTGGCGTTCGGCTCTTGGGCTAGAAACATGGCGCATTTAGACCAGACGCTGGGGGAGTTCACGCGCAAGTTCGGTCAGTACATTTCCGAGCGACAAATTGCTTCAATAATTCAGGGGGAATACTTCGTGCGCGACTACTTAGTGGGTGGTGAGCGGCCCGCGACGCGCAAGTCCTTCTTCGGCGCGGTGCCACAGGCCGCAGACGTCGACGAGACTGATTGGAAGATACTCTTTGAGCTGGGGAAAAGTTCCCGTATCTTTGACGTCGAGCTGGCCGGCCGGGTTGGCATTGGCGCAGAGGCGGTTTCAAAGCGGATACGGCGGCTTGAACGTGCCGGCGTCATTAGGCATTACAATATTGTGCCTAACGAATCGGTTTACCCGTATTTGCATTACAAGGTGCTCGTCGGCCTTAGGGGGCTTACTGAAGTCCGGGAAAGAGCGCTTGCCGAGTACTGTCGCAGCCATCCTAACATAGTTTATACCGTCAAGGCGCTTGGCCCGTGGGAATACGAGATAGATTTGGAAGTTGAAACTGCCGAGGCATTCAGGGATATAATGATGGATCTGAAGACGCGGTTCAACGACATACTAAAAGACTATTCCGCGCTGCAAATCTATCAGGTGCATAAATACGATTTCTGTCCCAGCATCCAGTTCGGGACATAAATTAAAATACCGAGTTTCCGTATTTTTCGTATGGCTAAAAGGAAGCAGGATAATTCAAAACTCGTCGCGGCAGCGTCATACTTTGTCTTGGTTTTTCCGGTAATTGGCATCGCAATCGCCTTCGTCGTCTATTTGTTTGGTACGGATTCGTACGTTAAGTACCACGCCCTGCAGTCAACACTCTACGGAATCGTGGCAAGCGTTGTGCTCGTCGTGTTAAATGCCCTGCCAGTTGTAGGCGGGATACTCGTGCCAATCGCGACGTTCTTGGCATTCGTGCTCTGGCTTTACTTGATGTACGAGGCGTTGCAAGGCCGGAAATACCAGCTTCCTTACGTTGGCCCAATCGCTCAAAGCAATTCCTAGAGGAACCTTTCGCGCGAATCGTCGGAAAGCGTCCACTTGTACCATCGTGCGTAGTTGGCGCCGCCCTTCTTCTGCGTTTGCTTGACGTAGCCCCTGTCGCGCAAGAAAAGCAAGAGCTTTAAGCAGAATTCTTTGTCGCGCACCATCTCTCCCGCAACCTGTCTAGTAGTGAGGGGAATTGGGTGGTGGTCCTTCAATACCGCTATTGCCTCTCCGGCGAGCCGGTTCCAGTTTTTTTGTGAAATCTTTGACACTAAAACGCCTCTAGGAGTAAATAACGCGTTCCTATTTATGTTTGGCGGTATACCGCTGAGGGGTCTTTTCGGGCCGTCCGGCAGCTTGCCGTCGTTGAGTTATTATTGATGAACCAGCACAAAACGTATTATGCAGACCACGCTCTTCGACGATGACGGCGAAGCACCCCGTAGGACGTCCTCGTTCCAGGATGAGTGCAAACGCGTAGGAAACGCGGTATTGGGTTTTGAGTCTGTGCTCGTGTGCCACCACTATGATGCTGACGGGCTCTCGTCCGGCGGCCTTGTTGCTAATGTCCTCAGGCGTGCGAACAAGCGTTACGCTACGCTCAGCCTCAAGCGGGTGGACGATGAAACAGTCAAGAAGGCCGTGGAAACGGCTCGGGCGGGCAATTTTACTGCCTTGGTCTTCGTTGATTTGGGTGCGGGCCAGATTGGTGTGCTTGAGAAGCTCGTCGCGCCCGATTTCAATCTTGCTGTTATTGACCACCACGTGCCGCAGAAAGACGCTCCCGGCATCTTGCACGCCAACCCTGAACTGCACGGTTATAGCGGTAGTACGGATGCGTGCGGCGCTTCAACTGCTTTCTATTGCTTCCGCGACGCTCTCTGGCGCGATTCGCTGCAGGGAGAGCGCGACAATTGGGATTTAGTCTATCTAGCCGTGGTCGGCGCGGTTGGCGACATGCAGGACAATCGCGGGCTCGTTTCACTAAACGCCGAACTGGTCTCGGAAGCTGTTGAACGGGGTCTTATCGAGAAACGGCGAGATTTGCGCATGTTCGGTCGCGTCTCGCGAAACCTCGTCAATTTCCTCTCTTTTTCCAGCGAGCCCCTTATTGACGGGCTCACCGGTGACGCCAAGGGTTGTGCGTTGTTGTTGGAGGATGCGGGCATTGAGTTTAAGGCTGGCGATAAGTTCCTGCATTACAATGATTTGGACGGGAACGTCAGAAAACAGTTCGTGAGCGTTCTGGTAAACCGCGCCCTCGCCGAAGGCGTTGAGCCCGACGTGGTCGAGCGCATGGTGGGTGAGGTCTACGTTTTCCCGCGACAGCCAGTCAACACCGAGTTGTACGATGCTTACGAGTTCTCTACTTTGTTGAACGCGTGCGGTAGGCACGGCCACGAGGAATTAGGCATACGAGTTTGCTTGCGCGAGCCGGGCGCGTTCGAAGAATCGAAGAGCGTGCTGCAACATCATCGCTTGATGATTAGTAAGGGTATTTCCTATGCTAGGCGGCACTGCTCTGATTTCGGGCCGTTCTACTTCGTTGACGCCCGAGGAAAGGTTGAAGATACCGTTATCGGTACGGTTATCGGCGGGTTCTATAATGCGGGCGTGATAAAGCGCGACAAGCCCATACTCGGCTTTTCGCTCGACGAGAAAGCGTGGGTAAAGATAAGCAGTCGCGGCATTCCCGAACTCGTGGAAAAAGGTCTTGATTTGAATCTTGTGATGCGCACCGCGTCCGAGTCGGTTGGTGGCTTGGGCGGGGGGCATAAGATTGCCGCCGGCGCATCCGTGCCAGCGGGCAAGGAGGCTGAGTTCCTCTTAAAGTGCAAGGAACTCCTCGAAGGGCAACTACGCTCCGTGGATTAGGTTTGCCGCGAGTTGGATGTCTTGGCGCGTGACGCGGCTGCGTCCGGCGTGGCGGGCTAGGATTTTTGCCTTGAATACGACTGCGTTGACTTCGTCTTCGAGTATTTCTCGTAGTTTGCGGCTCGCGCACTCGCTGACGCGTTCTGCACCCGCGCCGCGAATGAAATCATCCATGTCGAATAGCGATAACTCTGCCTTGGTCATTCTCTTCCCACCTTCCCCTGTTGTCTGCTTCTTGTTGAAAGCCGTCTTTCCCCACCATAGGGTGTTTACGGCTTGAACGTGTTTGTCTAGTGTTTGCGGTTGCGGAGGCCACCATAGACTCCGTCGACCGCGATGCGTGCTCTGCCGTTTTCTACGCACATCTTGTAGGCCGTGTGGCCGTCGTCGAGTTGCGCGGAAACTTCACTCCAGCTCATTGTACCGAAATCCATTTTAATCCACCTCTAGTCAAGCGTGAAAATGTTGCGCACTTTCTTCGCAACGAAATAAACGTTCTTTTTGCGTCCCCCTACAAGGCGTCCGTCGACGTTGACGAGGGGGAACGGTACGTCTTTCTTGCGTTCGCGTTCCTTCTTGTCGTCGCCGCGCAGCTGGTAGAGTGCGTTGAATGCAGTGTTCTGCGCCAAGCCCGATTTTTCACATATTTCGCTCAGCGTCAATCCTGCCTTCTCGGAGAGCAGCATTTCCATGATTTGTTGTTGCGAGGGTGAGAGCAACACCCACCACTTGGCGTGCGTCTTTGTGATTGGTTTGGACGCGTTGTCGGAGAGCACTGCTTCGACGATGGGGTCGTTAGCGCCGAGGCGTGAGGCTTCTTGCTTGAGGTCGATTTTGCCCGCAGCCATCTTTGCCAGGCGTGCGTTGAGCTCGTCGAAGACGTAGCGCGGCGTGAGAAGGTTTTGTTCGGTCAGCACTTCTTCGAGTGCGCCGCGCGAGAACGGGTGTGTTCCCTTTCCTCCGACTGCCTCGATGCGGTGCTTGATTATCTCAATCATCTCGTCGCGGCTGAAGCCCTTGCGGTCGAAAATGTTGTTTTCGCCAACCAGGTGCATGAGCGAATCAGGGAATTTTTCCCGGCTGAGCGCGCACACTACGAGGCGCAAGTTGGGCACATCGTCGAGGAGGTACTTGAATTCCATGTACATCTCGGGATTCACTTCGAGGTGTGCCTCGTCGAGGAAGAAAACCGTCTTCTTCGCGTTCTCGCGCAAGGCATCTATCACTGCGGTGCGCGTCACTGATTCGTTCTTCTTGCCGAGCAGCCCGCTCAACGCGCCCATGATGCCTTTAGGCTTTAGTATTCCGCTTTCGTGGGCTAGTTCGGTAAGGCTCGAAGGCGGGTGCTTGAACATTATTACGTCGAACTCGTCGCGGGGAATCGAGTAGAATGCGTAGTACATTGCTGACGTCTTGCCAACACCCTTGGGGCCTATGAACATGACTGCCTTGGTGTCGAAAGCAAGCTTGGAGAGGAGTTTTTCGCCGTCGAGCGGGCAGTAATACTTCATAAACGAGTCCTTGTCGTAAATGCGGAGGTCTTTGATGAATGGGTTCTCCCGCCAGCCGAGGCTTTCGAGGAGTTTATCCTTCGCATTGAATATTGAAGCGTTTTCAGACATTGTTCTTCCACCAAACTTACGTAAGAGTCTGGGAAGGGAGATATAAAAGGCCTACGATTCCACTATTTTAGCGTAAAAGGCTTGTAAAAGAGCTGTAAAAGGCTTATATGGGTTATAAGAGGCTCGTAAAAGGCTTTCTTGGTGAAACGGGTTTTTTACTACCTTTTTTAGGGGGCTTATATGATAGTCGTATGAGGCTTCACTGGGTTGTTGTCTTTTACGCCTGTTTTTGCTTGCTTGGCGGCGGCAAGGTGGCCTCGCAAGGCTTATTAGCTATTTATTGGGAAATGTGCTTATGCAGGGTGTGTCGCTTAACCGGCGTTTGTCCATTCCGAAGCGTTCGGTATTCAAGGACTTGGAGGTAGTGCGCTTTGGCAGCCAGGTCGCCGTACGCTACAACGGGCAGCTTTACTGGGGCACCAAGGCTTCTCCCATTCTTTCGTCTTTGTTGACTGCACCCGACGTCGAGCGGCGGGTTGGCGAGAATGTTTTCGGGCCCACGCCCCCGAACGCGTTCGTGGGCGAATACGGTTATCCGAAAGTCATGGTGGGGCCGCTTGTATCAGTTTCTGACTGTATGGATGCTGATTTCTTTTCTTCGCCCGCGTCGTGGTACGGCCGGGATTATGGCGAAATAGTTGGTTTTGCTACCAGCCTTGTACGTGGAAAGAAGCAGCATGCGGTGTCGGAGCAGAGCGTTTTCCTCTCTCAATTGCAGGACTCCGTGCTCTCGTCGCGGTCGGTTGATGTGGAAGTCGATTTTACCAAGCGCCCTACTTTCTCGTATAATTTTTCGCCGACAAGCCAGCCAATGGGGCCCAGCGGGGATATTCGCCGGTTCAAGCTTGTCGGTAATCCTGTGATTTCGCCGAAGGTTGACGCGCTCGTGGAGGAGAAGTTGCTCGTGCGCAAGGCGTTGCCTGAACTGTTGAAGCGGTTTGATTTCTATTATATCCAGAAGATCTTGAGCGCGGGGGTATTGGGTGTGAACAAGAAGCTCGTGCCCACAAAGTGGAGCATTACCGCGTCCGACGACATGATCGGCAAGCAGTTGTTGCAGAAAGTGCGCGAGTACCCGCACATCAACGATTTTCGAATCTATTCGAATACGTTTTTGGACAACCATTTCGAGATACTCTTGTTGCCGGGTGCTTGGGAGTTCGAGCAGTTCGAGTCGTGGGCGCCCTCCACGCCGTGGGCGGTCCAGTCCACTGGCGCGATAGAGCATGAGTACGAGCCCTTTGCGGGAAGGACAAAGTACGCCGAGAGTGAGGGCGGCGGGTACTATGCGGGGCGCTTGGGCGTAATCGAGGCCCTTCACCGGATGCGCCGGCAGGCTCGTGCCATCGTTTTCCGTGAAATCGGAGAAGGGTATACTGTGCCGGTTGGCGTGTGGGAGGTGCGCGAGAACTCGAGGCACGCGATGCAGACCCCGCCGACGAAGTGTTCAACGCTGCGCGAGGCGCTCGCCGTACTAGCAACGCGCTTGAAAAGGCCTATTTCGGCGTACATCGAGAAGAGCACGATACTTAGACAGCGGCGATTGAATGAGTGGTAAGTTAGTATCCTCGCGAGCGCGAGTAGGCCCAGACGTCTTCTTCCACTGTCTTGTCCCGGCTCTTCAAGTAGTATCCTGCGGCTAGTCCTGCCGCGAGTCCGCCCAAATGCGCAGCATTGGCGATTGCGCTGCCGGGCGCCTGTAACAGCACGAGGTCGTAGAGTGCCCAGAGTATTGCTGCTATCCAGAGCGGCATGGGGATGAAGAATACTAGGAGTTGGATGTTTGGTTCGAGTACAGTGAGTGCGCCGATGATGCCGAATATCGCGCCGGACGCGCCGAGGCCGAAGATGTTGGCCGGATAGAATGCTAGGAATGCTGCGTTGGCGAGCAATCCTGCAACAAAGTAGACTGCTAGGAACTTTTTGGCGCCTATCTTGGGTTCGAGGAGGCTGCCGAAGACGAAGAGTGCCCACATGTTGAGCAGCAAGTGGAGTATGCTGCCGTGCAGGAACATTGACGTGATTAGTGTCCACGGTCTTGCCGCGACGGTGGAGCCTGAGAGCATGAATAGTTGGTCGAAGCCGCCGCTCGTTCCTAGCTGTAGTAAGTAGATTATTACGTTGGCTGCGACTAGGCTGAGCCACACTCGCTGTTTGTTCATGTAAACGGTTAGTTCGCAAAACCATTTATTGGTTGCCTGTACAAATGCGTGGCTATGGGTATTGATTCCGACCAGTGGGATAGGCAGAAACGCGTCTCGGGCTGGCGGCAGGAAAACGTTGAAGGAGCGCGGTGTCTTGTTTTTGGCGCTGGTGCGTTGGGCAACGAAGTAGTAAAAAATCTGCTTCAGTTGGGCGTCAAAGACATTACGATTGTCGATTACGACCGCGTTGTTAGAGCTAACTTGAATAGGTGTGTCTTCTTTACGCCTGCTGATGCGGAAAACGAGAATTACAAGGCAACAGTGATTGCGCGTCGCGCAACAGAAGTCAATCCGTTGGCGCGGGTGAACGCTATTGTGAAGAACCTTGAATTGCTTCCGGCGGACATCTACTTTTCCGGGCGGTTTGACTACGCTTTTGCGTGCTTGGACAACTTGGGTGCGCGGCTGCATGTTAATGCGCACGCTTACGGGCACGTGGCTTTGATTGATGGCGGTACGACTGGTTTTAGTGGTAAAGTGCAGGTCGTAGCGTCGCCGTCACCTTGCTTGGAGTGCAGTGTGAACAAGCGCGATTACCAGTTGCTTTGGAGAAAGTACTCGTGTACGGGCGAGATGCTTGACCTTGTAGATCCGAAGATGCCTGCACTGCCGACTACGACCGCGGTGGTTGCCGCTTTGCAGGTGAACGAGTTCGTCAAGCTCGCCCACGGCGGGCAAGGCTTTCCAGCTGATTCGCTCGTGGGAAAGTATGCGTTCTTCAACGGGTTGTCGAACAAGTTCAGCGTGTTCTCGGTTTCCAAGCGGAAATCGTGCCCAGTACACGGATAACGGATTAGCGTAACTGCTTTTAACTTGTAGAGCGAACTAGTTGTTAGGTGGTTTTGTTGAAGTTCGTTTTAGCAGTGTTATTGCTTTCATCGTTCTTGGTTTTAGGTTGCATTGAAGACGTGCCGGCGGCTTCACCAACGCCTTCCGGAAGTGTGATTGGCGAGGCCACGGCTTCGCCCGTGGCTGACGGTGAAGTTTTTTCTCCCTCGCCATCTCCGACGCTTGAAGCAGTTGCCGCCGACGCGGTCGATATTCTCTATTCGTCCTTCAGCCCTGAATCTATTCGTGTTTCCATGGGTGCGACTGTGACGTGGACTAATCAGGATGGCAGGTTGCATTCGGTGAGGAGCCGCGAGGGCGCGCCCGAATCATTCTATTCAGGAACGATTGGCGGCAAGCAGACGTTCAAGAAAACGTTCAACGTGCCCGGCGTGTACTCGTACTACGACGACTTGACCAACGTCGCGCAAGGAAATGTATACGTCGACTAGTCTTAACGCGTGTTGGGTGTCATTCGAATGCGTCTTTTAGTTGTTTGACTACATCGTAGCTGCGTTTGTCCATGACTGCTTCGAGTTTGCGGCCGCAGTGTAGGCAGGCGCCGCCGTCGGTAATCATTGTTTCGTGGCAGTCCTTGTGGTACGCCGCGCCGCAGTGGTGGCAGTGCGCGTACTTTGCTTGGTCGCCTTTGACTGTGATGACGAACTCGCCCTTGCAGAGCGCGCAGCGTTCGGACTGCTTTTGTTCGGCGGGCGGCGTTTGTCTAGTTCGGGCGGGCGGTGTTGGTTGTGTTTTAGCGGGAGTGGATTGCTGTATATTGAAAGGCGCTGGCTGCGCAATGGTTTTTTGGGCGTCGTCGTTCCGCGGTGCGCCGCGGGCGAGCATCTCGCTCAAGTCGATGCGGGGAGCGGCTTCCTTTTCCGAAGAGGTTTGAGCTGGTTGAGTGGTTTCGGGTTCGAGCGGTTGTGCAGGAGCGGTTTGGATGGTTTGCGTTGGCATTTTTTTTGCAATGGCTTTCTTTGCCTTCTTTTCCGAAGACGTTTCGAGCGCTGCTGGCGTGAACGAGTTGTAGCCTTTGATTGTTAGGTTGACGCGTTCAGGATTTGCTGCGTCGAAAGAGACCAGTTTTTGTTTCTCCAACTGCAGGAGACGCTTGCATGTCTCGGCCGCGTCGACGCCTGTCGCTGTTGTTAGTTCGGCGATTGTTTGGGTGCCGCGGCGGATAAGGATGAAGATATCCTTGTCGAATGTGGTGAGTTTCGGTTTCGTGCTTCTACGCTTTTTTGTGGTAGACTGCGAAGCCGGCTTCTCTATAGTTGTTTCCATTTGTAAGTTTGAACGCGCGCTTGAGGATTTGTCCGTTCTCGTCGCGCTTGTACGGGTCTATTACGAATGCCACGCTGAATGTTTCGTTGAAGTATTTCTTCTGGGTTGAAATGTCGGTGGCGCTGAGGAAGCATCCGTAGCCTGGGTGTGAGTGAATCCAGCCGACCACGATGCCGTTCGCGGAATTTATCTGGCGCGCTAAGTCGGGGAAAGCGTCGTTTTCGAAGCGCACCATTATCGGGCTCTCCGAGTTGTGTGCTGTTGCGAAGCGGTCGGCGATTACGTAGGTGTTTCCTTCGTGCCGTGCAACGCTTCCGATTAGGAGGCCCATGGATTCGTTGCCTTTCTTTCCCGCTTCGATTGCGAGCGCTTCGGCTTGCCGCATCACGCTTTCCTCAACGTACGCTTCGAGAACCATTATTCCTTCGCCATTCCAAAGATGCGCTTGAGCGCGTGCCACGGGCTCGAGCGTTTCCGTCGTTCCGCGTACAACCGTTTTGCTTGTTCTACTGCGCGCGCTTTCTCTTCATCAGTCGAGTAGGTTAACGGTTGTTCTACGTTGCGCGTTACTGGCGCGATGTCCCGTGAAGCGTTTTCGCGCGCAATCTCGTCAATCTCCTTTACTTCCCGCTCGCGCGGCGTGGTTTGCGAGACGATGCGCGGTTTGTCATCGATTTCTTCGGCGAGCTCTTCTCCGTCCTTATCCAAGTCGGCTTCGGTGAGCGAGTCTTCTATTGGTGGGGTTGGCGTCGCGGGTTGTTTGGTTACTGCCGGCTGTTCGATCGCGTCTTTGGGTTCTTCTTTTGGTTCTTCGGGCGCAGGTGCTGGCTCAGTTGGTAGTTCGGTTTGTGCAGGCGGCTGTTCAATAGGCCCTTTTGGTTCTTCGGTGGCTGGTGTTTGTACTGGTTCGGGAGTTTGTGTTGGTTGCGGTGTGTCTTTGGGGGGCGTGGTTTTTTTCGTGGGTTTCTCTCCGGTTTCTTGTTCGTATTCTTCGGGCGTCATCTCGCCGCGGTCAACCATTCTTTCGAGCACGCTCTTTTCTAGGTCGGTGAGTGCGGGAGCTGGTAAATTGGGTGGGCGTTCTTCGCCCCTGTTGGCAACAGCAATTATGCGGGGCTTGTCCATCTACAACGTATTAAATAATGGGCGGTAATAAAATACGTTCGTCGCGGGGCGCCGCGTTTAGGGGTGTTTTTTTTGGCTGAATTCAAGATTACCGTTTTTCACTCGACGTCGGGAAAGGAAGTCGTCCTCGCGGTGGAGCCCGACTTTACTGTTTCTTCGATACTCGAGGTTCTGGTGGAGAGTTTGCAGTTGAAGGACCGGTTTGTCATCGCGACCGAGGATAATAAGATACTCAATCCGGATTTGCAGCTCAAGGACGCGGGAGTGGCCGAGGGTTCTAAGCTCCTACTCATTCCAGACCCTACGGGTGGTTGAATGCCGCAGCTTCCGGACGCAATATTTAGGCGTCGCCTTGACGCCGAGTACGCCGAACTCGAGCGGTTAAAGATTCCTTTCACTTCCAACCTTGACCGTACTGAGTGCACTTTCGAGTTGTCCGCCAAAGGATTGGCGAAAGAGAACGGCGTTATAATTGTTATTGACAAGCACAAGGTGAGGCTGCATATTTTGCGCAGTTATCCTTATGCGGGTGGTCTTGAAGTTGCGTGGATAACGCCCATCTTCCACCCTAACATTCGCGCTGAAGACGGGCGGGTTTGCATTCAATTACTTAACGAGTGGGCGGCAACCCAGGGCCTTGCCGATGTGTATGCGGGGTTGAAGCAGTTGCTGGAGAATCCTAATCCGGCAGACCCGCTCGATCCCGTGGCCGCAGAGTACTTCCGCCAGCACCCTGACGTGTTGACGCGGGAAGACGTTCCGCAGCGGCGCATGCCGAGAGTGGTTTCTTGAAGCCCAGAATACTTGAAGAGCGAAGCGTTCGGATTACCGAGCGTGCCCCGCCCTCGCCGCCCGACTACGACTTAGTCGAGGTATATTATCCGATTGGGAAAGAAGTTGCCGTCGGGCAAAAACCCGGTCCGGTAACGCGTTTCTTCAAGCGTTTTCTACGTTTCTAGGTTGGTGGGGCTGGTGGTGCTAGTACGTCGCTCGGTGGAGCGGGTGGCGCGGGCGGAACGAGTGGCGTTGGTGTTGCGGTAGGCGTCGCCGTTGTTGTGCCGGGGTAGTTGGTTCCACTGCTTGAGCCGCTGCCCGTCCAAAAGTTGGGGTTCGTGTTCGTGCCATCTAGTTCTTCGGGCGTGCTACCGTCCGGTAATGCGGGCGGCGTGTCCTCGTTTCCTGCATTATTGTTGAATGCTGGCAGGTTGCCGAACTTGTCAAGCGCTGGTTTAGTGGCATTGTATTTATCGTTCAAATAATCGCATAGTGCTAAGTTGGTAGTCTTTGTCCCGTCGGGGCACGCGTAGTTTCCTTGGCCAACAGGTCTAGCAACGCAGCCGGCGAGAAGCAGGAAAGACAATGCAAATAGCAATATCGGTTTGTTCACGAAACCATTACGCTGACTGGTTTTAAATCTTGTTGTACGAGTCACACGCGCCAGAATTGTCGCGTGCGCAGGAAACTCTTTTGTGCGTCAAGTAAATCGAGGTAGAACGCGTAGTCGCTTGAATGCAGCCGTGAGAGGACGCGCACGGCGGTCTCGGGCCCCACCCCGTAAGTGGCGAGCGCGATGAGTGCTTTGCCGCCGTACGCGTTGATTAGGGATTCGACCCGCCGTGCTTCCGCGAGTTGTTTTGTTTCCTCTCGCGTCAGGCGCGCGCCGTTCAAGAATTTGCTGACGACTTCGCTGTATCTGTCTGTTGTCAGTTGCGTTGACTTGCAAATCGGGCATTTCACCGCCGCGCCCAGTTCGGAATTCTTCTTGGAAAAAGTGTTGTGGCAGTAGTTGCACAAGAAACCCGTCTTTTCGGCAAGAAGGTTGTTCTTGAACGAGGTGATTAGCGCGTCAGTCGGCTCGGCAGGGGCCATGCCTTCGCGCGCAGTGTACGCGTCAAGAAATTCTCCCGTAAGCAGGGATGAACCAGCGACGTTCTCAAGCGCAATAGCTCCAGATTGGACTTCGGCAAAAAGCTTGCGGGCAAGGGGTACATCGAGTTTTTCAATCAACGCTTCCGATAATGCTTCCTTCCAGATCGGGCCGTTGCGTTGCGTTTCGATTATGCGTTTGATGCTGGCGCCGCGTAGGTCCGCGTCTTGGCGGATGAAACCGAACCTGCGTCCCACGTCGACGAAGCGAAAACGGAATAGCGCGGTTGAAGGAATGATGCGGTTGATGATGCTTTCGGCCGAACCGCCGGAAACGCTGCGGACCAGCATTCTAAATTCGTTGAGTGCGATGGGCTTGGACGTCTCGAAGGCAATGGAGTAAGCTGAAACGCGGCTGTAAACCGAGCACTTGAAAGATTCGGTGAGCAGGCTAGTGAGAATGCGTGAAATCGTCTCGTTGGCGCGCGTGCCGGCGAAGGAATGAACGACTAGGGTGCGGCCGCGTTCTTCGAGGAACCAGGCTTTCCGGCGTGGAACAAAACTCTTCGAGATTTTTTTCGAGTACGAGGATATTTCTCGGTCCGCGTCGGGCGCGCAACAATACTCGCGCTTCAAGTCCGCGTTCTTTGCTTTACCGAGCAATTCCGCCACGTCTTGTGCGACGTCGTATGTGACGGGAATCTCTTCACCCACCCAGTCAGGTACCGCCGCGGAATAGTCGCTGCTTCGTTCGACTATTACCTCATCGTCGGTGACGGCAAGAACCTTCCAAGGCACGCCGTGAGTGATGAATACTCCGCCCTCGGTAACGTATTCAGCTACGAACTCTTCGTCGAGCAACGCCACGCTGCGGCGCTTCTCGGCGTCCTTGACGAAGAACTTTCTCTGGCTGCGAATGGTGGAAAGGTTCCAGTAGTAGTACAGCTTGCTCGCCCGCGTCGTCGCCAGAACACTCCAATCCGCGTTTGCCGAGAGTAGCCGTTGTGCTTTGAGCTGGGCGGCCACCGCGAGAAAGTCTGCGTACTCCAGTCGTTTGTAGGGCGAGGCGCGCCGCACCAACGCGAACGCCTTGGCCGCATCAACGCGTTCGTCCGGCGAGTCGAGGCATAACCCGACGAGCTGGTGGGCCAACACATCGAGCGGTTGTGGTGGGATTGTGACACCCTCGAGTTTTCCGGCGTGAGCGCGGTTGCATAATACCGCTGCTTCGGCGCAGTCAATTCCGTCGAGCGCAACGATAACGCCTTTCGATGTCTTGTCCTTGTGGTGGCCGCTGCGGCCAACGCGCTGCAATAGGCGTGTGACTTGGCGCGGCGAGTGGTATTGCACGGTCAAGTCTACCGCACCGATGTCGATTCCCAATTCGAGCGAGCTGGTGCAGACAATGCTCTTCAACGAGCCACCCGCCTTGAAATCGGACTCGGTTTTTACGCGGTCATCTCGTGCCAGCGAACCGTGGTGTACTCCTACGATTTTCTTTAGTTCTGGTGATTGGTAGAGCATGGCGGCAAGCGATTCAGCAGTGGAGCGCGTGTTCACGAATACAAGGCTGGCATCGCTGTCCTTGATTAGTTCGGCAAGTCGCGAGACCCGCCCTGCAGCCGCGTCCGAGAGCTTCAACGAATTTGTTAACTCGTTTTCTCTTTCGGTCGGACATTCTACGCGCAACTCGGTCTTTCGCGCTAAATCAACGCGGCAAACAACCGTGTTGTTGGAAATGAATTCGGCGGTCTTTTCGACGTCTCCCACTGTCGCGCTCAAGCCAACGCGCTGCAACTTGCCGCAACGCGCTTGCAGGCGTTCGAGTGCGAGTGAAAGTTGACTCCCGCGTTTGGAATCAATCAATTCATGGACCTCGTCAACGACTACAATCTCGACCTTTGCAAGCGAATCGCGTAGTTTGGGCGCTATCAGCAAGGCACAAAGGCTCTCCGGCGTGGTAACCATCACCATTGGGGGTGCATCGCGTTGTTTTGCGCGTTCCGTCTGCGTCGTATCGCCGTGGCGAACACCGAACGACACGCCTAGGGGCCTGCACCAGCGTTCCATTCGCAGGAACATGTCCCGGTTAAGCGCTTTTAACGGCGTGATGTATAACGCCATGATGCCATCCTTCTCGCCAGCGTCACTACGTTGTAGGACTCGGCTCACTAGAGGGAGGAAAGCCGACTCCATTTTACCGAAACCCGTTGGCGCAACCGCTAAAACGTTGCGCCCTGCAGTGATTTCGGGGAAAACCTTTGACTGTATGGAGGTTGGCAAGCCGAAACGGGCTTCCGCTAGCCTGCAAACGCGCGAATCAAGCATCTCAAAGCCGCTAGCCATAACACCACGTAAAAAGCCAATGGGCCGACGGAATGCGTTAAACGCCTCCGTGGCCCTCTAGACTAACAAAACTGCTCTGCACTAATATGCGTGGCGACAAATTTAAGGCGTCGGTTCATAGCGGTACACGCGAAAGACCACCCAGAAAATGCGACCCACCAGGTTCGTCAACAAAAAGAGTTCCAAAAAGGCTTGAAACTCCGAAATAACAGTTTTTACGCGAAAAACGCGTTTTGCGTGCATAGAACTTGCGGCGGGGATTTTTTGAACCTTTTGAACCCACAATACTTTGTAGTGCCTAACTACTTTTTTTCGTTTCTTATTTTCCTTGCAATGTTTTTTCACACGCAAAAAACGCGCGTTCGAGCCTCGAACCACAAGGTTTAGCCCAGAAAACCGCATCCAGACGCCTTGAAACCGCTCAAAACATGTTATAGTACCCTAAAACGGTTTTTTACTGCTTTTTTGGTTCACTGCTTTTTCGTGCTTGCTTACTTAATCGCGCGGCGCTACCGCAGACGGCATTCCCTTAATTACTAGGATCTCGAACAAAAACAGCTCAAACCGCTTTAGAATGCCAAAAGCGGGGTTTTGACGGTTTAAACGGCTTTTTTGTCGTTTGTAGTGGTGCCGAAGAGCGTTTTCGGCGTTTGGGCGTAATCGGTTGAGCTTGATTTTGTTTGCTTAGCCTTGCCGAGAGATTTTAGCATCGATTTTACACGCCAAATACCTTGGTAACCAGGTTTTACTGAATAACGCGGTTGCAGGAGGCGTTAAATCGTTAAACAAGGCTTTTTGTCTATTGGTGAGCGCTTTTTTGTGGGTTCCCGGAGATTTTCGTCTCGTTGCTATCTTTTTCCTCGTTCTTTCCTTGTTTTATCACGTAAATTGGCATTCTGGCCGTTTCGGGAGCCGGACGGCGTTTTTCAGCGCGCTTTACGCGTTTTTCTAACCGGTCTCCGAGTTTTCGTCGCACGCCGGCTGCGCTTGCAACTTTTCTTGAGTGCATGTACTAGTTTTATGTGAAACGGAGGTTTGCGCTGGCGTTTTTTGGCAAACGAAGGATTTCGGGTTTTGTTGCGTTCGGGCTGGCTTTAACGATTTAGGCACTACACTTAGGCACTACTTTTCTTGTTTTTGCCGCAAGATTTATATGTATGTTTTGCGTGTTTTGTATACAATTAAGTTTTAGGCACTACGTGGTCGTGATTTACAATGGCTGGATACAGGACGATTAGGGTAACTATTAAAACCTATGAAAAACTTGCTGGGACGGCTGGAAAGCTCCAAATTCGTCTTGGCCGGCGCGTGTCCTTGTCTGATGCGCTTGCATATTTGGTAAGCAAGCGGGACAAGTCTGCTAGGGTGTTTTGGTCAAACCTAAAGGAAAAGAGTGTGTCTGGTCGGGCGGGTCGCGGGCCGCGTTTGGCTGTTCTTGATGGTGTTTCGGCTTCGGTTGGGGGGCATCGTCGAGAAGTGTCTTAGTTCATACGTGTATGAATTAATGATTTGGGCTATTTTTGGCCTCGTTTGTTATTTTCTGGTCTTTTTGGTTTAATTATCGATATGCTTATTAACTAGTTTGGCTTTATGTCTTTGGCAATCCAGTAAGTAGGTCTAAATTTAGGCCGTCTAAAGATCTAGCAACCCCGAGGTGCAAAGCAGTGAAACAGTACGTAGCAGACATAAAGCGCCTTTTCAAGGCCATGAAGCCGTCTTTGGAGTCGGCTTCGATTCGTGAGGATTTCGGCCAGATTATTGTTTGTTTAGAGTCCCGCACGTTCGATGGCATGGCGTCCGAAGTGGCTAGCTTGCAGAGTGATATCGTCGGTCGCGGTGATAATGCCCTTTCTCCGCAGGTGAAGATTGACGAGTCTGCTCGTCGTATATACTACCTCCCGCCCGAACGCAGCAGTGAGGGATTAGTTGATTACAAGGCCTTTGTGGGCGCGCTCAAGAACGAGGGCGTCCGGCTCGCAGCCTGCAAGTAGGCGTCTTTATTCGGGCTTTCAGGCAGTGGGCTGCTCGGCGTCAGGGCTGAATCGTATCTTCCAGTGGGCGTGTTCCCGCCGGGGTTCGTTGGCTTCGAACGTGCTCAGCCGTCCGGGCACGTATTCAATGCGGTAATCCATCTTTCGATTGCCTTGTAGGCGTCTTTGCATCACAACCGATCGGCAGGCCGCCTCGAGTTTTACCGTTAGTTCCCCGTTTACTCGC
Source organism: Candidatus Micrarchaeota archaeon CG1_02_55_22 (assembly GCA_001871595.1). Lineage (GTDB taxonomy): Archaea > Micrarchaeota > Micrarchaeia > Norongarragalinales > UBA97 > UBA97. The sequence goes on along the minus strand of MNVH01000054.1, from coordinate 4,310 downwards.
TTTAGCGCCATATTCTTGGCTATTGTTTCCGCCTGCGCTTGCGTCTTGTGCGCCACGCGGTCGCATAATAATGCCTCGTACCGTTTGAGCTCGGTCAAGGCAGCGTTGTCGAGCGAGATTGACGCGAAGAAGTCTGCGGGGACGTGCATTTCCCCGTTCCGTTCGAACAGTTCAATGTCGGACTCTTTCGGCCCTTCCGCTATTTCGAGCCTTATCGCATTGACGAGCCCCGCGCGGTATTGGCGGTCGCGGGCCGCCTGTTCGAGGCCCTCCGGACCGAAGCGGTATACCGAACTGGCTTCGCTGTTGATTGCGTGCAATCGGGTTTGTTGTATTAGTTTTGATGCGAGGAGTGCGTGTGCTTCTCTTGTCATCATTCATATCCTTATGAACTAGATTTGGTCGCTGAACGGGTGCCTTACTGTGCCGTCGAACGATTTTTTTGGGTTGCCTTTCTGGCTTTCGAGCTCGTAGTGCTCCAACCCGACTTCCAACAATTTTTCTGCTATTTCTGCGAGTTTCTTGTTTTCGTGAATCGCCAAGATTTTTACGCGCCGATGCAAATCCTCGCTTACTTGAAAAACTTTTTGAGCCAATGCAACCACCCAATTAATAACTAGAATTAATTAATTCGGCTTTTAATAAAAATGCTTCCTTGTTCTTACACGTATGAATTGACGTTTGTTTTATTAGTTTAGATTTGCTAGTTTGTTGTATGCCTCGGCCTCCTTTGAATATACTGCACCATGTAACGCCTTTACTAGGTACTTGGACGATACATCATTTCGTTGTTAATAGGCCTAATTTTACTGTGGAAGAACTCCGAGCCGCGCCCATCGTGGACGCGCCTTTGGGTAGAACGGCTAGTGAGTTGCTTTTTAGACCCGCCCCGAGCGCTTTACGCCTGCAATTGCCGTTTGCAGCCTTCAAATACGGGCCGCCCGATTCGTTAATTGGCCAAATTCTTTATGGTTCTGCACCGCAGCTCGAAGCAAAGCGGTTTTACCCTTATCACATCTTTAGGGACCGCTCGGGCAAATTAGCGCCTTTTCGAAAGGGTATTCCGGGTCGGGAAGGCCGCGGAAGAGTCTTTGGGGCGGCAGTGTACGGGTTTCTTGGCCAGCTTTATCCGTCGAATCTTCCGGTTGCACGCGATAGTGAGGGAGTGTCTCCCGCTATGCAGGGGTTGCTGGCTAAAGCCGGCGTCTATAGTCCCTCGGATTTGACTCGTAGGTATACTTTGAGCCAGCATGCTGAGGGCTTCAAGCGCTTGGCCGAAGTTAGTAAATTGCCAGAACCTCGTGCGCGGCGTCGGCGCGGCGAGCAGCGTTACCAGGATCCATTCACGAAGTGGTGGGAAGAGTAGTTTCATTTTTCCGAGACATTTCTTGCTGGTTTTTCCACAAAATGCGTTTTTCGGGATAATCTGTAGGGGTTGGCCTTGGGTAACCCACCCCCACCCCCATTTTTTCACTTTAATGAAATTTGTGCGAAAGTGCAGTTGGCGATTGTTCTTACTTGTATGAATTTACTCGGTTCAAGAAACTGGAATACTTTGGGGAATGTAGTGCCTAAAACTTGTCGGATAATTCGGTTTACATTTCATTCTGGTATGAACTAATTTTGGGGTTGTGACCGCCGGCAACCCACTCCCGAAAAATTGATTAACTGGCCTTGCCATAGTTTAATTGGTTTTCGGGATTATGGCTGAAAAGAAGTTTTATTTGGAGTCGCGGCACGAGCTCCAGCGAATAGGCATGCGCGCGCAAGTCGTCTCGTTCCTCATCTCGCAGGGGATAAAGCGTGGCAACGTCGTCAACGACCTCGAACACAAGAATCGGGTTGTAGTGGCCTTGGCCACGGAGAAGGACGGCCAAATCGAGGAGATTCGCGAGCAGCTCGTCAAGTACCTAAACGGCTTGAAGGGCGCGGACGAGGACTGCTACCGCCACTTTCCGATCGACGTCCGCGCAAGCGAGCTGACCGGGCTGGACAACCCGCACGCCGTGATTCTGCTTGAACTAAACGATTTGGCCAGCTCGCTCATGCTCGAACAGACGAGCAAGGGCGTTGGCGCCATGCTCGGCCTGCCCGAAAAGCTTGAAAAGGCATTCTCGAACGCCATGGCCCCGCTGACCGCCGCAATCACCGACCTGACTAGGACACTGGCCAACAAGTAAAACGGCTCTTTGTTACGTGTGAAATGATGAAAACTTCGCTTCTGTTATTGCTGTCGGTACTGCTTTTTGGTTGCTTAGACCGCGTGAGTTTCTTAGGCGCTTCTGGGGGGGGAATCCTACATCTGCGCCAATCACAAATCTGACCGCGCCATCAATAGTAGGTAATTGGGTGCGGGCCAATCAGAATGGTGCGGTGTTTTACGCGCTCGCCTCCACCGTGTACAATGGACGTCTGTTTATCGGGACGAACGATTCCGCTCGCGTGTACGCCTTAGATGAGAACCACAATTTGCAATACGCGGGTCAGTTGGGCAGCCAGTCCAAAATTTTTACTATAACGACGTACCGCGGCAGATTGTACGCCGCGGCTCTTGGGTCGAATCCTCTTGCACACGTTTATAGGTACGAGGGTGGCGAGACTTGGACGGATGTAAGCCCGAACATTGATTTCATTGACGTACCTTATCTAAAAGAATATGACGGGCGATTGTGCGCTGGAACGGCGTTGGGCGCAGTCTATTGCTATGACGGTCTTGCTTGGGAGAACACTGGACGCCTGGATTTTGGGGGTGAAGCCGACTCGCGCGGCAGTGACATAGATTACTTGGGCGTCTACAACGGCAGTTTATTCGCAGGAACAAACGTCTCGGGGCGAATCTATCGGTACGATAACCACACTTGGGCTTACGCTGGCAAAGCCGGCCCGTTCGACGTATCTGCTTTTGCAGTGTACGACGGCGTCCTGTACGCTGGAACAAATCTTGACAACTCAGTCTATCGTTATTGGGGCGGAACATCTTGGACGCCGGCCGGGCGCTTGGGCGAAAGGGCATTACGTCAACTCTCTTGTGGTATTCGAAGGTCGGCTATATGGCGGCACCGATGCGGACAACGGCAGCGTTTACATATATGCCGGTGGGCTTAATTGGAACTCCACCGGCCGCTTGGGTAGTTACTCTCCAGAAGCACCCGACGATGTTGCTTGGGTTTATACTCTGACGGTCTTCAATGGCCGGTTGTACGGCGGAAGCAAGGACGGCTACCTCTACTATTACGAGCCAGAATAGGCTCGGCAGACTCGTGCATGAACTAGAGTATCGGGCTTTTGTATGCTTTGGGCAGGGCCAGCGCGGCGTGTTCGCTGCCGAGCGTGAAGTTGAGGTAAATCGCGTCATCCTCGTTTATCCTGCACAGCAGCCGCTTGACTTCGCTTCGTTCGACCTTCCGCTGCAGCAAGTCGGAGACGACCTTGCTGGCTTCGAGAATCTCCACGCCTACGGGCCTGCCTTCTGCGGTGACGTCCACCCCGATGCGTGGGCTAATCTCCGCAGTCAGGTACGCGGGCTTGGCGCTGATGGTAACGTAAAGGCTGTCTGAATCCTCGTCGTATTGCATCCGGTTCATCACTTGTCGCCTGCCACTATTCTTTGTAGTTCCTTGCTGGTCCGCATTACCGTAATAACCCGAAGCACGTTATTTAATGTAACCACGTACCTATGAAAAAGGCCGGGCCGTTGCAGGTAATACGCGCTGAACTTTCTCTCGCTCGGGCTATCGCTTTCCTGTTCGAACGCGGCCACGGGTCGGCCGGCGGACAAGTCTTGTTCCAGAACTTGCTGCGGCAACAGTCGCTGCCTGGCGCGCTCCAGCGCATGAGCGGTGAATGCGATTGGTCTCTTTTTGTTGTTTAGCAGTCGTACGAACTCGTCAATCGCAAGCGAGCCAGTAGTCACGATATTCACCTACTTGCAGGGCCTATTAAACTAATCGCGGCCTGCTTGCCGGTTGGTTATACAAATGCCTCGGTAGGACCCACCGGCAACCCGCTCTCGTTCGCTTTTTATTCCTCGTCGTCGTGGTTTCTTCTGCCGTTGGGTATATATGCGTCCGGGGTTATTTTCTTTCCTCTAGGTTTGACAGCCTTTCCTCGATTTTGCGGAGGCGTTCGGTAAGCGGGTCGTCGATGTCGCCGTGCTCGAGCGTGTTGCCCACGCGGACGCCCCGGTGGCGTATCACGCGGCCCGGCACGCCAACCACGGTGGTCTCGTCTGGCACGTCCTTGACCACCACGGCGCCGGCGCCGATGCGGACGTTGTGGCCTATGTTTATCGGGCCGAGCACCGCGGCTCC
>MNVH01000001.1 GCA_001871595.1 Candidatus Micrarchaeota archaeon CG1_02_55_22 | reverse complement strand
CACACGTGGCATACAAAGACGGAGACAATGCGTTCCGACGCCGAAAGGCGAAGGCAATCGCCTAAACTCCGCCCCAGTTCAGATTGGGGGCTGAAACTCGTCCCCATGAAGTTGGAATCCCTAGTAATCGCGTGTCATCATCGCGCGGTGAATATGTCCCCGCTCCTTGCACACACCGCCCGTCAAGTCATCCAAGCTAGGTTTTAGTGAGGCTTGCCCTTTCAGGGTGATTCGAGCTAGAGCTTGGTGAGGAGGATTAAGTCGTAAACATTTGTTGCGACCCGCAGCCCGCGAGGGCAGCGGAAAAACTTCGCTATATGCTGGAATAACCCATGCATCCTAAACCGGCAACGGTCTAGGTGGGGTCAATCAGCAGGCAACCGGCAAGCCACTCCCGAAAGGGAGAATAATGCCGGGCGCCTCAGAGACTACACGCGAAGCTCTTCAAGGTGCAAGGATGTCCAAAGCCTATATTCTTGGTGCGCTCCACGACGGATGCGTCCGAAAGTATACCTATCGGATAGCCCAAAAGTACCCCGAATACGTCAATTATTTGGCGTGTTTGATTAGGTCTTTTGGTTATCGTGCATGGGTTTACAAAGAAGGCGCAAAAAGGTCCGTCTACGTGGTTGAATTTTCGCGAAAGGTTCTCTCAGGTTTCGAGGTTTCCTCGATTTCTGATAAAACAGAATACGTTCGCGGATATTTCGACGCCGAAGGGAGCGTGCCTTTGAACGGCTCAAGGCCGTACATTTACTTCTGTCAGAAAGACAAGAAGAGTCTTGAAGAAATAAAATGTTTTTTGGCCGAGCTCGGAATAGCTTGTGGAGAGATCCATAATCCGAGCACTCGCGAAGACCCCAATTATTGGCGGTTTTTCGTGGGCGCAAAATCTTATTCGGATTTTGCGAGAGTCATAGGTTCTAGACATCCCGTAAAACAACGCATCTTGGAGAAGATGATATAGTCCACGCCGCATGGCGACATGTGGAACAACGTGAACAAGGTAACCGTAGGGGAACCTGCGGTTAGATCACCTCCAATTGGTCGCACGAACTAAGTGCGTAGAATGGAGATAGGAAGCCGTTCCTAAGACTAAGCACTTAACTTTATGGAAAAAACTTGTCAAATGGGCTCGTAGCGCAGTGGTAGCGCGCCTGCTTTGCAAGCAGGAGGTCACGGGTTCGAAATGCTGCGGAAGCGGCACTTACCTGTGTTCCGCTGCAACGGAAATCCCGTCGAGTCCACGTGTAATTCTTCGCCGTCAAACGCGGAGGATTGCGAGAAGCAGTTCGCCGAGTAACACCGCCTGCCTGGGCGTTTCGGTGAATCAAGTGGCAGAGTCTTGTTGCCGGATTCGTCTGGCAATTAGGGCGTTCATGAAGCCGTGTAGGCAGAAAAGCAAAAGACCAAAGTAGAAACCGATAATAGGTTCTATAGAGGCTACTAGCAAGGCCGGCCAGTGGATGAATTGGCTTGAGTAGCGATGAAAGGCGTGGCAAGCTGCGATAAGCCGCGGTGAGGAGCATGCATCCTTAGACCCGCGGATACCTGAATTGCGCCGATAGGCGCGAAGACCCGCCGAATTGAAATATCTTAGTAGGCGGAGGAAAAGAAACCAATTGGGATACCGTTAGTAGTGCGAACGAAAACGGAATAGGGCAAACCGAATGCGACGCCGCGAGGCGTCGACGTATGTGGTGTTGAGGTCCAGCGTTTAATGGTGTCGTCATAGCCGAAGAGAACTGGAAAGTTCTGCGATAAAGCGTGATAGCCGCGTAGGCGAAATGTCCGACAGCATGAGCTGGTCACCTGAGTAGCGTTGCCTGATTTGGCAGCGTGAATGTGGGAGGCAGAAACTTCCAACCCTAAACATAACTCAAGACCGATAGCGTACTGAGCGTAGCGTGAGCGAAATTTGAAAAGCACCCCGAAAGGGGGGTTAAAAGTGCCTGAAATTGGCCGGCTACAAAAAGGTAAGGCGATAAAGGCCCGCAAGGGTACGGCGTTTTACCATCCTTCTTGAAGCAAGAGCCAAGGAGTTTACGGTAGTGGCAAGCATTATGCATAGCGAAAGCGAAACCGCGCAACCCGCAAGGGCCAGGCGGAGAGTCGTAATTGGCTCTAAGTCACTATTGTAAGACCCGAAGCCTGTGTGAGCTAAGCGTGCGCAGGATGAAGCCGTTCTCCAGAATGGTGGAAGTCCGAAACCGATGATGGTCTATCCTCTCGGGTGACGTGCGTTTAGGGGTTAAAGTCCATACGAACCAGGCGTTAGCGGGTTCCCTTCGAAGTGAACCGCAGTTCAGCCTCAGCGGAGGCAGGTAATAGGTAGAGCTACCGATTTGAGAGACCGGGGAGTAAAATCCTCACTCTCTTGTCAAACTCCGAAGCTATTACCGCCGTAGAAGCTGGGAGTTGGCTTGTCCGAGTTAAGCCCGGACGGCGAGGGGGGAACGACCCCCACTGTGGTTAAGGTCCCCAAGTAGATGCTAAGTGTTAATCAGCAAGGTGTCGAATTCCTCAGACAGCGGGGCGGTAGGAACAGAAGCTCCCATCCGTTAAACAACGCGTAACAGCGGACCCGTCAAGGTTTTCGGCGCTATAAACTCTCGGGACTAAGCATTTCACCGATACCACAGCCCACCACAATAGTGGTGATGGAGTAGAAGGGCGAACGGCTTGCGTAGAAGCAGGGGGGTAATCTCCTGTGGAGCGAGTTGTTATGAAGATCTTGGTGCTAGTAGCATCTAATCCGGGCGAGAATCCCGGACGCCGCAAGGGCAAGGGTTTCTAGTCAACGTTAGTCGGACTAGAGTAAGCCGATCCTAAGACTAAACGTAAACGTGATGTCGAAAGGGAAACGTGTTAACATTCACGTGCCTCTCAGGAGCGCGCGGCAACGCTAGGTCACATCTGACGCTTTTGGATAAGTCCTGCAGCGGAGACGCTGTATAAAAGAACCAGGGCTGGGAAGTCTCGTCACGAGGAGCACCAGCTCAAGTCTTGAATTACCCGCAAGGGTGGACGGATTCCAAGAGCCACTGAAAAAGGTGTGGCAAGTATTCTGAGAGATCGTACCAAGAACCAGTACAGGTGCCCTGGCAGAAAAAGCCAAGGCGTGGCAGGAGAACTAGGGTAAGGGAATTCGGCAAACTAGCCCCGTAACTTCGGGATAAGGGGTGCCTAACCTTCTTTGAAAACAGCAATGTCGTAGGGGATGGTTAGGTTGCAATGACCAGGGATCGTCGACTGTTTAGCAAAAACACAAGTCCCCGCTAGGTGGAAACACTGTGTACGGGGGCTGACGCCTGCTCACTGGCAGTATCTCAAACTCCTTTTCAAGGGAGCAAAGGACTGCTAAAGAGCGGGTCTAACTCTGAGACTCAACTTAAGGGTCTGTCGAATTCGGCCATATGCTGGAAGTCCCGACGAGGACGCTCCTGAGAAAGGAATAAAGCGTTTAAGGTTGAAGGATAATCAGCAGGAAACCGCTTAAGGTGGATTGAAATTGAACGGGACAAGCGCGCCAAGCAAACTCAAGTACTTGAAGTACTATTTGCTCGGAGTCGCAGATTCTGAGGGATGCTTCTGCATCTCCCTGAAAAAGGAGCCGACCACGAGGTTCGGCTTCGCTCTAGACCCAATGTTCCACGTAACCCAGAACGACGCAGGCACGGACGTGCTTGAACTATTCAAGCAGGCGCTGACGTGCGGCCGAGTGATGGAGAAGTCCGGCCAACCGGGAACTAAGCTGTTCATGGTTGACAACCGGAGGCAACTCGTGGAGAAGGTCATACCGTTCTTCGACAAGTACGAGCCGGTCCTGAAGGCGAAAGACTTCGCCCTCTTCAGGAAGATCGTGCTCGGGCTTGAGGAAGGAAAACATTCCACTCTGAAAGGGTTCGAGGAGCTCGCGCGGTTGTCGTTCGAGATGAACGGCAACGGAAAGCAGCGCAGGTACTCCTTGGACCAAGTGCTCGAAACTATTCGGGCGCGGGCGGGCTCCTCAGAGACTATACGCCGAACGCCCAAGTAGGGCGAAGATATAGTCCAAACAATTTCGTAAGAAGTTGATAGCTTAAGGTAGCGTAATACCTCGCCGCTTAATTGGCGGCTCGCATGAATGGCGTAACGAGCGATCCGCTGTCCCTATCTTAGACCTGGTGAACCTACTACTCGGTGAACATGCCGAGGATTTCTAGGGGGAAACGAAGACCCCGTGGAGCTTAACCACAGTCTGTTGTTGTAACGCGGTTGGGGATGCCCAGCGTAAGCAGGAGCCGTTATGTGTGCGATTCCGGTCGTACAATAGGCAACAATGTAACACTGCTCTTTTTTGACTGCGTTACTAACGCGTCACGCGGACAGCTGCAGATAGGTGGTTTGACTGGGGCGGTACGCCTTCGATAAGAAAACAAAGGCGCCCAAAATTCAACTCAAGTGCGTCAGAACTGCACTGTAGAGGGTCAAAGACAAATGTTGGATTGACTGTATACTTAACAAAATGGTATGCAGGTACGAAAGTAGGGCTTAACGAACAAACATGTCCCTTTTTTTGAGGGCTGTTTCTGGCAGACAAGCTACCCCGGGGGTAACAGGTTCGTCGCGTGCGAGAGTTCATATCGACCACGCGGTTTGATACATCGCTATCGGCTCGGGTCATCCTGGCGGTGCAGGAGCCGCCAAGGGTTGGGTTGTTCATCCATTAAAGACCCACGTTAGTTGGGTTCAGAACGTCAAATTGGCGTTGCTAACTCGTAAGAGTTTGAAAAATTAAACCAGCTCATATCGGTGAAGCCTTAACGCTTAACAATACTGTCAGCGTTATGGTAATACCGAGGGAAGATGAGCGACATGGAACCTACAATAATTGCGTACATCGTTATATCCGGCGTAGTAGAACCGGAATAAGCGACTATACTATTGTGGATTCATGTAAGTGTCGCTTTATCCCTGTAGAGACTGAGGGCGCAGAGCCCGAGAGCATTTGCAAGGGCAAGTGCTAATACGCTGGTCACCTTCGTGCAAGAGAAGGTTGATGGTATAGTCCATGCCAATCCGAATACATAAGGGTTGGGTGCAGTACTTTGAAAGTATTGCCTTAGAAGCTTTAACCAAGCTTTTGAGTAACATGCGCGAGACAGTTCGGTGGCATCTCCTAGAAATGTTTGGTCGTCTGAAGGTAAGGTTCTCTAAGTACATGAGTGCTGCGCGGCATTCGCGCTTAAGTCGTGTCCGGATGACTTTTCAAGTCCCAAAATTCCTGCGATATAGTTAGGGGGCAATGAAAAAAAGTCAACAAGACACGAGAAAAAACAATATTTCCAAAGGGAAGGATCACCTCGTTCCGGTGAATTGATTTTCCTGCGGGAGAAACAAGCCGTATTAGAGCAGTGCTCAGCTTAGGAGAGGAACGGGGAACCGGCGCCACTGGTTTTGCAGTTGTGTCAACGCATCGCTGCGTAGCTACGCGCTCTGAGATAAGTCCTGAAAGCATCTAAGGACGAAGCTCGACCTGAAACGAGACGACTTAGGCCTCCCATAGCAGATGGGTTTGATAGAACGGAAGTGTAAGCTTCAAGCCGCAAGGCGAGTTGTGAGCTAACCGTTACTAACGGCCGTAATCCTCACTCTGAAAAGCCATCACTCCACTGATAAAATGATTTGGAGAACTAAATAAAAAGAGTGGGGAGCCTCTATAAGAACCGTTCATCGGTTTCATAAAAGTCTTTTGCAATAATCTGCCTACACGGCTTGAACAAAGCCCCAAAAAGCTTTGCCACACACAAACGCTTCTCTAACCAATACGTTCAGCGCGAGCCTTGCCTCGCAAACGCTTTTATTCGCTTTCAGCTGTATTCTTGCTATGCTTCTCGACCAGCTTATGTTGGATTTACAGTCCGCGTTAAAAGCGAAGGGCGTCGAGGCCAATTTTAGGAAGAAGAACGAGCTCTTGGTGCCGATGGAGTACTTGCCCATGGTGTACCCTGAAATCTCGGAGTTCGAGGAAACTGCGGGCAAGCGCAGGATAAAAATCCGGAAGTCAATCGAGCTAGTTGCCGGAAAAGAGTACGAAGTAATCGAGCCCGAACTCTAGCTTGCGGGCGATTTGTAGTCTATTATTTCTCCGTTTGGTCCGACTACTTTTAGCACGTAGGGCCTCTCGCCATCGCCGTATTCGTTTATCGTTATTATTCCAGACGCGCCGTCATACGTGCGGCCGCGCAGGTACGCGTTGACCGCGTCCGGGTCTTCGCCGACGTTTCTTACCGCGTCTGCGAGAATGAACGCCGCGTCGTACGATTCGGCAGTCCACACGCCGTAAGGCAAACCATTCGTCCCATATTTTTCGCAGTACTTGGCCGTGAATTCCGCGGTCTTGGGTGCGCCTTCGTCGAAGGTCGGGTTGGCGAACATTATTCCTTCCTGTAGTTCGGGCGATTCAGCGAACGCGAGCGTCTGGCCTGCCTGGTCGTTGCCAAAGATTGGCTTATCCCAGCCATACTCACGTAACTGTTTGATAAGCGCGTACTGCGTCTTGGGGCTGTGCGGAGAAATGAATACTGCTTGAGCGTTGTTTTCTGACGCCTTGGCTATAATTGTCTTGAAATCCGTGTTATCCAATAAGTACGGGTACTTGAACGCTTCCCCGCCCGCCGCTGTGAATTGCGTGGCTAGCCTTTCTGCTATTGGTTGCGCATAGTCGGTCATTTCGTAAATAACTGCTAGTTTGCTTACGTTGTAGTAGCGCAGCGCGCCGAGCACGGGCTCGGCGCCCTTAGAGTCGGCCGATGATGTGCGCAGCAAGTAAGTGCGGTTTTCTGGTAGCTTCGTGGTCGAAGAAATTGACGCGAGCATTAGTACCTGGTTTTCTTCTGCTATCGGCGCCAAGGCAATGCTTTCCGGTCCGCAGTGGCCGCCGAGTATAATTTTTACGCCATCCGCATGAATAAGCTTGTCTGCGGCGGTTATCGCTGGACCAGCCGCGCACTTGCCATCTTCTGCTATTAGCTCAATTCGTTTTCCGTTTATGCCGCCAGCCGCGTTTATTTCGTCGACGGCCATCGCGACTGCTTGGTATGAACCGAATTCAGCCGACCAGCCGGACATGCCGCCGATGAATCCGATGCGCACGACGTCTTGCTGGGAGTTAGTTGGTTGGATTATAGTAATACTGATTGTTATGAGCAATAGCGCCACTAGCGCTATTATCCCCACGCGCTTGCTAGTGATTTTGACCATTTGTAATCTCCCTCTCGTTGTAATAGTAATATATTCTGGCGCGACCAGAATTTGTATTGTATTTCCGCCTTGGGGGGTAGTAATGGACTTTAAACGGCTTGAAGGAATTGGTTTGACGCGCGCGGAGGCCGCGGCTTACGGCGCGCTTTGCCGGTTGGGCCCTTCTACGACTGGGCCGCTAGCCGCCGCTTCAGGCGTCCATTCATCAAAAATATACGTCGCACTTGACAAGTTGGTTGAAAAGGGTCTTGTCGCTTGGCATTTGGAGAACAAGATAAAACGCTTCCGCGCTTTACCTCCAAACCGTTTGATTGATTTTATAGACCGAAAACGCGCTTCACTCGAATCAGAACTGGCCTGGGTTAGGGCGTGGTCGGCCCAGAAGCCGATAAGCCTTTCGAGCGCGGAGTCGGTTGAAGTGTATTCGGGTTATGGGGGTATGCTCACCCTTTTCGACGAGGTGCGTTCCTTGATTCCTGCGGGTGAGCTTTTACTGGCTTTCTCTGTCGGGGACGAGTTCCGCGATGAGCGTGCCAACCGTTTCTTTAAGCAGGAGAACAAGCGCCGCCTTGCCCGCAAGCTTTCGGTGAAGATTATCGCGCCGGTTGAACAGAGGGAGTTCGAGTTGGAACACTATAGCAAGCTCAAGGGCTACAAGTTTAAGTTCGCTTCCCAGCGGCTGCCTTGTGGTACCATGATTTTCGGTGACCGCGTGGCGATGATTTCTTGGCAGGGCGAGCCCAAAGCATTCGTAGTTACTTCGAAGCAGTTCGCCGGTTATTACCGCGATTTCTTCAACGACTTGTGGAAAAAACTATAGTTTGGGCGGCAGTTGTGCTTGTGACGGCGCTGGGGATGCGACTTTCGCCTTTGCCTTGCCACGGTTCTTCAAGTAATCGATATCCTTTCTAACCGATTTGACCGTCTTTTTGAACGTTTTCTTGCCAACGCGTTTCTTGACTTCGTCTTCGGTGAACTCTCTCGTCCGCGTGACGCGGCGTTGGGCTTTCTTGACCTTGTTCTTGAGCGTGTTCACGTGTGATTGGGTGGTGAATATTTCGGCGTACGCGCGGTCGATGTCCTGCGACATCTTGTCGATTCCTTCGGTGACGTGTATTGGCGTGATTTCGTGCTTGTGGAACTCCCTCTTCAGCCGTGCGTGGTCTTGCTTAAGTTCGTCGACGAGCTTTCTTTGTTTCGTCATATTCTCGTTGAGGTGCTTGAGGCCGCTGACGCGCTTTGACAGGGCTATTTCAGTCTTCGCGAGCTTGTCTATCGTGCCGGGCGACTTCTTGAGCTTTTCTTCCAAGTCTTTTTCGAGTGACTCGATGCGCTTCTCCTGCTCTTCGAGCACCTTGAGCTTTTCTTCGAGCGTCTGGGGCATGCCAAAACTTGTCTCGGCCATGGCTGTAGTTTCCTTGAGCTGCGTCTCGACTTTGCCTACTTTGCTGGATAAGAGGGAGATTTCCTGAATGGATTTTGTTTTCTCGGAGTCCGTCTGGTTTTTCAGGTACTCAAACTGTTCTTTGAGCAGTTTGTACTTACGGTAGCTCAGTATGTTGTCCAAAAACAGTATCACGCAGAATATTGCGAGGAGCACGAAGCCCACTACTACTATGTCGATTCCGATGCCGAAGAATTCAAGTTGAGCCATAAATGATAACCAGTAGGCTTAATGCGGGGCGGCTTAAAAAGCTTGTTTTACTGGCCGCGTTTTCTAGGCCTTGCCGAGCACCATGTAGGTCTGCGTTTCAATGACGCCCTTAGTGTTGCGTATTCTTTCAAGCAGCGTGTTGAATTCGCCGATGCTCTCGCAGGCGACTATGGCAAAGACGTCGAAGTTGCCGCTTGTCTCGTAGACGCTCTCGATGTTTGGCGAGATTGCCTTGATTTGTCTCGAGAGGTTGGGCGTGTTCCTGTTCGCCGAGGTTCGCACGGCGATTATGGCCATTATGCGTTCGACACCGCCCAATTCGACAGTAAAGCGTTTTATCACGCCGTGCTTCACCAATTTACCGACGCGGTTGCGAATCGTGCCTTCAGACACGCCGAGCGACTTGGCTATTTCTAGAAACGCCTTGCGCGAGTTCTTTTGCAGTTCCGCGACTATGGCGCGGTTGATTTTATCCATTGAGCCCACCTTTTGAGTAAAACTTTCTACGAAAAAGCATTAAAACCTCGTCATTGGTTGCGTTTTGCGTAATCAGCGGGGCGGCCAGCGCGTTTTTATCCAGTGCTCGGCCTCGGCAAGATACGCAAAGCGTTTCTCGTCGTCGCGGAATTCCTTGGTATGCACTCTGCGCTGCATCGAAGCGCCGCGTTCGTACTTTGCGCCGTGCTTGGCGTGTAAGAGTTCGTGGTAGACTAGGTATTCCATGAAGAAGCGTGGAACGCGCTCGTCGTCGAGGCGCGAGTTTATGGCGATGATGTTGTGCGCTTCGTCGTGGATGCCTAAGACGCGCCGCCCAAGGCGTTGCGACCAACCGATTCCTACTACGGTGGTATCGCCGAATACTGGCGGGTAGTTGGCTTTGACGTTCGCGAGTATTTCCGTTAAGTCGTAAACCTTTCCTGCGGGATTCATTGTTCGCGTGCGCTTGCGTCGCATGCTCTTGTCGAGTTCGGCGGTTGATTGCCGCTTGATGAACGATTTGTAGGCGCGGGCGTAGTACTCGGCGTTGGCGTTCTTGTGGAAGACGCGCTCGAGCAGGTTCAAGGCGAGTCCCATTACCGCGTCCTGCGGTGCTGCGCGGAATCCTTCGCTGACGCGCGCTTCTATTGTTTTTCCGTGCACCTCGACGCGTGCGCGCATGGATGCATATTTCTTATACGCGAAGTCAAGCGAATAATCCACTAGGCCGAGTAGTGACATTGCTGAATAGAACGCGAGCTCTGCATCTGATTCATTGGATTCCATGGTTGTCGCACTAAAACTTTCAAGGAAAGATTTAAATTCAAATCAGTGTAATCAATTAAGCTTTTATCCGAAACGGGTGAATCACTGTGGCAGCAAAGAAGAAGAAAGCGAAGAAGAAATAAGTTTTGATAGACGCTCGGGCGGCGCGTGTGCGCCGTTTGTTCGAGTGAATCAAATAATATGAAAGAAAAGAAGAAACGTTCTGACTTTCTCGGGGGGTTTGAAGCCCCCTGCCTTTGTTTTAATTTTTCGGGTTCTTAAAGCCCGAGACTTTTTATACCATTTAAACCATATTATGTACGGGTGGCTGGGGAGTGCACAGCCGTCGGTAGCGTTCCCGTCAAAGGGGCGCAGCTGAGGAAGTTCCGCCCTCCCAACCATTAGGTTGCATGGGCACGCAAGTGCCACCGTTTAAGGCGGTAGCGTGGAACAGAAACGATAACCCTTCCCGGAGCCGAATGGGCCGCAAGGCGACACTGTCCGGGCAAAGGGGTTGAAACGAGCCGCGCTTGGAGCAAGGCCATCGAGCCGCTTAGTCGAATGCTGTGGACAACAGAAGGCGGACTACGGCTCCCCTCCCACCCATTCTTCTTAGAATAAAAACGTTGCCGCGTTATAGTAATGCGGTGTTTTTAGTTGTTATCCAAAGATTTCCTGCGCAAAAAGTTTGCCGCCGAGTACGATTCGTTCTATAAAGTCAAGCTCTTCGAGGACGAGGGCTTCGAACGCAAGAATTGCAGCAAGTGCGGAAAAGGTTTCTGGACTGCCAGCGGTAAGGACGAGTGCGGTGATTCTAGCCACACTCCATACTCTTTTTTCCGTGACAAGCCCCGCCGCGAGTCTTACGCGGATTTCTGGAAAAAGTTTTCTGATTTCTTTGCCAAGCGCGGCCACGAAATCACTCCGCGTTATCCCGTGATTTCTCGCTGGCGCGACGACTTGTATTTCACCATCGCGAGCATCGTCGATTTCCAACGACTCGAAAACGGCAAGACCGTCTTCGAGTATCCTGCCAACCCGCTCGTCGTTCCGCAGATTTGTCTGCGATTCAACGACATTGCCAACGTTGGCATAACCGGCAGGCATTTCTCGTGCTTCATGATGGCCGGACAGCACGCCTTCAACTGTGATAAAGAGGCGTACTGGAAGGACGACTGCGTAAAGTACAATTACGAGTTCCTGCGGGAAGTGCTCGAGATACCGAAAGAAGACATTACTTTCGGCGAAGACGTCTGGAGCATTCCCGACTTCTCGTCGTTCGGCCCGTGCATCGAATCATTCGCCCACGGCAGCGAACTGGTCAACAGCGTGTTCACTGAGTTCCGTGCCACTACTGGAGAGGGCTTTGAGCCGCTCGATATGAAGGTCATCGACGTTGGCTGGGGATTCGAACGGTTATTGTGGTACTACAACGGCAACAACTCCGCCTACGACGCCGTGTTCCCGCGCGAAATCGAGTTCATGAAACAGCGGTCGGGTTTGGAGTTCGACCACGAGCTCTTGGCAAAGTATTCCACACTCGCCTCGTCGCTCGACGTTGAGACTACGGTTAATATGCGTCAAGAAAGAGAAAAAATCGCGAAGTCGCTAGGCATCAGCGTCGAAGACATGCAACGCAACATTGCACCCATGCAGGCAATCTACGCCATAGCCGACCACTCTCGCGCGCTGTTGTTCGCCCTCGCCGATGGTGGTTTGCCAAGCAACGCAGCCGGCGGATACAATCTTAGGGTGTTAGCCCGTCGTGCTTACTCGTTCATGGATGATTACGGGTTCGATTTCGCCCTCTCTGACGTCATGGAACTGCATGCTCAAGACCTCAAGCCGCTCTTCCCCGAACTCGCTGAGTCATTACCAAAACTCTTGGCAATACTCGACCACGAGAAGGTAAAGTACGCCGACAGCGCGGTAAAGGCAGGAAAAATCGCCGAGCAAACACTTTCAAAGGGTTCATCGATTTCGCTTCCCGAGATGACGACGCTTTACGAGAGCCACGGGGTTACTCCCGAGCTATTGGAAGACGTTGCCAAAAAACAGGGCAAGAACGTTGAGATTCCATCCGGATTCTACGACGCGCTCACCGCAAAACACGTGATGGACAAGAAGGCCGCGGCCAAAAACGAGTTCGATGGATTGTCGAAAACGCGGTCTGTTTATTATGAGCAGCCTCTACTGAGAGAGCTCTCCGCCAAAGTCTTGGGCGTCAAGGGCGACAAGATTGTTCTAGATAACACTATTTTCTATCCAGAGGGCGGCGGGCAGATGGCTGACCACGGCGTCATCGGCGGCTACAAAGTCGTCAACGTCAAGAAAATTGGGGGCGTCATCGTCCACTACCTTGACGGGCCCTCGAAACTCGAAACAGGCCAAGTCGTCCGCTGCAGCGTGGATTGGCCGCGCCGTGAGAGCATCGTGCGGCACCACACTGCAACACACTTGATGATACAGTCCGCAAACCGCATACTCGGAAGCCACGTCTGGCAATGCGGCAGCAACAAGGATTTCGACGAGGGCCACGTTGACTTGACTCACTACAAGCGCCTGACCGTTGACGAAGTCAATCGCATCGAGGCGCTCGTCAACGAGAAAATCATGGACGCCATACCCGTATTCGTGCGCGAAATGGACCGCGGCGCCGCCGAGCAAAAGTACGGCTTCCGCCTCTACCAGGGGGGTGGCGCGATTGGTAAGCGCATTCGCGTCGTCGAGATTCAGGGCTACGACGTGCAGGCGTGCGGCGGAATCCACGTGAGCGACACGAGCAAGGTGGGTTTCGTAAAGATAGTCGGCGTTGATTCAATACAGGACGGCGTCGTGCGACTGCGTTACAAGGCCGGGCCGCGCGCTCTTGAATGGCTACAACAACAGCAAGCACTCATGGCCGAAGCGACGGCAACGCTCTCGGTCGTTCCAGAAAACCTCGCCCCCGCAATCAAGCGCCTCTTCAACGAGTGGAAGGAGCGTGGCAAGGAGTTGGAGCACACGCAGGAGGCAATAGCCGACGCTCTCGGCGAAAAATTTGCATTAAGGAGCGATGAGGGCGTCGTCGAGCAAGGCGACTTGAACTTGTCGCCCCGCCTCTTGGAGAAGGTTGCAACAATAATCGCCCAAAAGCCCAAGCTTTGCGGCGTGGTATGGAACCGCGACGGCGTCATCGTCGCCGCGTGCGGTACCGAGTCACCCCTCGACGCGAGCGGTTTGATTCAAGCCAAAGGCGCGAAGGGCGGCGGCAACAAGAAGTTCGCCCGCGGAAAGCTTTTAGGCGGTTGAATTGGACGTCTTGCTAATCGTGCTCGTTGGAATCTTCCGCGACGGCAAATTACTCTTGCTAAAGAGAAACCGCGAGCCATTCAAAGGCTTGTGGTCGCTTGTTGGCGGCAAGATGGATGCTGGCGAGACTATTGAGCAGTGTGCTTTGCGCGAGGCGAAAGAAGAGACTGGCCTTGACGCGTGCTTTGTTGCGCTCAAGGGCGTGGCGTTCGAAATGGTTAATGACGCGGGCAAGCCGCCGTTGCACCAACTTTTGTTCATATGTGTTATCGATCCTTCCGCTGGCGGCGCGGTGTCCTCGGATGAAGGCGAATTAAGGTGGGTATCTCTCGAAGAGCTTCCGTCCTACGAGAAATTGTTTATTCCCAGCGATTACCGCATGACGCAAGACTTTCTT
>MNVH01000072.1 GCA_001871595.1 Candidatus Micrarchaeota archaeon CG1_02_55_22 | reverse complement strand
CCCGGCGTGCTGCGTGACGAGCCCGAAAAGTGCCCTAAATGCGGGGCTCCCCGAAAGGAAATGACCGCGGTTCACAGTTATTTGTAAGGCGTGTTGTTAATGGTTGAAGTTTTTGATGTTGCGGTGATTGGTGCGGGTCCCGCAGGCGGGAGTGCGGCGTTGCACGCGGCAAAGCTCGGCCTCAAAGTCCTTGTTCTCGAAGAGCACGCGGTGGTTGGCGAACCGGTGCATTGCGGTGAGTGCCTCTCTTTATTGGCAGTACAGCGCATGGGTTTTGATTTGCCTGCAAGCGCTGTTTCGAGCGAGGCAAAAGGCATTCGCGTTGTCTTTCCGCAGGGTAAGAGCGTGCTTGTCACCGAGCCGGGTTTCGTGCTTGAGAAGCACAAGTTCGAGCAGTGGATTATCGCCCAAGCCCAATCCGCTGGCGCTAAAGTTATTTTGGGCGGCCGTGTTACGGCTGCTTCGCGCGCTGACGGTATGTGGACGCTCAAGGCGGGCGGTAAGGAGTACTCTGCCAAGTTATTGATTGACGCTACGGGAATACAGTCCTTCTCTTCCACGGTGTTGAAGCTCAATGCGCGTTACGCGAGCGTGGTCGGGGTTCAGTACGAGTTGCAGGACATTCCGCGCGATGGTTACATTGACTTCTATATTTGGCCCGAGCTTGCGCCGCACGGCTATTTGTGGATGATTCCCAAGAGTGGTGGGCGAGCCAACGTCGGCCTTGTAACCAATGAGAACAATAATGCGAAGAAGTATTTGGACGAGTTCGTCAAGCGCATGGGCTGGTCGGGCAAGGTGGTGAACAAGACTTTCGGCGGGCTCATTCCAGCTAGCGGGCCCTCGCCCGTGACTTTCTCGGATGGATTGTTGTTGGTGGGCGATGCCGCTGGCTTTACTTCCCCCTTATTCGAGGGCGGCACGCAATTGGGTTTGATGAGCGGTAAGTTCGCCGCTCAGATTGCCAAGCGCGCAGTCGAGTTGAATGATTACTCGAAGCAATCCTTGTCGGAGTACGAGCGGCTCTGGAAGAAAGAGTTTCCGGACTACGCGCCGCTCGTCAAGGGAAAGGATAGTCTTTATGCGTTGTCCGACGACGAACTAGTTGCAATGGTTTCTACTTTCCCTAGCGAGCTTGGCACGCTTTCGGCAGCGGATAAGGCGGTGGTCGGCGCCAAGCTTCTGGCGACCCAGCCGGGCCTGCTTTTCACTAAGAACCTTTTCTCGGTGTTCGAGGCGTTCAAGTACTCCAGGGCGCAGTATTACGGTTGGTAAGAGCTTGTTTTTATTCTCGTCGGCTGTTACCTTTTTGGGGCGAGCGTATTATTGGTTAAGAGTGTAGTTGTGCGTCTTTATGTCGCGTTTCTACTCCTAGTCTTGTCGGGGGTGCTGGTTCTCGCGGCTCCAGATTACGGCGTCAACCTCGTGCCAAACTCTGGTTTCGAGCTTGACAACGGCTCGGACTACGGTTTTGGTGATGCCATCGCGGGCAACAAAGTTGCGGATGGATTCAAGGTCGGGTTTTATCCTGCTGGAAGCGTGGCGCGCGAGGCGGGCAACACGCCGGACGGTAATTATTACTATCACTTCATGAGTGTGCGGAGCACGTTCAACAACGCCGACGGCAGGTCAACGTCGGTTGCTGTGGGTGGTAACGGCAAGTTAATAGTCAACGTTTCGGTGGAAGGGGGCAAGGCGTACGCTTTTGACGCGCTGGGCCGCGGGCCCAACGAGTCTGCGCGGAGCTACTACGCGGGTATCGGGGTCACTCCAATGAATACCTCCCGTTTCTTTGTGGAGTTCCAGTCCAACGGCAAGTCGCTCTTTTCTCGGTACACGACTATGGCAAACAAGTATACTTATCCCTACCTCGCGGAAGGCACGCCTGAGTCCGTAGGCAACGCATTTAAGGCCGATATCTTGGTTGTCGCGCCTGCCGCAGCGTCGTGGCAGCGGTTCTCTTTGAGCAGCGGTTTCGGCTCTTCGGCATTCGTAGCGCCTGCTGATGCTACGAACATGCTTGTGACCTATCGTGTAGACCCGCCCGAGGACACGATAATAAGCGAGTTCTATTTGGATGGCGTGCGCGTCGTAGAACAGCGGTACGTGCTCTCGGTTTCGGCGGATTCCGACCGCGAGGCGCGCCTTGCCGGCGAGCTAGTGGGCCTTTATGCCAACATCACCGACTTCGAATCCCTTGCGCCAGTCCGCAGCGCATCGTGCGTTTTGTCGTTCAACGGCTCGGTGCGCGGCATGACCTTCAACGCATCATCCGGGCTCTATGAGGCGTACTTGGTTCCGCCCGGCGTCGGGCTTTATTCGTACAATGTCTCGTGCTCCGGAGGCATCCTTTCCGAGCCTTTGGCCGCCGACGGCACGGCTGCCGTTATATTCCCCGCCAAGACGGTTTACTACGGGATGCCGGTTGCGCCCGCTAACCTGAATGCCAGGTACTATTATTTGAGCAATACTTCTGACAAGGGCTTCCTCTTCAACGATTCTACGCTTTCGTTCTACGCAAGGTATTTTGACGGGTACGTGATGTTGCCTGCGTTGCAGTTTGTCCAGCCATTTGAGTCCAGCGATGGTTGGGTTAACCTGACGCTTTTTGCTAACGCATCGGTTCTACAGCGCAACGGTTTTACTGGCGGCCTGATGCACCGTTATACCGCATACTGGGGGGGTTCCGACGTGCGCCTCTCGGCGTGGTTCGACGACGCAGGGTGGAACGCGTGGACTAATACTTACGCGCGTAACTGGGCGCGTGCTCTGCGGCAGGCGGGTTATGAAGGCATTCATTTCGACGGCGAGGGCGCATTATTTAACGCCTATGCATTATCCAACGAGTCTAACTGGGACAGTTCCATTAACCCCGGCTGCGCCACAACTGGCGGTACTCCGATTTTCGGTGAAGCGGTAATCAACACCGACAGCCGTGGGTACCGGTCATGCAACGCCACGTGGGTTGTGGACGGCACGCGGCAAGCAGTTATCACAATGCCTAGAACCCAGCTCTTTGAATACCGCGCCTACGAGGCTGTGGACAAGGGCCACACCGAGGCCGAGATTCGCGTCAAGGCTAGGCAGCGCGGCTGCGAGTTGATGACTGCGTTGACCGACGAGTACCCCAATATAACCGTGCACATTAATCCGGCAGGTATTCCAGTTACCGCTGGCCGGCTTAACCAGTTAGACCTTATTGTGGATTTTGTCGGCGGCATGACTTGTGCCGGCAAAGGAAAGATTGGCCTCATGCCGCAAGAGACGTACATCATGTCTAACCCTGCAAGTCTTGTGGCAGAGCGCGATGGAATAATGTCGGTATATGCGGCTAATGCCACCAATCCAGATTTTTTCAAGGCTAACGCTTCCGTCGCGATAGCATTCTGGCCTACTATGATGTACCGTTTGCCCGACGATTCTCTGAAGAATTTGTCTTGCGCTATCCACTACGAGTACATGATGCCGCGCGCGTTCTCGCTTGCGCTTAAGGCGGCTAAGACCCTCTCGCCAGACCGCGTCTACATATACGACCAGCCCGACATGTTCGCGCCCTTCTTCACTCTTTACAACGGTACGTATGATCTGAAGAAGGATTACTGGAATGGCTCGATTCTTTTTGAGCAGCCCTACTTCGAGTACTGCGAATTCCCCGATTGGGTCGGCAAGGCCTACTTTGACGCGCTCGCAGCAGTCAAGGTCGATCCGGTGCGTGCTAGCCTCTCGATTTCACCCGTTGCGGGCACGGTTCGTGCCGGTTCGCCGGTGCAGCTGCGTTTGTCGTCGAGCGGCCCGGCTTCAATAACGCTGGATTCGTGCCACGACGCGGTAAAGGTGGAGCACTCGGGCAGTGATGCGTGGTTGTATAATTGGGGTAACGGTTCGTGCCGCACGCTCGTGATTCCGGCGCGCGGCTACATGTCTTTGACCGTTCCTGCGGGCTACTTCGGTTACTCCGGAGTTTATTCTTTGTCTGTGCGCGGCGTTAGCGCGTCCGTCATCGTGTCCGGTGGAGGGCAGTGGACGGCTACTCCGGTTCCTTCCGGGCCCTATCTGCCCTATAACGCCACCGCGCACGGAAAGAAGCTGATATTATTCTGGCACGGAGATTCGCTTGCAAACCGCGACGCTGGTTATGCACAGCTGGCTGGGGACATGCAAGTAAATCCAGATACGCTGCCAGTAGTGACGCGCGTGGAGTCTCTCGGTTTCGACGGGCTGGCTTACGTCAATACGACCTCAGTATATTCCGGTTCCACGCAGGTGGCAATGGCTTACTCGGTTTTCACGCGCAGCCGTATAAATTATTCAATCTTCGACCCTGCAATCGACGTGCTCGCCAACCTCTCCTCCACGCGGCAGTTCTACCGCAATAGTCTCCAGCAGGTCTGGGTATGTCCCGGGTTGTCGGCGGCTAACGGTACCGATGGTGCAAGGTACACTGCGTGGCTCTTTACTTTTATGGACGATGGTGCTTGGGCTAATGTTACTGCCAACGCGGCCGACGCTGGTGCGGCGCTCAAGCGGGCAGGCGCCGCAGGAATAATATTAGATACTGAGGACTACAGTACAAAATGCTTCAATTATACCGAACTTGCGCGTCGCGATGCCGGGGCGGCGGCTCTCGGGCTTGACGGCGCTCGCGCCCTCGCGCGCAAACGCGGAAAAGCGTTCGCGCAGGCGCTTACTGCACAGTACCCGAACATGACTATACTGCTTACTTACGCGCAGGCTAATTTAGCGCGTGAACGGTATTGGTATGAAAAATCAGGGCCTAGTGCGTCGGGCTATTCTAATTTAGACCTCATGGACGCTTTCCTAGGCGGCGTTTACGAGGGCGCTCCTAAAGCTAAGATTGTGGACGGTTTGGAGAATACTTACTTATCCGCTTCGCGCGCGGGGCTTTCCATCTGGCGAAGCATGGCTCGCGGCGAGCCCACTGTATTCAGTTCAATCTATCCCAAGCTTGACCAAGGTTATTACGGTAATGCAACTACCGGCTTCGCGATGTGGTTGAATCAACCTACTGCAAATACAAAGTATATTCCCCGCCTCAATGCTTCAAAGGATAATTATTGGCTGCCGGAAGCGATAGCACCAAACCTTTCAATGCGGCTGCGCATGGCTGACGAGTACGTCTGGGTGTTTGCCAGCCCGCCGCAGTCGAACATTTATACTGGCGAGAACCTTTCGATGGATTATTTCAACGCTATTACGTTTATGCGGAGCAACCCTCCAGTCGGCGATAGCCCGCCAATTCTGCCCGAATTCCTGCTACCAGCTGCAGTGGCAGGCGTGCCTTGGGCTTACCGTCTGCCTGCAGCTACAGCTTCGGATGGTTTCAATGCCCCTGACCCTAGCGGGGATTACGCTGATGCAGTCGTTGTTTATCCGGATTTGCTACCGCAGGGTGCGTGGTTCGACGAGGCCGCGCGGACAATACACTGGACGCCGACTGACAGTCAAGTTGGTGCTAACGTTTTCACTCTGGTGGCGTCGGATGGTGTTGCGTCGTCCAGAACTCCGCTTCTCACTAGCGTTGCCGGCCGGCACGCATTAAAATTGTCCCGAGGTTGGAATCTCTTGAGCGTTCCGTATGCATCCCTCGGAGTAAAGGCTAGTTCTTGTGGCGATGTTTGGCTCTGGGGTTTTGATGGTGGCAAGTATTATCCTGCGTCGTTTGCTGCTTTGGCGCCGTTTGCCGGGTACTGGGCGTATACGCTGCAGGATTGCAGTGTGACGCTTGCGGGCGGTGCTCAGCAGGCTTTCTTTGTGCCGCTCAAGGCTGGCGGGTGGTCTCTAGTCGGCGGGTTCAGCGGCGAGTTTGATGTATCATCACTTGCTGGTTGTAGTTTTATTGGCGGGCCGTTGGAGTACGTTTCTTCAACCAACTCTTACGGCAAAGCCGTGCGTCTCAAGGAAGGCGGGGCTTATTGGGTGAAGGTTGCAAGCGCTTGCACTCTTTACGTCAAGTCCGGCTAGCATTCAGGGTTTGTGCTTTGGGCGGCGGGTAGTACTGATTGGCGCGCCATCGACGCGTTCCGGACGTAACCTTTATAAATAAGCAGTAACCTTATTATTTCCTGTCAGAAAACCGACCTCTTTAGTGACGGCCATTTGGATATCCGCAACAATCTAGTACCCAAGCACAGCATAGCATCTGAGTCAGAGCTAGCGGAGCTTACGGCGCGTTTAGGCGTGAAAATCGAGAGTTTTCCCGTAATCTCAATCGAGGACCCTGCGCTCAAGGATATTGATGTAAAGATTGGCGATGTCATCCGCATCGACCGCGAAAGCCGTGTCACTAAACAAATCGAGCCCTATTACCGCATTGTAGTGGAATAGGCGTTTTTCGTCGGCAGAATATTTAATGCGTAATTGCGCTTTCAGCGCGTTATGTAGAACGGGGAGAGTGGGAGCTAATGGCGTACGAAGAACTTACGGCTAATTATTTGCGCGAAAACTCGTTAGTAAAACAGTTTCTCGAGTCCTACGATAAGTTTGTTGAGCACGGCTTGCAGTCGGTGGTTGATTCGCAGGAAGTAATCGAGCCCCAAATCGAGGGACTCGTCTTGAAGCTCGGCAAGATACGCGTGGAAAAGCCGCGCATCATCGAAGTCGACGGTTCCTCGCGCTTGTTCTATCCAATGGAGGCGCGAATGCGCGACCTGTCCTATACTGCGCCCTTGTTTTTGGAAATGACGCCGGTCATCCACGGTTCCGAGAAGCGCACCGAGGAAGTATTCATCGGCGAGCTCCCCGTAATGGTGAAGTCCAAGCTCTGTTACCTCAACAGCAAGAGCCGCGACGAATTAATGGAACTGGGCGAGGATGCTCAGGATGCCGGCGGCTATTTCGTCGTCAACGGCACCGAAAAAACGCTTATGATTCTAGAAGACTTGGCGCCCAACCGCATCCTCGTCTCTAAGGAGAAGGACGGCAAGATGGTTGAGGCCAAGATTTTTTCAACTCGTTTAGGCTTCCGCGGCCGCTGTACGGTAGAGCGCACGAACGACGGCAAGCTCGGCGTGACGTTACCGTCTTACAGCAAGCCCATCGAACTGACTCTGGTGATGAAGGCTCTAGGCCTAGACCAGAAGGACCGCCTCCTCAGCGCGTTTACGGACGTTCCGGAAGTCGTGGCCGACCTTGAAGTCAACTTCGAGCTTGACGAGGCCAAGAACAAGCGGCAGGCGCTCGAGACGATTGGCAAGCGCGCAGCGCCCGGACAGCCCGTAGAGTACCAGGTCCGGCGTGCAGAGTTGTTGTTGGACCGTTACCTGTTGCCGCACATCGGTGTGGACGAGTCCAGCCGCATCGCCAAAGCATTCTTCCTAGGCCGCATGGCCGAACGTTCCATTCTAGTATCCTACGGCAAGCGTTCGGTCGAGGACAAGGACCACTACGCTAACAAGCGCCTGAAGATTGCCGGCAACTTGATGGAAGAGCTCTTCCGTTACGCATTCCAGTTCTTCGTCAAGGATGTTGCGTACCAGATGGAGCGTGCGAACGTCCGTGGGCGCAAGATGAGCCTTTTCGCAGTCGTGCGCCCCGATGCATTGACCGAGCGCATCAAGTACAGCATGGCGACTGGCAACTGGGTTGGCGGACACACCGGTGTTTCGCAGCCGCTCGATCGCTATAACTTTATTTCGGCCATGAGTTTCATGCGCCGCGTTATTTCGCCTCTCGCGAAGAAGCACCCGCACTATAAGGCGCGTGATTTGCACGGTACGCACTACGGCCGTTTGGATCCGAACGAGACGCCTGAAGGGCCGAATTGTGGACTCGTGAAAGCGTTGTCGCTTTTCTGCGAGGTAACGACCGGAGAGGACGAGCAAGTCATCGAGACCACGTTAAAGCGTTTGGGCGTCTCGATGAAGCCCGAATAAGGTGATTATGATGAAATCAAGCGTTTACTTGAATGGTAGGTTTTCGGGATTCCACGATGACGGCGACAAGCTCGTCAACGAGTTGCGATCGCGTCGGCGCAACGGTGAGCTGCATCACCACGTCAACGTGGCGTTCTACAAGCGGACGAACGAAGTCTTCATCAACACTGACGGCGGCCGCGCCACGCGCCCGCTCGTAGTGGTAAAGTCGAGCAAGAGCTTTTACACTCCTGAACTTAAAGCCAAGATTGAGGCTAATGAACTTTCTTGGAACGACCTCGTTCAGAAAGGGATTATCGAATACCTTGACGCCGAGGAAGAGGAGAACGCCAACGTCGCGCAGAGTGAGGCGGAGATAACCGGCCACCACACTCACGTAGAAATCGACCCGATAGGTATTCTTGGCTATGCCTCCGCGCAGGTGCCTTTCCCAGAGTATAACATGGCTCCCCGTGTACTGATGGCGGCACAGCACACTAAGCAGGCACTGGGGCTCTACGCTTCAAACTTCAACCTCCGCTCGGACACGCGTGGGCACGTGCTTTTCTACCCTCAAAAGCCTTTAGTGCAGACGCGCACCTACAGGATTCTCGGCAATGACAAGCGTCCCAGTGGACAGAACTTTATTGTTGCAGTCCTGTCGTTCAAGGGCTTCAACATGAACGACGCCGTAGTTCTAAGCCGTTCCTCAATCGAGCGCGCGCTAGGGCGCAGTGTCTTCCTACGCACTTACACCACCGAGGAACGCCGTTATCCCGGCGGGCAACGCGACCGCCTAGAAATTCCGCAGGAATTCGTTCAAGGTTATATGGGCCCGGAGGCTTACGCAAACTTGGGCGAGGACGGAATTACTACGCCCGAGACGTTCGTCAACGGTGACAGCGTGCTGGTTGGCAAGACTTCGCCGCCTCGTTTCCTCAAGGAGATAAGCGCGCTTGACATGGATACCGAGAAGCGCCGTGAATCTTCCATCACCGTGCGCAGCAATGAGACGGGCATAGTTGATGCGGTACTAATGTCGCAGACGACTGCAGGCAACCGCTATGTCAAGGTACGCGTGCGTGACTTGTGCGTTCCAGAGATTGGTGACAAGTTCGCTTCCCGCTTTGGCCAGAAGGGAGTCATCTCCATTACCCTGCGCCAGGAAGACATGCCCTTTACGCGGGAGGGAATAGTTCCCGACCTCATTATCAACCCGCACGCAATCCCCGGTCGTATGACCGCAGGGCACTTGCTTGAAATGCTTGGTGCAAAGTCTGCGGCCATGTCGGGCGAAATCCGCGACGGCACCGCGTTTACTGGTGAGAAGGAAGAAATGTTCGAGCAGGAGCTCTTGAAGTACGGCTTCCGGTCGAGCGGCGAGGAAACGCTTTACGACGGTAGCACCGGCCGCATGATGGCTGCCAAGATATTTATCGCGCCCATCTACTATCAACGCTTGCATCACTTGGTCAAGCTCAAGATGCACGCGCGAAGCAGGGGGCCGGTACAGATGCTTACGCACCAGCCAACCGAGGGCAGGGCCCGCGTGGGTGGTTTGCGTCTCGGCGAAATGGAGCGCGATTGCTTTATCGGTTACGGTAGCGCTCTGTTGTTACGCGAGAGAATGATTGATTCTTCTGACAAGACGGTCCAGTTGATTGACGAAGACAGCGGTGATACGGGCTACTTCGACCGTATCCGCAAGCGCCGTGTAGCGAGGCTCTCCGACAGTGGTAACTTGAAGGAAGTGGAGATGTCTTATGCGTTCAAGCTCTTGCTTGACGAAATAAAGAGCATCGGTATATTCCCCAAGTTGAAGCTGACCGACAAGGTATAGGTGTAATGGAATGAAAATCATTGACTCAATTGAATTCGGCCTGTACTCCCCTGAGCAGATACGCAAGCTCAGCACAATAAAAGTAACCGTTCCCGACACGTACGACGAGGACGGCTACCCTATTCCAAGCGGCCTTATGGACCAGCACCTTGGCGTCATCGACCCCGGTCTAAAATGCAAGACTGACGGCAACACCATGAAGAACTGCACTGGGTTCTTTGGTCATATTGAACTCGTTCGCCCGGTACTGCACGTCGGTTTCGGTCGCCACATATACCAAATGCTCAAGGCCACTTGCCGCAAGTGCTCGCGTTTGTTGGATGAGTCGAGCACGATTGACAAGCCCAGAGTCATTTCCACGTGCCCCCACTGCGGTGAAAAGCAGGGCAAGGTAAAGTTCATCAAGCCTACCACGTTCTTCGAGGACGAGCGACGCTTGTTGCCGAACGAGATTCGTGAGCGGCTCGAGCGCGTAAGTGACGAGAGTCTGGCGCGTTTGGGCGTCAAGGTTCGCCCCGAGTGGATGGTTCTTACCGTGCTATTAGTTCCGCCGGTCAACGTCCGTCCCTCAATCACGCTTGAAACTGGTGAGCGCAGTGAAGACGACTTGACTCACAAGCTCGTGGACATCATCCGCATCAACCAACGCCTCGGCGAGAACATCGACGCCGGTGCACCACAACTCATTATTGAAGACTTGTGGGAGTTGCTGCAGTATCACGTTACTACTTTCTTCGACAACGAGACTGCGGGTATTCCGCCCGCTCGGCACCGCAATGGTCGCCAACTCAAGACGCTCTTCCAGCGCCTCAAGGGCAAGGAAGGTCGCTTCCGTTATAATCTTTCGGGTAAGCGCGTCAACTTTAGCGCACGCACCGTTGTCTCGCCCGATCCAACGCTCGGAATCAACGAACTCGGCGTTCCAACGCAAATCGCCCGAGAGCTCACCGTGCCGGTAAGCGTGACTCCGTGGAACATTGAGAATATCAAGGCATTGATTCGCGACCGCATGGACAAGGTCAACTACATCATCCGCCCAGATGGCAAGCGAAAGAAGCTCGTTGACGTCAACCTAGAGGAAGTTCTGGCCGAAATAGTGGCCGGTTACACCGTCGAACGCCAGCTTATGGACGGCGACATTGTTGTCTTCAACCGCCAGCCCTCCTTGCACAAGGTCTCGATGATGGCCCACCGCGTGCGCGTGCTAGATGGAAAGACGTTCCGTTTCAACGTTGCAGACTGCGCGCCGTACAACGCAGACTTCGACGGAGACGAAATGAACATTCACGTTCCCCAGACGGAAGAGGCGCAGGCTGAAGCCGAGATACTGATGAATGTCGGCGAACAGATTCTCTCACCCCGCCACGGCAACCCGTTAATCGGCCCTGACTACGATCAGATATCGGGCTTGTACTTGATGACGCAGAAAGGCGTTAACTTCACCAAGGAGCACGCTGGCAACCTTTTAGCTGCAGGCGGAATAACCAAGGTCGAGTTCAAGGGCAGCAAGATTTCCGGTCGAGAACTCTATTCAATGCTTTTGCCTGAAAAGATGAACTTCGAGTGCAAGACCCGGCGCTTCAAGAAGGGTGCTGAAGTAGAGGACGGCAAAGTAGTGATAAAGAACGGCAAGATGATTTCGGGCATAGTGGATTCGCGTTCCAGCGATGCCTTGTTGAAGCACATCTTCGAAGAATACGGCCCTGTAGCAGCAAGCGATTACCTCGACCATATCACGCGTATTTCCGTGCTCGTCGCAACAGATTTCGGTCTTTCCCTTTCGTTGAATGATTACAAGCTCTCCGAAAAGGCAGTTGAAGCAATACACGCTCAGTACAAGGACGCGCGCCGTGAAGTACACAAGCTTGTAAAGAAGTACAAGGACGGAAAGCTTGCCCGTCAGCCCGGAAAGACGCTGCGCGAGACGCTTGAAGAGCAAGTTATGGATGTCGTCGAGAACGTGCGCAACGATGCTTGGGACAATGTCAAGAAGCACATCAACACCAGCACCGTTCACTACGGTGAGAGCGTAATCGAATTCAACCCCGCGCTCATGATGTCTGAAGCCGGTGCGCGGGGCAAGCCCATCAACGTTATCCAAATGACTGCCCTTGTCGGGCAGCAAGCCGTGCGAGGCAAGCGCATGCGTTCAGGTTACAAGAACCGCATACTGCCCCACTACGCGAAGGGTGACTTGGGTGATGCGGCTCGCGGGTTCGTCAAATCCAGCTACAAGCACGGGCTCACGCCAATGGAATACTTCTTCCACGCCGCTGGTGGACGTGACTCGGTAGTCGACAAGGGTGTCAACCCGGCAAAGACTGGCTACATGCAGCGCAGGCTCATAAACGCCCTCCAAGACCTCATAGTCCAGCCCACGCTCGCAGTCACTGATGCAGAAGGCCGCGTCGTGCAATTCAAGTACGGAGATGACGGAAAGAATCCGTCGGGCAAGCGCGAAGCATACGGCGACCCCGTCGGCGTCATCGCGGCCCAGTCAATAGGGGAGCCTGGCACTCAAATGACTCTAAGAACTTTCCATTACGCTGGAGTCGCCTCGCTGGCCCAGTTCGGTTTCACCCGCCTCGTCGAAATCATTGACGCGACCAAGGCACCAAAGAGCCCAGTCATGGAAGTCTACTTGAAGAAGGAGTACGCCAAGGACTACAACAAGGCTAAGAAGGTCGCGGCGGAAATCGAGCAGCTCCAACTAGGCCAAATCGCTGTAGTCAAGGAACACTTTGACCGCAAGAGCATCCGCGTCGAGTGGGACGAAAAAGCGTTGCGCGAGCGCGGCATCAAGGTAGACGAGCTCCTAGAGAAAATCAAGGACGAAGCGCCTTTTGTCAAGACTCAACTCGGAGTTACCGTCAAGCCGAAGACTGATTCGATCCGCAACGTGCGCAAGGTAACGACCAAGCTCTACGAAAAGACGATTCGCGGAGTCAGCGGCATAAGCCGCGCCATCATCATCGAGAAGGATGGTGAGTACGTGCTCGCTACCGAAGGCAGCAACTTGGCGGCCATAATGCTGCGCGAGGAAGTTGATGCTGCTCGGACCACGACGAACGACATCACGGAAATCCTCAACACGCTTGGAGTCGAAGCCGCACACAACTCGATAATCAACGAGATGCTCAAAGTCCTCGACGCGCAAGGTCTTAGGGTTGACGTACGCCACATTATGCTCATCGCCGACGCGATGACTGCCAAGGGCAACGTCAAATCCTCAGGTCGCCACGGAATGGCCGGAGAAAAGGCATCGGTCTTGGCACGTGCAGCGTTCGAGGAAACCGCAAAGCACTTGATTAACGCCGCTGTAAAGGGCGAAGTCGACCTGCTCCGCGGTATAACCGAGAACATCATCATCGGCCAAACCATACCGTGCGGAACCGGCAAGGTCAAGCTCGAAATGGAAGCGTAAGACTATTCAGAACCTCCGCGTAAACGCGCGGATTATTTTTTTCTTTCTTTAGCGAGAGCCTTCAACGCGCTCGGGGATCAGTTGGATAGAGTAATGTCCGACTGTTTTCATTCGGCTACTTATCGTTCCTTGGCCGCTGAGAATTGAATGTTGACTGCTTTCATTCTCTCGAACCGGCTCATCCACATTGTTCGGTCTTGCCCAGTAGCTCTAACTCTGTTCGTTCGGTATCTATTGAATTTGCTTGAGTTGAACGCGCGTTCCAGTCGGTCTCCTGCGTCGGTTCCGGTTACTATAAACAGCTTTCCTCCGGGTTTGAGTTTCCTGTGGCATAAGTCTAAGAGCTGTCCGAGTTCTTTTTGTTTGGCCGCAGTTGTCTTTCCGTCCAAGTAATAACCTACTGACATTTCCGCGCTGATGACGTCCGCCGAACCGTCTTCCACGCTGGATTCCAAGCCGTCCTTGAATCGTGCTTGCACCTGTTGCCAGTTGCTTCGCTGACCGTCTTGTGGCAGGAGCCTGCTTCTTGAAAGCAAGTCTATGCCTATGAATCGGACGTTTGGGAAACGTTCTGCGTATCGCCGGGTCTTGGTTGCAGTTTCTTCGGGCCGCGCCTGTCCCATATTGCCCAAGTGTACTACGAGTCGTTGCCGTTCCGTCATATCTTTATTGCCCGCCGCTGCACCTTTAAAACGCTTTCACCGCTTTGCTGCCAATGGCTTTTTAAGTCTCCGCGGGGTAATCTGCTGTGGCGGTGACGCATTGTGTCGAAAAACATTTACTGGTTCAAGGAACTAAGCAAAGAGTCCATTCCTGTTGCGGGAGGCAAGGGCGCGAATTTGGGCGAGATGATAAACATCGGCCTGCCCATTCCCGACGGTTTTTGCGTCAGCGCGCAAGCCTTCCATCACTTCATCGAGAGCAACTCGCTCGAACAAGTCAT
>MNVH01000047.1 GCA_001871595.1 Candidatus Micrarchaeota archaeon CG1_02_55_22 | reverse complement strand
GAGGAAGAGCTCCGACAAAACGAGTCGCGACTCGAGAACGTACCTAAAAATCGCTT
Organism: Candidatus Micrarchaeota archaeon CG1_02_55_22; assembly: GCA_001871595.1. GTDB lineage: Archaea > Micrarchaeota > Micrarchaeia > Norongarragalinales > UBA97 > UBA97. Next base: position 14,072 of record MNVH01000047.1, on the reverse strand, counting down.
TACTGCATTCTTGCGGTCGCTAGGCTTCTAGCGATTCGCGTCCCGCCGTCTTTTCTTGTTTTCAGGTAAGCTCCCCAACGGGATTCTATTTCTTTGTTATCGGGGGCGTTGCGATGGTCGTCCGTGCCATTCGCGCGGTGGGAGGGGCAGGTTTGCCGTTATTTTCTTAATGCTCTGGTCATCCCTGCCTTGAATGTGCTGGGCTAGTTTTTCTAGATAGAATGTTCGGGCCTGATTTGCTTCCGGGGTTGTAGAGTGTGCGCGAGCGAGCGTAGTGATTAGTTTAACTATTACGTCGTGTCCTGCCGGTGCCCTCAAGCTTTCCGTGGTTATAATTCTTACCTGGTGGTGCGGGTTGTTTTCGTTCGGTCCTGCTAGCACTTGTTTGATTTCTTGCGCTCTCTCTAGGGGCACGTTTAGAACGGTGTACTCGAGGCCTTGGCCATTCCAATGCCATAACAAGTGCGCTCCTTCTACCTTTTTGGAGAGTGTTTCGGCGGCTCTGGCGGTTACCCATTTGGCTGCGGCTTGGAATTCTAAGGGTTTGCCTTCAAGTTCGGCCTCAGCCGCGTGCCGTAAACCGTTTGTTCGTGCATTTATTTGTTCGAGGGTCATACAAAAAATATTCTTGCAGTATTGATATACTTTTCTTTCGGCGTACGTTTATCCGGGTGCAACGGGTACGTTCTATCGTCGCGTGCTGTTTCTCGGTTGGGTTTGTACGTTTGGGTGGCGTGGAGTATGCTGATTTGATATCTCTAGGGGACTTGTTTAGATTCTCCCTTATTCTTCGCTTTTGGTGTATTCGCCCAACGGGATTCTATTTGTATAATCACTCTTTTAAGCGCCTTGGGTGTAATCGTTTGGGGTATTGTAGTCTTGCGTTCGTCCTTCATTTTCTTTGTGCTGGTCTTGTTAGCCTCGCTTGCCTCTGCCGAGTACCAAGCAAAGTCGGACGGCAAGCTTTTGTACTATAATGGGGGCGTGAGTTCGATATCGCCAGCGGTGACTTGGGAGCTGTTGAAGGACCCGGCGATGATTGAGCGCATGGGCTTCGACGGCGCGTTCATCTATACCGGTCGTTTTGTTCAAACTTGCGCGAATTACGTGGCGCACCAGACTGAGAAGCCAGTCGCGAACTGCGGTGACTGGATTGACTACCAGAATAACCCTTCAGCGCACCAGCCCGTTGAATTGTTTGATTGCTCGACTTGCAGCACGGGGGACGTGTATAATGGGAACGCGAGTTGTAGCGCGCAATGTTATTTAAACCGTTTTTATTTTCGTGTTACCGATCGCACTCCGCTTAACTATTCCTTATTCAAACCCGTCTTCGACGACTACGCCAAACTCTCGAAACAAAGCCAGTTCTGGCGTAACAGCATGCCGATTATTGCCGTTGGTGCTGAAGGCGGAGTAGACGTGGGTCACGTCAGCTTCTACAACGATTCTGATTGGGACATCGTTTTGGCCAACGTGCGCAGCGCATCCAAGCTCGTACGCGAAGCAGGCTTTAAGGGCGTGGTGCTTGACCCGGAATATGGCCCGACTGCGCGCGGAATAATATTCAACTACACTCAGCTTGTTGAATACAGTGCTGTTAAGGGTGATGCGGGCGCGGGAAAGAGTTTTACAGAGTTCGAGGATAAAGCGCGCGAGCGCGGCAGGCAATTCATGCAGGCGTGGAACGCTGAGTACCCGAATATAACGATTGGTTCGACTTTCCTTACCAGCTTGTTTGGAGACGAGATATTCAACTACGGTCAACCCCTTGATAGATCTGCCTTGGAGCAGTCTAGGTACGGCTTGATGCCGGCGTTTGTCGACGGCATGCTTGATGCGGCCACGCCTGAGGCCGAGTTTTTTGACGGTGCAGAAGTCGGTTACGCGCTTACTGCGCAGTACCGGCCGGGCAAGCGCGTGGTCTACTTGTACAATCGCGTTGCTGGCGCTTTTAGCGCGGATTTATTCAGCCTCGATCCCGCGCGTTACTGGCAGCGCGTTTCTCCCGCGATACCAATGTGGGTTAACGTTCCAAACGACGATACTTGCCAGTTAGGTTGGGCGGCGTGCATGCGTTTTGAGAACGCTGGCACTTGGTTTACCGTGCCCGAGATTGCAGATAATCTTCGTCAGCGCGAACGGTTGTCAGGCAAGTACGCTTGGGCTTACTTTGAAGGCGATTACGCGCGTCGTCTAGCGCCTGTTCCTGATGACGTCGTGGCCGAAATCGTCCGTTCGCGTACCGAGGCGCCGGAAGGTAACACGCCGCCCGTTCTACTCGCGTTGGCTCCGGTTGGTGCGGTTGCAGGTGAGCGTTTTGAGTACGTTTTCCCCGACGCGGTTGATTATGACTCTTACACTACGCGTGACTTGCCGTCGGGTGAAGTGTATTACTTGAACGACACGCCTTTAGTTGAAGTCGCTTCCCTGCCCTTGGGCGCGTTTGTACAGTCTGGCGCCAAGCGAGTGGTTTGGACTCCGTCGTTGAGTGATTTGGGTGTTAACGAGATTGTTTTTCGTGCGACGGATGGATATGCTTCGGCTGATTCCGTTTTGTCGGTAAACGTTTCGGCGTCGTTGCAATTACAGTCGGGTTGGAACTTGGTTGGCGTGCCGGTTAATGCCTCGGTTTCGGTGCCTGCGTCGTGCGTTGTTCGCGCGTGGAACTATTCAAGCGGTTCTTACGCCGAGTTTGTTCCGTCGAAGCTGGCTGGCGGTAGTGGTTATTGGTTGTGGGCGAATTCGTCTTGTTCTATTGGTTTGTCGTCGAAAGACGCGGCGGGCGGGAGCGGCGTGAAGCTTAGTACTGGTTGGAATTTAGTTTCTTCGCCAGCTAGTTCTTTGAGTGTGGGGAGTTGTAATGAAGTAGCGTTGGGTTACGACGGTGCGGGTTATTCTCCCGTGACTTCCTACGTGCCGGGCCGCGCGTACTGGGCGTACTCGGCGAAAGATTGTACTCTTGCGTTGGGTTAGCTTTACCGTCGCGTGCTGTTTCTCGGCGGGTTTGCGCGTTTGGGCGCGCGCGGGGGGCGGTTGTATGTGCCCAAGCGCACCGAGGCGAGGTTCTTGGCGGTGTATTTCGCGTTTCCCCACAAGGCCGCGTTTGGGCGCGCGAACAGGCCTTGGCGTGCCGCGTCGTGGATGAACATTCCTCCCGCTGTGTAGGCGAATTGTTCGCTTCCCCGGCTGGCGGCGCGTTCGGGCTTGCCGTCGTGCGCCTGCTCCCACGTTCCGTGGCTCGCCTCGTGCACCAGCGTTCTCGCCAGCTCTTCTTTCGGCGCGTTCTTCACGTGTTCGGGGCTTATGCGGACGTGCGCGTACCTTCCCGATGGTTCGAATCCGGCGTAAGCGATACGGCTCTTTAGCCGCCGCAGGATGCCCGCGAGTGCGTTGGGGTCGCGTTTCATGTCTTCGGCGTGGACGCCGAACCTTATCGCGGTGTAGCCGTCTTTGCTGGCTCCGCGCAAGTACAGCGACGGCCGGTATTCGAGGAGCGCCGTTATCTCGCCTTCGGTGGCGAGCGCGTGAAAGTAATAGAATGGCTTGGCGGTCCCGCTGTCGCGCATTTCGCCGGCCGCCTTCGGGCCTGTTTTGCCGACGGTTATTATGGGGCCGGCGGACTTGACGTAGTCGAGCCACGAGCCGCCCCACGGCGCGCGGGCGTGGTGCAGCAGGAGCACGCCCTCCATGATGCGGCTTGCCTCGGCTTCGGTGAAGATGCCGCCGGGCTTGTGGAACGGCAGGCCTTGGGCGACGAGCGTTCCGTAGTTTGCAGGTTCTTGTGCGGGGCCGGGTTCTTTCGGCATGGGCACCCCGTTGGCGGTGAAGAACTTCCGGCCTTGCTCGTACTCTTTCGCAGGCGACGGGAGGGCGCGTCCGGTCGAGAGGCTGCGCACGGTTGGCGCGTAGTGGCGCTGCGTCAGGATGGAGTTGGCGGGCGCGAAGGCGGCCGCCCCGATTGCGGCGGTTGCCGCGATGCGGCGCATCCAGTTCTTGAGGCCAGGGCGTTTTGATGCCATTATGTGCGTCTTAGGTGGGACTGCGTTTTATTGGTTGTTGTTCAGCGGTTGGACGCCACGTGGTACTGTGCGTCGGTAAAGCCCGCGGCCCGCATTGCCGCGAAGAGTTCGTCGTCGTTGTAGTGGGGTCTTGCGGCTTGGACGAACTCTTGCGCCGCCGGCTTGAACGCCTTGGCATGCAAACCGATTTGTTCTGGCCGCAGCCCGGCGCGGAAGAGCACGTCGACTGCTTCGGCAAGCGTGGCACCGTCGCCCTGCATGCGTTTTGCTGCTTTAGCCCAATCCGTCGATATTTCGGCGTCGATGAAGTGGCGGTATATGGATGGCGAGGCTTCGCCCATTCCGAGGAGTTTGGCGTGGATTCTTTCGGGCGAGTGGCCTGCGTCGGTGAATAGTTGGAGTGCCTTGCGTTTCTGGCCGTGCCTTAAGAGCTCGTGCCACGTCGTGGTGAACGCTTTCTTTGCTCCGCTTTCGCGTTTTAACGCGTGGTAGCTGGTTAAAAGTTCCTTCGAGCCGCGGGGTTGGTGCAGCATCGCTTCAATTCGCGGGTGCGTGGCGTTCATTTGTTTACCCTGTGCAAGTATTGTGCGTTCGATGCGTAAAATGCTTTTGCTTTGGACGCCTCCGGCAAGCCACTGTTGCGGAACGTTCTTTATTTAGGTTTCTTGTTTCTTATATGGATTCACGTGCTTTGGCGTGGTTCGCAGGGGTTGTGCATACTGATGGTTACTTATATTTTAGAGAAGGCCGTGTCAAGGAACTTCGTTTGCGGGTAAGTGAGCCGTCAATTGAGATGTTGGCGTGCTGGAAAATTTGTTTGGATACGCTTACTGGCAAGAGGCATTCTCTACTGGTTGAACCGATGTATGATTCTAGGTACGGCCGCACCTTTGAGCAATATCTAGTGCGCGAAGGTTCGGTAAGTGCCATTATGCGCGTGGAGCAATCGCTGAATGTTATCGGGTCCAGTCTTTTTTATTATCGGCCGCCGGACTTGGCCTTTAAAGATTCGCGGGTTGCGGGAGCCTATTTAGCAGGGGTGGTTGATGGCGATGGCTGTTTTCAGATTAGGCCTAGGAGAGACGCATTCAAGCCCGAACTTTTGTTGAAGATCGCTTCGGCATCTTCGGAGCCCTTGAAGTCACTTCAATCGCTTTTATTTTCCCAAGGCCTTTCGATCGGGTATGTGTCGTTATATTCGAACCATGCCGATTTATGGGTCTACGCTAGTCGCAGATTCAGGCGATGGTTTGAAGCTAACGCGGCGGATTGCTTAACGATAGCTAGAAAAAGGTTTAAGTTCAAGATTCTAGAGAGGGCGCCTTGGTGCCTTGGTGGAGGGCTTTCTTTATCTTCTAAAGGGAGTCCGCCGAATGTAGTGGTCTAGCATGATGGCCTGTCACGCCGTCGACCCGGGTTCGAATCTCGGCCAAGGCGCTTTGACCTTCCAAGGCGCCCTCAATTCCGGTTGCTCCACCGAGCAGGCTCAAAGGCGCTCCCCCTCTTTTTATGCCGCTCGTGCAACCAATCGTTTTAAAGCCCCCTTGCCGTTCGTCTTTGCTATATAGCTAGGAGGTTTTTCAATGATGGGATCGACGTGTGGAAAAGTAGCGGGTTTGGCGGTATTGCTGGCGGGTTTAGCGCTCTTCGCTTATGCGAACGGCAACTTGGGCGGGCAGATGGCGCATTACCTTGCGGGCGTGCTCTTCGTGGTGTACGGCCTTGCTAAGCTTGTTCACGCGGCCAACGCGTGCCCGGCGTGCAATGCTTCCGAAAAACACGGGTAGTTTGGGAGAATAATAAGCGGGGGGCGCCGCCCGTTGCGGCGGCTTTTTCTTTCTTTTCGTGCTATGCTCTGCATGGGCAAGGTCTTGTTGTGCGCGCTGCTTGAGGACGGGGGTCGGGCGTTGTTCGTGGAGAAGGCGTTCGGCGAGTCGGTGAAGTATTCCTTGCCGTGCGTGCTGGCCGATGAGGCCGACGACCCCGTCAAGGCGCTTGCTGCTGCGGTCATGGCGCAAACCGGCATTGATGTCCAAGTCGGCTCAATAGTTTTTACGGGAAAGCATAATGCGGGCTCTCGCCGCCGCAAACAATTCGTCGGTGCCCTCGCCTTTGCTTGCTCGGCCAAGAGATATTCAACGCGCGTCAAGTCCCGGTGGTTCCGGTCAGCCGACGTTTCCTCGCTGAAGCTCTCGCGCGAGGCTGAGTGGCTAAAAGCGCGCCGCTAGCGCCGTTTATGCGCCGGTCTCGCATTCTAGTCTATCTCGTGGACTGCTGCCTCGAGTTCTGCGCGGCTGAACCGGATTCGCTCTAGCTCGTCGACCACGTTGAGCCGCATGTCCCTTCCGGGTTTTATTGTCATTGTCCTGCCGTCCGGGTGTTTGTACTTGTTGTGGGAGCTCCCGCTGTTCTTGACTCTTTCGAACCCGAGAGTTCGGAGGAGTTGCATGAGTTGTCCGGTGCCCCAGCTGGGGGGTATTGTGCTGTGCGGGATGACTTCGGGTGCGGGGCGCGTTCCTTCCGCCACGACTTCGTCGCGCAAGTCTGTCGCTTTACGTCTTGGCCGTGGCTTGGGTTTATCGTTGCTGCGGCGCGGAATCTTTGGTTCGCGAGGCATTGTTACCGGGTCGAGTTCTTCTTTGGTCTGGTGGACTTGCCAGCCGTGCCGTTCGAGCGTTTCGAGGACGCTTTGCGGTTCGTGTCCGGGCAGTGCTTGCAGCGCTGTGAGCGCGCTCTTGAACTCTCGCGTATTCGGTGCGATGCCGTGGCGGAGGATTTCTTCAAGGGTTTCGGGCGCGGCGTCTGCCCGTGATAGCCGGGCTAGTTCGTCGCTTGAGAGCTCGCGCGTTGTTTCGAGCGGGTAGCATCCAGCGAAGCGCGCCGCCCCGTCAAGCGGAACTCCGTTCTTTGCCAGTTCTATCGCTCTTTTTGTGCCTAGCGCGGGGGAGTGGGCTATTATTTCGGGGAGCTTGCGCAGCGGCGCGCCGGCGGCCAGGTGTGCGTAGATTACGCTTTTTGGAATTCCGCCGCTTTCCAGTTGGCTAAGCAGGGCGTAATCCTCTGCGGACTCGTAGCGTCCGTTGTTTACCGCGGTTATAAGCGACCGGGGGTTTATTGCCCCGCTTCTGAGTTCTTCAAGGATTTGCCGGTACTCCCTTTCCGGGAAGTGTTTTTGTGTGTGGCCTTCAGGGCGGAAGTCGGGTTGCGCCAATGCCACGAGTTTTTTCAGCAACTCGTCTTCGTGGCCGTGCTCCCGCAGCGTCGAGAGTATCTCTGCGGGGGGCGCGTGCATGCTCAACTCAGGGTATAGCGCGATGTTCTCGGCGCTTTTCTCGTCTTGCCTTGTTCTGTCTTTCAATGCGTCGAGCCAGTCGAGTACCGCGTGCGCGTGGCGCGTGTTTTGCTCCATGTTGGGCGATATCTCTCCGTTGCGCATGATGGAGTTGCGGAAAGTGCCCGCTTCGAATTCGATTCTTTTTTCTGGCAGGCCGTGTTCGCGCACCAGCCTGTCGCGAAAACGGTCCCAGCCTTTTTCGTGAATGACTTCAATGAGTGTTGTCGTAGCCTTGCTGACGGCGCGGCTTAAATGCGTGGGAATGCTTAGGCCGCGCGTCGTGGCCGTGACTCCCGCGGGGCTGGTGCGCCGGGTTATTTCGTTTAGGATATTGTCGCGTTCCTCCTCGACGTGTTCAATTGGCACGTCGTGACGGCGAGCGACTTGCTCGAGGTCCGGTAGAACGTATTTGCGGGGAAAAAGGTTTGTTTTTGGCATTGCGTACGTTTATTGTAACGCCTTGCATTTTAATCGTTTTCCCGAGCCGTATGCAAAAGCTTTTTGCGTTCCGTCGTGCAAAGAATTGTGCCATGGCCCGCCACGCTTTCTACAAGCTCGTCGACGGTACGCTTGAAATCGACGGGGTGCGCATGCACCCTGCAGGCGCGAGCCCGCAGGCCGCGGCCAAAGCAATGGTGGCGCGTTTGAAACTGCGGCGCGGCTGGCGCGTGCTTGACGTGTGTACGGGGCTTGGTTATACCGCTATCGAGGCGGCGTCTGCCGGTTGCAGCGTTGTTACCGTCGAGGTGGACGAGCGCGTGGTTGATGCGGCGAAGGCCAATCCTTTTTCGGCAAAGTTGTTCGGCAATCCGTTAATCAAGCGTTTCTTGGGTGACGCTTCCGCGTTCGTCGCCGCTCTGGAGGGGGAGTCTTTTGATGCGGTGTTGCACGACCCGCCGCGGTTCAGTTTCGCCGGCGAGCTTTATTCCGGCGATTTTTACCTGCAATTGTTTCGGGTGCTGACGCCGGGCGGCGTGCTTTTTCATTACACGGGCAAGCCCGGCGAGAAGAGGGGCGTTTCTTTTCGTAAAGGCGTTGCTGAAAGGTTGCGTGCCGCCGGCTTCGAAGAGATAAAGTGGTGTGAGACTGAACAAGGCTTTAGCGCGTTGAAGCCGGTAAAGGTGAAGCGATTTGGTGGACACTGACTTCGTAGGTGCCGTTTTGGCCTATGGTGGCTATGGCTATTTTTCCTAGCGTTGACGCGTAAGCGTATTTACGGATTCTTTCTGGAGTGAGCCACCTTTGGCGCAGGGCTGGGTCTGTCAGGTGTTCGACGATGCTCGCGTGCCTTGACCCTAATACGATTCCCGTGTGTTGTTTGCGTCCGGCGATTTCATCGAGTATCGGCGCTGCCGCGAGCAGGTTGTGCGCGATTAAGGCGTTTCGGAAGCCGTGCATCGGGTTTTGTCCTTCATACGCGGCCACTACTCTTCTGACTAGCTCCCTGTTTCCGGTTATATCGCCGGGCTTCGCTATGGTTTGCTGCGGTAGCTCGTAACCAGTTCTAAATGGCCCGATTATTTCGGGGCCGGGACGGACGGGGTTCATTGCGGCGTGTACGCCGCCTGCCAGCAGCGCGCCTCCGCTTAACTTTCGCAGGAATTGGCGACGGGATATTGATAGTTCTTGACGGGCCGCTTCTGCGCGTTCTTCGGCTTGTTTTCGTTTGCGGGGGTTACGTTGTCCCCGCGCTTCCGCGAGTATAGTTTTGTATTGTCTAGTACTTTTCGCGTAAGCCTTGCCGTTTTTTATACTGTAGATTACCGGCAGCGCTGCGCCTAGTAGTATTGATACTGCTTCGGCGGATAACGCAGTGTTGGCGCGTCTGGTGAGCACTTCGTTGAATTCTTGCATGAGTGCAGGCTTGTAGCCTGCTTCCGCAAAGACTAGCACGGGCTTCTTCACCGCGGCGGCTACGTCTTCAGGGAGGTATATTTCGGGCTCGCCGTTTTCGTTTTGAATGATAAGCATTTTTCCGGTTTGGTGGCTTTCGCGTGCAGCTCGTGCGAGTTCTTCGTGATTCTGCATTAGTATGATGAGTCGGTTGACGCTGTCGACCATGGGCGGTCTGGCGTGGAATCCGTTTGCATCGGCTTCGTTGTCGAGTATCGTGCTGGATTCGACTGCCACCACGGGGTTCGAGTCGTAGACTTCGGGGTGTCGGAAAAGGTCATGGGATCTAATTGCGCGTTGAAGCATTTCTACGTTGTCTGGTTCCGGCGGGTGGCGCCACAGTTCGACGTCGAACATTCTTCCTCCGGCCCTTACGCCGCGCACTACGCCCATGTTCTGTTTAGGTAATGCGTTGAATAAAAGCCTGCGTTCAAGTTTGTTGCGTCGTCGGGCGCGTGCCGTGTGCGTGCCGTCGTCCGGGAGCGTAGGCGATGAGTCCGGCGAGCATTCCGACTGCGTAAAAGAAGTGTTCTACGGCGTACATTACCGGCAGCAGGGGCAGGAGCGAGAGGTCGTTTTCCAGCGCTTCCTTTATCGAGAAGGAGAGTACGATGATTGCGTACGCCGCGAGTTCGAGTTGGACGAACGGCATATAGTTTGGCCGTGCTAGTGCGAGGATGAGCGTGGCGGTAAAGAAGAGTAGCGCTAGGGATGGTGCGAGGTAGATTTTTGGGGAGGAGCCGTGGTGCGTGAATACTTTTGCGCGCTCCATTCCGTAGACGAATATTCTTTTCGCGAATTTTGGCAGCGAGTCGCGCATGTACTGGTAGTGACGCGTCTCGGGTGTTTTCATGAAGTGGAAGCCCTGCCTGCGGGCGCGTTCGTTGTAGTCGGCGTCGTCTCCGACGTTGTAGTACGGGTCGAAGAAACCCGTTTTTTCGAGCACCTCGCGGCGGTACGCGGTTAGCAGCGGGCAATCGACCGCCTCGTCGTTTCTTACGCGTCGGTAGCTCGTGCCGTGTCCCCCTAGCCAGCTGTGCATTGTTACGCAGACTGCTTTGGATATGGGGTGGGCGTCTTGCGGGTAGTGGATGTTGGCGCACACGCCTGCCGCGTCGGGGTTTTCGTCGAGTTTTTTGGCTAGCGTGGAGAGGAATTGCTTTTCGGCTATCGAGCGGGCGTGGAATAGTAGGATGATGTCGCCGTGCGACTCGCGGAAGAGCTTGTTGCGTGATGTGACGTTGTTGCCGTCGTCGTCGCGATATAGCCGTATGAGGCCTTTCGAGGCGTATTCTTCGAGTATTTCGAGTGACGCGTCGTCCGAGCGGTTGTAGGAGCAGATTATTTCGTAGTTAGGGTAATCCTGGTAGAGCAGTGCGTCGAGGCACTTGCGCAAGTGTTTTTCCTCGTTTTTTACGGGGACGGTGACTGTGATGAGTACTGGTTTCAAGTAGTTCGCCCTTACCTTAATTAAGCGTTGCGGCTATTAAGTCTTCGCTGTTTTAAGGGGTGTAGCTTTGAAAAAATGGTTGCTTGTTGGAGCCGTCGTTATCATTTTCCTAGTGTGGGCCGGTTCGTCTTTAGTCGTTAATTCCTCGCCTTCGTTTGCTAACGATTCGTCGCCCGTAATGTACTTCTATTCCGAGGAATGTTCCTTCTGCCGGCAGCAGAAGCCTGTTCTTGAAAGCCTTGCAGCTGACGGTTTTAGCGTCAAGCTCATGGACGTAGCGGCGCATCCGAACTATTGGACGGAATACGGCATCCGCGGCACTCCGACTTTCCTCGCCGCCAACGGCGATAGGAAGGAAGGATTGACGCCGGAAGCGGCTTTACGTGTATTCCTTGAATCCCACGGGGCGCGCATCGCGTAATGATTTGTTTTATCGCTCTCATCGTCTTCGCCGTGCTCGGCATCTTCTCAGCCAAGTACCGTGCGTACGCGTTTGAGGCGTGGGATTGCGTCTTCCGCAAGATTACTCTGCGGAAGTGCGACACTGGTTTGGACGAGCGCATTAAAGCCGAGCTAATGTCGCGGCTCTCGCGCTGGCCGAAATTCGCTCGTTTCACTTACCGGCACTTTGAAGGCCTGTCGATGGTTTTCACGCTCTTGATGTTGGCCAGTTTCGTGCTCGCCGCGCAAGGGGCTTACAATTATTGGGCGTTCGGCAACTGTAACGGCCCTGGCTCGAGCGCTTTCTGTGTTTTCAGCGCCATTACTGGCCAGCAGCTAGTGCAGCCAACTACGCTTGACGGCGTTGCCCTCGGAAACGTTTCTGGTGATAAGATTCTTTTCGAGTTCGGTTGCTTTACCTGTCCATACACGCGTGCGGCTTGGCCCGGGCTCAAGAACTTTACGGCTACGCATCCTGACGTGCGCGTGGTGTTCAAGCCCTTCCCATTGCCTAACCACCCGTACAGCACCGAGGCTTCACAGGCAGCGCTCTGCGCCGAAGAGCAGGGCAAGTTCGTTCGCTATGCCGACTACTTGTTCCAGAACCAGACCGAGATTCGTGACGGTGGAATCCCACTGCTCGAGGTATTGGCTGTTGACGCAGGCCTTAATTCGACTTCGTTCGACGCGTGCCTTGACTCGAACGCCACGCTCGCGCAGGTACGGGCCTATTTTGATGAGGGCATTGCCTCGCACGTTTACGGCACGCCCACTTTCTTCTTCGAGGGACGCAGCGTGGTGGGGCCGATGAGCGAGGCTAATTACGCGGACTTTCTTGCGGGCAAGTACGTGGTGCCCGACGCGCCAATCGACGAAGGCTTCTGTGCCCCGCCCTTAGAGGTGAATGGTTGATGGATGTACGCAAAGACTTTCCGATGCTGCAGAACAACCCGCAGCTAATCTATTTCGATAACGCGTGCACCACGCTCAAGCCGAAGAGCGTTGTTGACGCCGAACGGCGTTATTACGAGGAGTACTGCGGCTGCGCTGGCAGAAGCAACCACAAAATCGGGAAAAGAACAGAGGATTCGTTTGAAGACGCGCGCAAGAAAATCGCCGCGTTCGTTGGCGCCGAGACTATAGTTTTCACTAAGAATGCTTCGGAAGCGCTTAACCTAGTTATACAGAAAACCTCGTTCGCCAAGCGCAACCGCGTGGTGAGCACCGTGCTAGAGCACCACTCTGCGCTCTTGCCGTTGCTTGTTAAACGGGATAAAAAGGAACTCGAGCTTGCAATCGTTGAGCCATCCAAGCAAGGCGTTTTCGACGCCGAGTCGTTCAAAGCGCGGGTAAACAAGCAGACCGCGCTCGTCGTGGTGCACGCTCAAAGCAATTCGCTTGGCACTCGCCCTCCCTTGAAGGAGATAGTCGGCATAGCGCGTGACGCGGGTGCACGCGTTCTCGTGGATGGCGCGCAGTCCGTGCCGCACTCGTCCACTAACTTGAAGGCGCTCGGCGCCGACTTTATCGCGTTTTCCGGCCACAAGATGCTTGGGCCAACAGGTATCGGCTGCCTTGCAGCTTCACGCGACGCAGTCGAGTCGCTCGATTATCCGTTCCTTGCCGGCGGCGAGACTATAGAGGCTGTTTCCCTTGAAAAAATTGTTTGGGCGAAGCCGCCGCAACGCTTCGAGGCAGGAATCCAGAACTATGCTGGAGCGATTGGTTTGGCTGCGGCGTGCGATTACTTGACTGTCAAGGATATACATAAGGTGGAGGCGCACGACAAGGCTCTCGCCAGCCGCATCGCGCAAGGCCTGCGGGCAATCGAGGGCGTCGCGCTCTACGGGCCGCAAACACCCGAGTCCGGAGTAGTCACGTTTAACGTCGGCAAGGCTTCGCCGCACGAAATCGCTTTGTTCGTCGAGCGCGGTTGCGGTGCGGCTTTGCGCAGCGGCGTGTTTTGCGCCGAGCCTGGAATGAAGTTTTTGGGCGTTCCAAAGGGCGCGGTGCGGGCTAGTTTGTACTTGTACAATACGGAAGACGAGTGCGACGCTTTCGTTGCCTCGGTAGCAAAAGCCGCAGCGATAATGGCTTGACGCAATGGTTGCCTAAACCTTTATTTGTCGGAAATCCATATATTCTTCATGTCTAGTGGGTGTGATACGGAGTGCCGCGAGATGCGGGGCTTGCTGTCTTTCTTGATATTGTTCTTGTTGTCCAAGCGCGAGCTCAACGGTGACGAGTTGGCTTGCGAGCTTGAGAGGCGTCGGGGCGTCAAGCCGAATCCGGGCACGATTTATCCTGCGCTCAAAGAGTTGTTGCGCAGGGGGCACGTTGTTTTTACTGCCAAGGGCAAGCAGAAGGTGTACCGGCTAACGCCGAGCGGCCTTAAGAGCTTGAAGACCGCGGTTGCTTTGTTCAAGAAGACTTTCTCGGACGTCTTCGCTTGCGAGTAGCTCCCGAATGGTTTTAAAGCGTTTTACGACCTTAAAGTGTTTATGCCGGGGCACATTCTCAAGTGCGGTAAGTGCGGCGCCGTAGTGCGCGTGGGCTACCCATCGCTTGCCGTTGATTACGCTGAAGGGTTCGGCCGCACCGAGTCGCGCGAGCAACTAGTGGAAGATTTTTTCGAGCTCAATCCCGGCGTGCTCCGCGACGAGCCTGAAAAGTGCCCGAAGTGCGGGGCTCCGCGCAAGGAAATGGCCGCGATTCACAGTTATTTGTAGGCGTGTTGTTCTTGGACGTTTTCGATGTCGTTGTGGTTGGCGCCGGTCCTGCTGGCGGGAGCGCGGCGTTGCACGCGGCCAAGCTCGGCCTAAAAGTCCTTGTCCTTGAAGAGCACGCCGTGGTGGGAGAGCCCGTGCACTGCGGCGAGTGCCTCTCCTTGCTGGCGGTGCAGCGCATGGGTTTTGACTTGCCTTCAGGCGTT
>MNVH01000042.1 GCA_001871595.1 Candidatus Micrarchaeota archaeon CG1_02_55_22 | reverse complement strand
ACTTCGATGTAATTCACGGTAACTTGAGTGTCTGGCACGGCTTGGTCAAGGCTGATTTGAGTGTCACCAACCACGCTCATCGAACAATACTTCTGACTCAACGCGCTTACCGCGAAATTTCTAGCACAAGAGTACTCGGGGAACGCAGTCGATGAGACGGAGACGCGTTTGACGCCAGTAGTCGTGCCAGCGTAATCGCACGAACCAGTGCAGAGAACGACGTCTTCAGTTACCGCTTCACAATCAACGTAGGCCGGCGGAGTGCCAGCACCGCTTGAATCTGCAGCAAGGCACTCGAAACGCATTGATGCCTGCTGGGCAAGAACCTCTATGCTGGGCCGCCCGACGAGGAAGACGCGGAAGCCCACAGGCGTGTTGGTGTACAAAGCTCCAGAATCAACGTCAACCGCACAGTGGCCGGAATTCCCACCCAACACGCGCAGGAACGCGTCGTCCGGAACGGCGCAAGCGGTTCCGGCAATCGACGCCGAATAGGCCTTGTATCCTTGAGTAACGTAAGTGCACGCAGTTGTAAAAGCATCCGTTTCCGGCACGTCAATCGGAACCGTAGGCGTTCCGCCCGAGCCGCACAATACCGAGTACTCGCTCACCAAGGGCTGTGCGCCAACGTAGTAACCCGTTATTGCAACCGGGCTCAACGGCAAAGAGACTTGCGGCGAAGCCCTTACCGTACAGGAAAGCTCGGAATAATCGGGCGACAATATGTTAACGGTCTCTGAACACGACGCAGTGCCCACGCTGACGCTTACGAGCGCGTTGCCAACAGCACCGCGACGGCAAGTCACCGAACAGTAACCATCCGTACCCGTGCAATCCTGTGCAGCCAATACCTCGCCACCGCATGAAACAGACAAGGAACCTACCAGAGGCGTAACAGACGAGTAGCTCACGCCGATTTGGAAGTCTTCGCCGCGGAAAGCATTTTCGGGAACATCGAGCGCACACCCGTTTGTGTCGAATACGGGAGCGACCTCGAAAGTGCCACCACAAGACGGGCCATTAGCGCCCGCGGACGCCGTGACGGCGACAGAGCGCTTGACTCCGAACGAACTCGATGCATGGGCAGTGCATGCGAAGTAACAAGAACCATCCGTGCCACCACTACAACCGCTCACATCAAGGACACCGCCGTCGCAAGATATAATTGGCGTTACCAAGGCAGTGGACAAGTCAGCGTAATTGAAGGACACGCCTACGGTTTCACCGTCTTCGGCTAATTCCGGGTCCAAAGCCAGAGTACAGGATGGCGCGGGTGATGGTGATGGACCCGGCGAGGGGCCCGGCGACGGAATCACTGAAGAAACCGAAACAGTGTCGGCGCACGAAAAGTCGCCGACTACCGCGCTGACTTCAGCAGAACCCGCGTCACTCAACGTGCAAAGAGCAGTACAGACGCCTGTACGCCCAACGCAACCGGTTGCAGTCACTTGTTGTCCGCCGCAAGAAACTGGAATCGTTCCAGTCAACGCGTCGACCGCGTTGTAGGAAACATCGATGGAGAACTCTTGGCCGACAACTTGATCGGATGCCACGCTTACGCCGCAAACGTTTTCGTTCACGCCAACCGGCTCTACGGGAACAGTATCCCCACATACCGCACCGCCGACCGATGCTGAAATGCCGAGCGAAGACACGTCGCCAGGAGTGCAGGAAACATCGCACGAGCCCGTAGTACCGCTGCAACCCGTAGCCGTAATTTGTTGCGTACCGCATTGCACGCCTATTGTACCGGGCGCTGTAGGCAAGTCAAAGTAATTCACGTGAATACTGAAGGGGTTACCAACTAACGCGGGGTCGGGCACCCAAGAGAACTCGCACCGTGGCACGGGCGACGGAGCAGCAGTAACGGAGATAGTTGTAGAGCAGCCAGCACTGCCGGCAGTGGCGACAACCGCTTCGGTGCCCGGACCGCCGGAAGCGCACTGGAAAGAGCACTCGCCGGAAGCGCACTCGTCACTCAATACGCGGTCTCCGCAAGACAACTCTACCGACGGATTGGTAGAGAAGCCTGAGAGCTGGACGAACGCATTGTACGGGCTCGATTCTTCTACTGAAACGGGCACGAGCGTCACCGAACACTCCGGTGCGTCTTGTTGACCTTCGTTTACTACGAGCGTTGAACCGCACGAAGCCTCGCCAGCATCAACCGTAATCTCTCTACTGCCAACTGAATCAAAGGGCCCGCACGAAGCCTCGCAACTACCGCTGCCCGCGGTGCAGTCCGTCAAATCTACCAGCTCGTCACCACAATGCAAAGCGAAAGAGCTCGACTCGGAGACGTGTGAATAAGAAATAGAGAGCGGCACACTCCCACCAAGGTCTATTGACTGAGTGGCCAACAAGACCGAGCACGACGCGCCCTCGCGAGGCAGAATGGTCAAAGAATTGGCGGTAATACAACCGGTTCCGCCAACCGACGCGGCAAAAGCCTTTGAACCCGGCGTACTGTAAACGCACTGCCCCGAACACTCGGCACCGTTGCAAGTCAAGGCTGTCGAACCAAAGCCGCAGTCCAAGACCGCTTCGCCCTCGGGGATTGTTCCAACCAGATGCACTGCCACGGGCACTACGGTACCAGCCTCGTAGACCGCGTTCGCCGCCGCGCCTGGAATGCCAGCGGTGCAACTAAAGTCTTCTGGATCGATAACTACATCCGGTTCAAGCGAGAGCGTTACCTCGATTTCCGCGTCTTCAACAACAAAATCAGCGTACGTCGGGAGATAATCCTCCACGGTTGCTTCAACCGAATAGCTTCCGGGCTCCAAGCCTAACTCGCGCTCGCCGTCAACCAACCCCTCGAAAACAGGGTCGGACTCGCCTTGCCTGAAGACGCGGACATAACCGGATAAAGAATTTCCGTCAGCGTCCTGCAGTTTGAAAACCGAGTTCACTACAACGGGCGAACTCGCCGAGCGCACGAGGACGACAATGTTGAGCGGCTCGGAATCCTCCAAGAACAACCGCTCCGCGCCCCCGTAAGACTTTTCCAAATAGCCTTCGCCTGAAAGGGTAACGCGCAGATACGTGCCAACTGGCACGTCCTCGAAAGTCGCCACGCCGTCAACGAGCTCTTTCTCTTCAAGCACGGCAAGCGAGAGCTTGCGGTAAAGCTTTACCGTTAAAGGCGCAAAAACCAACTCCCCCGAATCAGCATCACGCGCCGACACCACAAGGACACCGCTGCCAAGCGGAGGCTGGATAACTGGAGAAACAATTGGCGCGGGCGGCCTGATGCTTCCGCAGCCGGGATCGCCCACACTGCAAAAACGTGGGCCGGGCGTCGGAGTCGAAAGCCTTGTCACTGACACGCCGCGACAAATCGATGATTCGCATAACAATTCGATGCGACCGAAACGCGCCGAGCGCGAAAACACTTTGGACGCGGTGAGATAACCCGGTGATGAGACGGTAAAGTTGACTGCATCGCCAGGCATCGAGTCAAGCTTGAGAATACCGTTAGCAGTATTAAGCGCAATCGCGAGCTCGCCGTCGACGTACACTTTGACGAGCGCACCATCGATTGGCTCACCGACCGTGCTGAACACGCTCAGCACAAAACCGTCACTACTGGCAACCTCGCCGCCCGGCAACAAAAGCAAGCCAAAAAGACAAGCTACAAGCAAAAGCACGAGCACGGTGAACGGGAAAGACGGCACACCATGCTTCTCAAGGGGCTCGACGTAATACTTGTAAGACGGCACGCCCAAACCCTGCAAAAAATCGCAGAAATCGTACCACTTGGACTCGATTGAAAGATACCACTGCCTTAGAAAAGAAACTCCACCGCTACCACTAGGCCCGCCTGAAGCGATACCCTCTTCCACCATAACTCAACCAACACAAACAACCAATAAAAACCCTCCCATCAAAAACAATTATATGACTCAATACGCGTGGGAGCAGCTAGCCAAACAAGTCTCCCGACAACTACTAGACATAACCGAAGAACCCAAAGCCGTAGTTGACTCGCCGAAAACCGAGCACGGCACACTAGCAACGCCAATCGCCTTTTCCCTAGCACGCAAAGAACGAAAACCGCCAGCGGCAATCGCACAAGAAATCGCGAAGAAAATCAAGCCCACCAGCCTCATCGCATCCGCCGAAGCGCTCAACGGGTACATCAACTTCCATGCAACCGACGCGTACTACGCCCTCGCCGCAACACAGGCACTCGATGAAAAGTTCGGCGACAACGACTCGGGCAAAAACAAGAAATTCATCATAGACTACTCGGACCCCAACATCGGCAAACCCTTCCACGTCGGCCACATCCGCTCCACCATATTGGGCGCGGCCATACTCGCCCTAAAAAAACACTCGGGCTACAAAACAACCGGCTACACGTTCCTCGGCGATTCCGGCACGCAAGTAGCCAAACTAATCGTCGCCCTCGACGAATTCAAGGATTTGCCCAAGGCAACCGACGAACGCGGCCTCCTCGAATACTACAAGAAGATTCACGCCGCAATCGAAGCGCAGCCCGAACTGGCAGAGAAAGCGCGCAAGACGCACGAACTCTTGGAGAAAGGCGACGCTAGCACGGTAAAGAAGGCCGAAAAGATTCGTGCCATCAGCCTGGCTGGCTTCGAAAAGAATTGGCTAAGCCTAGGCGTGTCCTTCGACAAAGTCACCGGCGAGAGCGCGTTCATCGCGCCCGCACAGAAAATCGTCGACGAACTCGTCAAGAAAAAGATTGCGTTCATCGACGAAAAAGAAAAATCCACTATACTAGGCCTAGAGAAACACGGCCTACCCAACACGGTCATCGCCCGCTCGGACGGCACCACGCTGTACCTTACACGCGACATCGCGCGAGAAGACTGGGCGTACAAGACGTGGGCGTACGACGAATCCCTCGTCATCACCGCAAGCGAACAAAACAACCACTTCCGGCAACTACACAAAACCGCCGAACTCCTCAAACGCGCTTACGCCGGCAAACTCGCCCACGTCGGCTTCGGCCTCGTCTTCCTTGAATCCGGCAAGATATCTTCCCGCGAGGGCCGAGTAGTTTTTCTAGACGACGTCATCAACGCCGCGGTTAAAGGCGCGCTCGACGAGATAAAGTCGCGCGAACTGCCTTACACGAAGAAAGAGGCCGAACAAATCGCGCGGGCAGTGGGCGTGGGTGCGCTCAAGTTCTCGTTCCTCCGCGTAAGTGCCGAGAAGAACATCACGTTTGACCCCGCCAAAGCCGTATCTTTTGAGGGCGATACCTCGGCGCACGTACAGTATACCATAGTACGCTGCAACAACATAATGGAAAAAAGCGGCGAGAAACTGAAGATGCCTAAGGACGCCCGCTTCGACGATGCCGAAAAAAGGCTGGCGGGCACAATCGCACAGTACCCCCTCGTAATCGAGAAAGCCCAATCGTCCCTGCAAGTGCACGTCTTGTGCGACTACGCGATAAAACTCTCCTCGGCTTACAGCTCTTTCTACGAATCCAACCCCGTGCTCAAGGCCCCCACGCCGGCCGAACGGTCAAAACGCCTGTGCCTCGTGGCGGCAACCGCCAACACGCTTACACACTGCCTAACACTGTTGGGCATCGAAGTACCGGA
Organism: Candidatus Micrarchaeota archaeon CG1_02_55_22; assembly: GCA_001871595.1. Classification (GTDB taxonomy): domain Archaea; phylum Micrarchaeota; class Micrarchaeia; order Norongarragalinales; family UBA97; genus UBA97. The sequence continues at coordinate 8,727 of MNVH01000042.1, read as the reverse complement.
AAAAATGTAGAACGCAGATAATGGTGATAAAATTGAACCGAAGACCCGAAGTACTTCGCGCAAAAACACCCACCCTTGGCGAAGTCACAATACCAGAAGCCTATACGCAGCACATAAACGTGGGCCACCTACGCCAGCTCGTCGAACAAGCCACTGCCGAAGGCAAGGGACACCTAATACCAGCAGGCGAACTACCCATAGGCGTGGTAACCCGGGTCCACAACACGAAAACCGTTGAAGACCTAGTGGAGCTCATACGCGCGCACCCAAAAACAAGCAGGCAAAGCGGCTGGTTAACCTAAGCCTTCGAGCCCTAACGCAATCGCTTCGGGACCACAGGGGGACTCCGCCCCCCTAAGTCCAACGATTCCCCTAACCCCCCTACCAAAGAACTAGCCTTCGAGGCCAAGCGCAATCGCTTCCGCAACCGCCCGGGGCTCGGCAGCGCGCACGAACGCGCTTGAAAGCAACACTCCATCCGCGCCCAATCTTACGGCGGCTAAAGCGTCCTGCTGGTTGGACACGCCCGCACCCACAAAAACAAGCACTTTAGGGTTGGCTGCCTTGATTTTCGCCACGGCCTCGCGCACGACGCCCGGCTGCTCCTTGCTCACGCTCTTCCCGCTGCCAATGAGTTCGGGGGGTTCAACAGCAACGGCCCACGGCCCCAACCCTGCCAAGGCAACGCCCTCGGCAACGGAGTCGGCGCACGCGACCACGCGCAAGTTAGCCGCCTTCGCCTCTACGCAAACCTTTTTCGCAACATCGAGCGGCACCTTGCGCTCGGAATGATTCAACAACGTTCCTTTACAGTCTATTGCGCGGAGTTCCGGCGCAATCACGCTGCCCGTGCCGCGACCACCGCTTGCCGCATCGCAGGCTTGAGCAAAAACAGCGAGGCTCGTGCGCATGGACGATTCGGAGAGCTGCGGCTGCTGCGGACAGACGATGACTTCCACGCCGGGCGCGGCGGCTGCAGCCGCCTCGGCCGCCTTAATTAGCGGAGTAAGGTTCTTGCCGCTCGACTCGGCGTACGTCTTCAAATTCAATACGAGGAATTTCATGCAAATCCAATATCCATTCAAAGGCTTTAAAGAGCTTAAACTCCGCGACGCTTAAAACTCCTGCGGTAGACTGCCCTACCGCGCCGTCCCCAGCCTCCTTTGGTGATTCACGGGTACGCCTACCACCTGAACCCGCCCCGTGCTCTCACTTACCACCAACACGGCGCTTAAAAAAAAAGATTGCGGACGAACCCGCAAAATAAAACAGAACCAGAAGCAACCCGAAAAATACGACGCCCAAAGAAGGCATAATACAATAGAACAAGTAAGCGACGTTAAAAAGGCTATCGAACTAGAGCGTGGCCCGGGCACGAAACGTTTATCCGACGACGCGGATTACGCCAGTCATCTCGCCGTGGCCGCTGCCGCAGTATACGTTACAATGAAACGCATAGTCGCCGGCGGTGTCGGGCGTGAAAGTCGTTTCCGCCTCGTTACCGGGAGAGGCCTTCAAGTCGATGCCAAGGCCGGGCACGGAGAGGCCGTGCTCGACGTCCTCGGAGACGAGCGTCAACCTCACGGGAACGTTCTTCTTGACCGTTATCTCGGAGGGCTCGAAGTCGAACTGGCGCGCGGTCACGGTGACGTACTGAATCGAGGGCTCGGGGAAGGGCGAGGGCAGCATCGTCGAGTAAGGAGTCGGTGAAGCGGCGGGCGGTGCGGTGGCGGAAACAACGGGCGACGGGGACGTGGTGGCGGCAGGAGAAGCGGCGGGCGACGCCGAGGGACCGGCTTGCGAGCCGAGGCACCCGAACAACAACAGCGACGCGGCGAGAACCAAGAACAGCAACTTCACGCTAAGACCACCCTACCTACCGAAATTCCTTGAAACTTTTAACCGCCCACGGCAACTTAAACCCTGTACCGCCCTACCAATAAACGGCTAGCCGAGCTTGACGCGGCACGACTCGCAGTGGACGACGCGGCTCGAGTAGTACAACGAGGCGAGCAGTACCAGCAGCGCGAGGGCGAGGAAGTACGGCTGGTGAACGGCGACGAAGAACGAGAACGCGCCGATTCCGAGCGCGCCGGCGATGAGGGGCGAACAGCACGAGACCGCAAGTACGCCCAATACCAATGAACCACTCGAACCCACCGCGGTCTTCCCGCTTAGCCTAGCTATCCCAAACCGCTTGATTGCGTACGCTTGAAACATGAAAACAAGGCCCAAGAGTGCTGGAACAAGCACGAAGAACGCGCGCGTAAGATTAGTCATGCTATACCAGAAGCTTTCAAATGATTGGCCGGGCAATGCGGCCAAAAAGAAGAAGAGCGCGTAGAATGCAACGGCGAAGATTAGAAATAACGCGGCGTAAGCCTTAACCGAGAAAACGGTCTTTAATGAGGTAATTGCAGAGTGAGGCATTCGGCAAAAATCTAGAGCTTACTAGCCTATTAAGGCGTTTGTTTTTACTACTGACCGCACGCCGGGCTTTACCGGTTCGATTGGCTCGACCCACACGCGTACTTTAGTTACTTGGTTGTGCGAGGCTTCTTCCACGCGGAAATTTACCGGCCCCGAATGAACCGCGTCGCCGACTACGGGAATGCGTTTGAGCTTCTGGTGCAGCAAGCCGCTAATCGTCAAGTTCTCCGCGCTCTTGGGAATCTTTACCTTGAAGTAATCGTTGACCGTGTCCACCTCGGTGTCGCCGTGCGCCACTATGGTATTCTTATCCACGCGCACCCAGATGTCGGGGTTCAACTCGTTCTCGTCCGCAATGTCCCCTACAAGCTCCTCAAACAAGTCCTCTAACGTGACTAATCCTTCGACGCCGCCGAACTCGTCAACAACTATTGCTAGATGCATCCTACGCTTCTGGAAGTCCTTAAACAAACCGCTCACGCGCTGCTCGCGCGAAACAAAGAGGGGCCGCCGCATTATCGCGTCAACGTGCCGCTTGCCCCCGTCCTCCGCGTGCGCCCGAATCAAGTCCTTGATGTGCACCACTCCGACAATATCGTCGCGAGACACGCCGTAAATCGGGAAGCGAGAGTAACGAGACTTGGGCGCCGAGCGAAGCGCTGCAGCAACAGTCATCGAACGCGGTAATGTGACCATGCGCGCGCGTGGAACCATTACTTCCCATACGGGCGTGTCGTTGAAATCTAAGGCAGCAAGCATGAGGTTTTGTTCGTTCTTCTCCAGAACATGTTCTTCCACGCCTGCTTGAAGCATGGACTTGATGTCCTCCTCAGTAACTAACGGCGAGGACTGCGTTGAGCCCAGCAGGGAAAGCATCCAGCGGGAAAACTTTTCCAAGAACCATACTACGGGCCACAAAAGTTTCTGCAAGAAGCGCAGGGGCTTGGCCATCGCGAGCGCGAAAGACGTCGAGTGCGCGGTGGCAATCGTTTTCGGCAATACCTCTCCAAAAACTAATACCACCAAAGTCATTATACCGGTTGCCACTCCGAGGCCGGTAGCCGCATCAATTCCTAGGGATTGATAGACCTGCGTCGCAATAATTGTAGCCAGAACGCTCGCTGCGATGTTTACCAAATTGTTACCAATTAGCACCGTGATTATGGCGCGCGATTGGTTGTCCTTCAAATCCAACAACGCTTTCGCGCCCCAACGCTTTTCCTGCACTAGCGCGCGGGCGCGAATCTTTGATACCGATAAAAGCGCGGCCTCGGTGCCCGAGAAAACTCCTGAAAGCACTATTAAAAGTACGAGGAACAGCAACGCTTCAAGCAAAGCCATACTACACTACACGCGCTTGAAGCATTTAACGGTTGCCTAAAAACAATTCGAATTAATAAGCCGTACTGCATAATACCCCTGTGAGAATGCATGGCAACCGGCCTTGAGAGCGTTACCTACGAATTCCTGATAATCCTAGCCGCAGCATTGTTCGCAACCATCGCCAGCCAGAAACTAAAACTGCCCGCAGTCGTCGCACTCATCTTCGCCGGCGTAGTAATCGGGCCAAACGCGCTCGGGCTGGTGCAGGAGAACGAGGTCGTCACGCTCTTCGCGGAAGTCGGCGCCGCGCTGTTGTTGTTTTACGTTGGAATCGAGTTCGACTTCTCGAAACTACTCAAAGTCGGCGTTAAAGCCGCATCGTTCGCGCTCGTCAAAATCACGATAATATTCATCGCGGTCTACGAAGCCGCGTTATTGCTGGGCCTAAACACTCTCACCGCCGCAATAGTCGCCTTCATGCTCTCCATCACGAGCACGACAATACTGCTACGAATATTGAAAGACCGCGGGCTGGGCAACCGGCCCGAAGTACGCCTGCTCGTCGCGGAACTCATCGTCGAAGACATACTGGTAATCATCGGCATCGCGGCAATCTCGTCAATGAACACGCCGGGCTTCACCCTAGCAAAAGCATTTACGTCATTCCTAGTCGGCATGGCGTACCTCGGCATAGCATACTTTGTCGTGCGCTGGCTCGCCGAAAAAACGCTGCACCATATCAACACTAAAGACGCGGGCACCATGCTTTTTCTCTCGCTCACGCTCTGTCTCGCCCTCAGCGTACTAGCAGTTGTCGTAGGGCTGAGCGCCGCAATCGGCGCGTTCCTCGCCGGAAGCATCATCGCCTCACTCAAAGCCGGCCACGAAGCAAAGAAAGCCACCGAGCCACTAGGACTGGCATTCGCAGCAATATTCTTCATCTCAATAGGAATGCTATCCAACCCGTCACTGATAATGGCGGGCCTCGCCGCATTCACCGTACTAATTGCGGTGCAAATGCTCGCAAGCTACCTCGGCACATACACCGCCACGCGGGCAATCGGATTCACACCCGCACAAGCAGGCTTCTCCGCCGCATCCTTCCTAGTCCTCGGCGAGTTCTCGCTCCTACTAGCCCGCGAAGCCGCACCAATAACCAGCATCGACGTAGTCGGCCTCGCTTCACTGGGCGTACTCGTCACCGCCGCCCTAACTCCCGCAGCCCTCTCCCGCCACGACAAGCTATTGAACACGCTCGCAAACACCGTGCCCCGCGCGCTCTCCTCCCGCTTCAACAACTCCTTCAACTACACCGCCACGGTGATAAAACGCCTCGAATTCGGCGGACCCGTGCACGCACTACTAAAAACAGAACTCGCAAAACGCAAGGAAGACTTGAAGAAAGTCGTAATCGTCGACGCCGCGGTACTCGCCGCAACACTCGTACTCACCGGAATAAGCCTCAAACTCTTCGACCGAACCCTCTCACTCCCATTAATCGGCGGAGTAATCCTCCTACTAACACTAGTTTACCTGACCGCAAAACTGGCGTTAAGCGCGTTCCGCGTCTTCCACGCACTACAAAGAACCCTCGGCGCAACGCAAGACGCCACGCCGACAGCAACCGCAATCGCCGCAATGGCCTCCGCGTTACTGGCCCTACTAGTGCCAACTGCCACGGAAGCACTAAGACTGCCCGGGCTATTCAACGCCGCACAAATACCCTTGTTCGCAATCGCGGCAGCACTCGCATGGAACACTCTGCGATGCTTTGGCAAACACAAAAAGAACTGCTAGCCGCCCAGAAAAGCCTTCGCAAAACCCTTTCCGCGCAACAGCTCTTTACCGCCCTGCAACGCGACGCTGCCCTCAACAAGCACGTATGTCTTGTCAGCCAACGCAACAGCGACGCGCGCGTTCTGCTCAACCAACGCAACCGCCGTACCACCATCCCGTATTTCTTCTATCTTGCCGAAAACTTGCTTGAACGCCTTTGGTGCTAAGCCGAGCGAGGGCTCGTCCAACAACAACAACTCGGGACCAGCGACGAGGGCCGAAGCCATCGCCAACAACTGCTGCTGCCCGCCCGACAATTCCCAAGCGCGCGAACCCAACCTTTCCCGCAAAAACGCGAACTCGTCCAAGACCGCTTCAACGCCTTTAACTGCGACCTCGCTTGGAAGCGCGTAACCCGCAACATCCAAGTTCTCTCGTACAGTCAAATCACTAAAGACCTGCCGGCCTTGCGGAACAAAGCCGATTCCTTCCCGGACAAGGTCGTAGGTAGGCAACCCGCGCAAATTACGGCCCTTGAACTCGATTTTACCCGAATAGACGTCGCACAAACCGTAAACGCTTTTTAACAGAGTGCTTTTTCCCGCGCCGTTGGGGCCAATGAACGCAACTATTTCACCCGCACCGACTTGTGCGTCAACGCCGCGCAATACTTCCGCGCCCCCGTAACCCGCGTGCAAAGACTTGATTGAAAGCATGAAGAAAGAAAAGCAGGACAGGTAATTAAACTAGCCGACGCGAACGAGCCGCTGGCCCTCAAGCTGATACAAGTGCGACTCAGTCAAGGCGACGCGCGTGCCGTTCATATCCACAATGCCCGTCTTTCCCCGGAACTTCATCGAAGGCAGCACGCGCTTGAGGCACGACGTATTGGCCGCAGCAAAACCATCAGCAACGCACGCCTGCATTGCCATAGAAAGAAGCTGCGCGGTGTCGAAGCCAAACGCGTAATTGTAGTCCGTATGCAATGAGTCAAAGCCAACCACGAAGGCGTGCGCGAGTTCCGCGCGTTAATCGTGCACAACAACGCACTCGAACCCTACGACGGCTAAACCGGCGCGGCCTTCGCCCAAGCTGCCTTGAAGAACTCGGCAGCCATGGCGTTGAAACCGGGATGCGTTATGGCAACTACGCAGACGTTGTCCGGTTGGCCCGGATCGAAAAAGACTTGGTAAACCTTGTCGTAATCGTAAACTATCTGGTTGAAGCCCCGCAGTTCGTCCAAGTAACGCGCCTTCGCCCCGGCAGCTAAATACTTCTCAACCACAAGGCGGCTAGCTGGTGTTTTCTCAGTCGCAATCACGCGGTCGTCCACGCCGCGCTTGATTGCTGAACGAATCTCTTTGAGAATGAAGTTCGGCAACACCTCCGAACGCGAAATAACCCAGATACGTTTTTTTGCGGAACGATAAAACGGCAAACTGCGTGTAAAACGGTGCTCGTTGCCAAAATATACCTTGAAGAACGGCTCGTCAAGCGAGTCAACGCGACCGAGCGAACGCAGCTGCTCCAACGCGCTTGCCCGCGCCTCGTTCAACCGCTCAGACTCGCGCTTTGCATACTCTGCCAGCGCCTGTTCTGGGTCGGGCGCCTCGAACGATAACGGTTTGGAGTGCACCATTGCTACAAGCCCTTTACCCTCCAAACCGCGGAGTACATCGTAAACCCGCGAAGGGGGCACGCCCGACTCGCTTGCGACCACCCTGCCCGCCACGGGATCGCGACGCGAGGCTAGCGCGGCGTAAGCCTTGGCCTCGTACTCATTGAGGCCCAACGCCCGAAGCGAAGAAAAGTCCATTCACTACTCTTAGTGATTAATCACTAATAAACGTTACCAACTGCATAATTGTTACCACTAGAAAAAGGTGATTAGATTGCAGGGTTGGAAGTTGCTCGCAGTAGCCCTCGTCGTTCTCGCAGCAGTAGCCTTCCTAGCGCTGCCTGGACTATCCCAAACCGGCCACGCGACTGGAACGATAAAAGTCGGTTTCGTTGGTGCGCTCACCGGGCCCGTCGCAAAGTACGGCGCTTTCGAGGCTGTGCGCCTCGCAGTAGACGAAATCAATGCGGACGGCGGAATCAACGGCACGCCAATCGAATTGATTGCAGAAGACGGCAAGTGCAACGCGAACGATGCTATTACTTCTGCCACCAAACTCATCAAGGCCGACGGCGTTAAAGTCATCCTCGGAGGCCACTGTTCGCCCGAATCCATAGCGATAGCACCAATAGCCCAAGAAAACAAAGTAGTAATGCTGGCCTCGATAAGCACCTCGCCCGCGTTCAAAGGCAATGATTACGCGTTCCGCACCTCGCCGTCAAGCGAAATGCAGGTACCGCCCCTTGCGGAGTATTTGCGTAAAGCCAACGTTTCACGCCTCGCAATCATCTACGAACAAACGTCGTACGCCGCGCCAATAGCAGAATCGCTCAAAAGCGAATTTGAAAAGGCAGGCGGCACGGTGTCAAGCTATGACGCTTTCGCACCCGGAACGACCGACTACCACACCATAGTTGCTAGAGCCAAGGCATCAAACCCGGACGCAGTATTCATCTCGCCGCAAAGCCCTGACGCGGTGTACGGCTTGTTCAAACAACTCAAGGAATCCGGAGTAAACGCTTTGCTTGCCGGCAACGACATCACGGCCAACACTGCCGCGTTCGCAAGCGACCCCTCGCTGCAAGACGGACTCATCTATTCTGGATCGGCATACAACTACGACGCGCCGAAAACCAAGGCGTTCGCCCAAGCGTACAAGAAAGCTTACGGCACCGACGTTCCGTACGGATTATACACCGCCGAATCGTACGACGCAGTCTATATTATCGCGCAAGCAATCCGCGAGAAAGGCTACGACGCTGACGCAATCGCCAATTATTTGTCAAACCTGCAAGGTTTCGAGGGAGCATCGGGCAACATAAACATTGACGAACAAGGCAACAGAGTACGCGAGTACGTCGTGCTAGTTATGCGCGACGGCAAGCCGCAACTAGCCTAGGTAGGCTTCGACGACTTTATTGTCGCGCTTTACTTGCGATGGCGTCCCTTCGGCGATGACACGGCCCTCCTCCAAGACCACAACGCGGTCGGCAACACCCGAAACAAAAGCAAGGTCGTGCTCTACAAGAAGGATTGTTTCGCCTTGCTTGCGCAACGCCTTTACCACGGACGCGATTTCC
>MNVH01000006.1 GCA_001871595.1 Candidatus Micrarchaeota archaeon CG1_02_55_22 | reverse complement strand
AGACCACGGCCGCACAACTCGTTGACGGCTTCGCGTCAATGGGATTACAGGCAAGCGAGCTTGCCGCAGCCGCCGGAATAATGCGCGAGATGAGGCGCGAAAAAGCAGTCGTCTTCCTCTCATTCACGTCGAACATGGTCTCGTCCGGATTGCGCGAGGTCATCGCGCAGCTGTGCCGCGAGAAACGCGTTGACGCGATTGTTACGAGCATCGGCTCGGTGGAAGAAGACTTGATGAAATCATGGAAGGGCTTTGAACTGGGCTCTTTCGATGCAGACGACGCCGAGCTAAACAAGCGGGGGATAAACCGCATCGGCAATATTCACGTTTCCAACGCGCACTACGAGTGGCTCGAACGGTTTTTGCAGCCCTTCTTCGCCGAACAACTGAAAAAAAACAAGGGCAAACCGCTTGCACCACACAAGCTCATCGCTGACCTCGGAGAAAGGATTGACGACAAAAACTCGTTCGTTTATTGGGCGAGCAAAAACAAGATTCCCGTGTTCTGCCCGGCGCCGACGGACGGCGCCTTCGGCCTGCAGACGTACTTTTTCAAGCAAGACCACCCCGAGTTCGCCATCGACGTTACTGCGGACCAGCCCGCGCTCGCCAACCTCGTTTTGACGGCCAAGAAGACTGGGGCGTTGTTGTTGGGCGGGGGGTTCGCCAAGCACCACGTGATTGGGGCAAACTTGTTGCGCGGCGGGCTCGATTACGCAGTGTACGTGACTACCGCAAGCGAGTACGACGGCTCGCTCTCGGGCGCGCGCACGAAGGAAGCGGTAAGCTGGGGCAAAATCCGCAAGGGCGCGAAAACCGCTTACGTCCAGTGCGATGCGAGCATTGCGTTGCCGCTCCTCGTTGCGGCGACGGCGTAACGGTTTCCGGCAACGCTATTAACCGGCGAAGACAAGAATAAATCATGGACCGCTCGGTAAACGACTCAAGCGTTCTTGTAACTTTTATCGCGGACTTTGTCCGCGTGCTCGAAGCGCGCGGAATAAAGTACGCCATTGTCTCTGGCTTCGTGGCCATAGCGCACGGCCGCAGCCGGGGAACTGAAGACATTGATGTTATTGTCGAAAAACTGTCCGCAAACGGGTTTGAAAGCCTTTTTGGGGCTTTAGCCTCGGCGGGCTTCGAGTGCATTCAAGGCGGCAAACCGGAAGAGCTTTATGCTGATTATCTCGCCGAAAATTCAAGCCTCCGCTTTGTCAGGACGGGCGAATTCGTGCCCGAAATGGAATTGAAGCTCTCCAAAGACGCCTTGGACGAAAAACAATTGGCCGAAAGAACCAAGTTACCGTTAACAGGGCTGCCGTTCTACTTTTCCACCATCGAGACGAACATCGCGTTCAAGGAAGAGCTGCTTAAGTCACCGAAAGACATCGCGGATTCACGGCACCTTAGAACCGTTTATGAGGGCGACGTAGACGAAGGCAAGGTCGGAAGAATCAAGACGCTAATAAGAAAGTACCGGATTAGATGACTAACAATGGCGGCTAAGAAATTCGACTTCGCAGGATTCTGGGCGCAAAAATGCCGCACTGACTTCAAGAAATGCCAGCGCGAGGTATTCCGCTTCAATGACGCACAAAATGCCCTCGCAAACGAATTCTACACGCGCCTCGCCCGAACCCCGCAAGGACGACGAAAAATATTAGCGCTGAAAGGAATCCGGGCTGCAACGCCGTAGTGAGAGCGTTAGCTAGCCGCAAACGCGTATCTTCACAGTCAACCGGCACCTACGCCCCCCTGCCGGGAATTGTAACATTTATATTCCAAATGCAACATATTTGATGTATGCGCTTTATTCCGCTGTTCTCGGCCTTTGATTCCAAGACGAAAATCAAGCTGTTGCTCTTCCTGCTTGATTCCAACTATTCTCCGGCGGGCGAGCGCGAACTTTCACGGCTCGTCGGCGTATCACACGCGAGCGTGCATCGGATCGTGCGGGAACTCGGAGAGCTGGACATCGTTTACTCGAAACGCGCCGGGAACGTAGTGCTATGGCACGTCAACTCCGGAGGATTGGCGTACCGACAGCTCAAGAAGGGATTCGCTGAATTCACGGGGGACCGGGAACCGTTCACTCACTTGGTAGGCGCGCTTCGCGCCGAGCTGGCAAAGCACAACGCAATCAAGGCGGTACTGTTCGGTTCGGTCGCCCGACGCAGCGAACGCGCATCCAGCGATGTTGACGTCTTCGTCTTGGTGGAGAACAAGTCCGATAAAGCCCGGGTGTCCAAGGCGCTTGAACGCAGGGGTGGCGAGTTCCTCCGCATCTACGGCAACGCCTTGAACCATTACGTCCTCACCCGCGCCGAGTACGCCCATCCCGCTAATCCGGCGCTCGCCGAAGAAATCGGCAAAGGGATGGTCATCTATCAGTCAAGAAAGGGAGGCGACGGGCGTGGCTGAACTCCAATCGCGCAGACTCGACAAATTCCACTACAAGGACTATGTTGCGAAGGCTGTGCAACTGCTCAACGCCGCCGAGCGGGCGTACGAGAGCCTTGAGTGGGACGCGTGCGCCATCACCGCGGTTCATAGCGCCGTTTCTGCGAGCGACGCATTATGCACCCTCAAGCTGGGACAACGAAGCGCCGGCCAGAACCACCAGAACGCGGTGCGGCTTTTCAAGACTATCGACGCGCAAGACAAGGCAATCGTGGAGAATGCGGGACGGTTGGCCCGCCTGCTGGCCGAAAAGAACGCTTCGGCTTACGAGGAAAAGCCCGTGCAACGCAAGGAAGCCGAGTACCTGCTGACTGAAGCGAAGAAATTCCTATCATTCGTAGAAAGCCGGCTCCCTGAAAGGCCAGCCTAGCCGCAAACGCGTATCGCCTAAAAAACGACTTTGGATAAGCTTTTTAACCACTCTAGCGTAGAGAGTACGAAGATGGCAATAGAACGCGTTAAGAGCGGCATTTACGGCCTTGACGAACTCATCCAAGGCGGCTTTCCCAAAGGCCGAACCGTACTAGTTTCCGGAGCGTGCGGCACGGGCAAGTCCATTCTTGCTATGCAGTTCCTCTACCGCGGCGCGACAGAATACGCCGAACCCGGCGTCTTCGTTACTTTCGATGAAATGCCGGACAAAATCAGGCAGGACATGCTCGCCTTCGGCTGGAACTTGAAGGACTTGGAGGACAAGGGGCTTTTGGCGATTGTCGACGGCACGAGCGGACGCGCGGGAACGCCGAGCGAGGAAGAACACGTACTCATGCCGGGGCAGATGGATTTGGACCGCATACTCGTCGAGGTAATGAGCGTTGCAAGGAATTTGAACGCCAAACGCATCGTGATAGACTCGATTCCGGCGCTCGCCTACCACCTCGAGGACAGCCACGAGATACGCAAGGCAATACTAAAGCTCGCCTACGTCATCAACCGTAGCGGCATCACCGCCGTCATTACCAGCGAGGTTCAAGAACAGAGCCTCGGTGGCGGAGGGAGCCTCCAGTTTTCCAAGTACGAAGTCGAGGAGTACGTCTCCGATGGAGTTATAATGCTCAACTTTTTGGGAATAGGCTCGCAGTCGGCCCGAACAATCTACGT
>MNVH01000071.1:14934-50161 GCA_001871595.1 Candidatus Micrarchaeota archaeon CG1_02_55_22 | reverse complement strand
CTTGCCGTGCCGTTCAATACTGCAGACGTTATGCCCGGACCCGTTACGACGAGGGGCACGCGGTTTGTTTCCGAGTGGAGCTGCCAGTGGCCGCACATTCCGTGCTCGAGGAATTCTTCACCGTGGTCGGAGACAAAAACGTAGAGCGTGCGGTTCTCAAGGCCTAGCGCCCGCACGGTGTCAACGACGCGGCCGAACTGCTCGTCGGCAGCGCGGATTTCAGCATCGTACTGCGTTATTGCATAGCTAGGGGATGATTGGTAGACCTCCATTGCCGAGCCGTAGGCGTTGTTGCAGTAGGAGCCGTTGAAGTCTTCTTCCAACGCGTTTGTGAAGAGCGTGCGTTGTGATTCTGGGGGCGAGTAAGGCACGTGAGCGTCGAAGGCGTGGAGGAAGAGGAAGAATGGTTTGCCACGATTTTGTTTGATGAAGTCTTCGGCGCGGAAGCGGTACTCGGACAAGCGGTTTTCCGAGCCCCGGTAGTAGTAGTCAAAGCCCCGCGTTGGGCCGAAAAACGGGCCGGGATAGCCGCCGGTTATTGCGGCGGTTGCGTAGCCGTTGCGTGAGAGCTCTTCGGCGAGCGTGGTTTTACCGTAGAGGCTGAGCTCGTTCAAGGCCGGCACGGTGTAACCGTGTTCGGACGGGTAAAGACTAGTCATCATGCTAGTGTGGGCCGGCACGGTCCAGCTGCTCGTGCTGAACGCGTTGCGGAACAACAAACCCGAACGGGCAAGCTCATCCATGCGAGGCGTGGTATTGCGGGCGTAGCCTAGTGCGCCGACGTGGTCTGCCCGCAGCGTGTCCATTGAGAAGAGGATGATGTTGCAGTCTTGGCACGTTGGCGTTGGAGCCTGTTGTGAGGGAGAAGAATAGTGTTGATAAGCGAGGAAGGCCGAGAACGTGATTACGGCGAGTAGTGCGATTACGGCGAGTTTTTTTCCCGTCACGGCAAGGCGCTTAATTGTTCTCCACCACAATAGTTATCTAAGGTTAAAGCCTAACTTAATATGTTTTGGAGAGTAAAGCTTGTTGCTTTTTGGGGTTGGTTGGGTTGGCTAAAGAATTCTTTGACACGGTTATAATTGGCGGCGGGGTCGCCGGCTTTGCTGCAGCAATGTACGCCGGCAGATTCAACATGAAGACCGCGGTTGTGGCCGAGAACTGGGGCGGGACAATCGTGTTGACGGACACGGTTGAGAACTATCCGGGCTTCAAGAAACTCTCAGGGCAGGAACTCGCCGACAAGATTAAAGCGCACGCGCTTGAGTACGGCGTTGAACTCGTACAGGAACGCGTTACTAGCGTAGAGCGCTGTGGTGAATCCTTCCGCGTTACCCATGCCAAGGGCGTGCTCGAGACAAAGACGGTTGTTTTCGCTACTGGAACCAAATGGCGCAAGCTCGGCGTCAAGGGAGAGGAAGAGTATTCGAACAAGGGCGTGCACTACTGCGCGTTGTGCGACGGGTACTTTTACAAGGGGAAGAACGTGGTTATTGTCGGCGGCGGTGACTCGGCGGCCAAGGAATCGCTCACGCTCGCTGGACTCGCAGGCAACGTTACTATTTTGGTGCGCGGGGCCGAGCTCAAGGCCGAGCCCATAAACTTGGAGCGCGTAAGAAAAGCGAAGAACGTTTCCGTGCGCACTAATGTTGCCATACAAGAGGTCAAGGGCAACGGAAAAAACGTTACGTCCGTCATGCTGAAGGCAGATAAGGGCGTTGAAGAGCTCGCGATTGACGGCGTGTTCGTCGAAATCGGGCACTTACCGGTGAGCGAGCTGGCGGCTAAGTTGGGCGTAAAGACGGATAAGCGCAACGAAATAATGATTGACCGGCTCTCGAATACTAATTTAGAAGGGGTTTACGCGTGCGGCGATGTCGCCGACTCGCCGTTCAAGCAAGCGATTACTGGGGTTGGCGAGGCAGTCAACGCGGCGTATTCAGCTTACCAGTACGTGAGTTCTAGAGAAATCCACCCGTGCGGCGAGCGCAACGGGGGCGATGCGGTAATCGGCAGGGGAACGCACCCGCCCCTTGCGAAGCCGCCGGAAAAAGCTTAAGTACGACGCGGCCAATTGCTTATTCATGCTCAGACCCATCGGCAAGCACGTGGCCGTGCCATCCAAAACGGAGATTACCCATATCGTCAGCCACTTTCGTACAAGCTATCCCGCTGAAGAGCAATGCCACAATTATGTTAAGGCCCACGTTATGGGCGCGCGGCGGGTTGCAGAACAATTGATTGAACAGCTCGCCCGCAAGGGCATTACTGTGAATAGAAAGCTAGTTTTTGCAACCATCGACTTGCACGATGCGGCAAAACACGTTGAAGGCGTTGACCACGAGGAAGCCGTCGCGGAAAAGCTTAGCGGCCATTATCCCGTGCTCGCCGAGATGATTACGCGAGACCCGTCGCTCAGTGCTAGGAACTTGTCCCTAGAACATCGATTGTTCATGTACGCGGACTGGCGCAGCTCGGGTTATATCGTCTCTCTCGAGCGGCGGCGCCGGTCGCTTTTGACGCGCTATGCCGACGTCGCCCGCATCAACTCGTCGTACAGGCGCATGCTCGAGTTCGAGCGAGAGCTCAAGGCGCTCGGTATTGACACGCGCGTCGGCAATCCCTTGCGAGAGACAATGCAAATGCTCCACGTTCGCAAGCGAACCATCCCGCCCCAGCTACCGGCACTGAAACGAAAGTAAAGCCCTTAAAACACCTTTGGCACCAATATTATTACAGGTGTATCTGAATGGATTTTGTTTACTCGGTTGAATCGGCCAAGCAGGCCGAGCTCAAGAAAGTGCTTGAAGAGGAATCGCTTGCCAAGGACTCTTTCGCGAGCTGCGGCTATACGCTGAAGGAAGGCAAGAGCGTTGGCGGCGAGGACGGGCGCTACTACTTGAAATACTCCGCTGAAGAGCCGTTGGCCGCCAAGTTGAAAGAACGCCTCGGAAAGGTTGAAGGAATCCGTGAAGAAGCGGGCGATGCGAAGCAGAAGATTCTTGACTCACTCGCGTCGGAAGGCGACGCCGCTGCCAGCGGCTTCGGCAGCATCTTCGGCTGACGCAGTCCGTTTGGCCGGAGCTTTTCTAGGGTGCAAGCAAACAAAGCGAGCGCCTGAAGAAAAGGTCGGCGGGCTTCGGAAACATCTTCGGCTAGCGATACCCTTTTTTATTGTCCTGCCCTAAGCGCTAGCGATGATCCGGTCGTACATTTACTCGGTTGCTAACGGCACGCTCAAGGAAGAGAGTGACTTGAAAAAGCTTGCGCGGGAGCTGCGCAACAAAAAGACCACGGTGTGGGTTGATTTCGAGGAGCCCACTAAAGAGGAGCTCGAGACGCTTCGCTCCGTTTTCGGCTTCCACCCGCTCGCGCTCGAAGACATCATCCAAGGAAGCCAGCGCCCGAAAGTCGAGGCCTACGAGGACTACGTCTTCATCGTCGCCTACGGGCTTGATGACGCGGACAAAGCCGAACAGATGAACATCTTTCTCGGCAAGGATTTCCTAGTCACGGTCAACCGCAAACCCATTCCGAAGCTCAACGAGGCGTTCGAGCGCGTCAAGAAGAACCCCATCGCGCTCAAGCGCGGGCACGACTTTCTCGCGTACATCGTGCTCGACACGCTAGTGGACTCGTTCTTCCCCACGATAGAACGCATGGACGACCGGCTCGACGCCTTGGAGGACCGCATCTTCAAGGAATCGTCCGGAAAAGAAGTTCTAGAAGAGCTCTTCGCGTTAAAGCACAAAATCATCGCCATCAGGCGCATCGCGCTGCCCCTGCGCGACCTGCTCAACGTCCTTGCAAGGCGCGACTTCGACTACATCAAGGCGTCCAACTCGGTGTACTACCGCGACGTGTACGACCACCTCGTGCGCATCACGGAAATGACGGACTCGCTGCGCGATTTGCTCAGTTCCACGATGGAAGGCTACCTCAGCGTGGTGAGCAACAACCTCAACTTCGTGATGAAGAAGCTCGCCGCAATAACCGTCATACTCATGCTCCCGACGCTCATCACCGGATTCTACGGGATGAACGTCGCCAACCTGCCTATAGCTGACCATCCGCTCTCGCCCGAGATAGTCACCGGAGCAATACTCGCAACAGCAATCGGCTCGTACCTGTTCTTCCACAAGCTCGACTGGATTTAAGCGCTGACCGCAAGCCAATAAAAACAGTTCGAGCACTAATAGCTTGGATGATGATTCTCTATGAGTTCCGAGCTCAATGTCTGTGGGTGCTTGCGCCCACGACACGCGCAAAGCCAATAGGCTTTGCTTGCGCGCTGTGACGAAGACCTTGAGAACTGACGCTTTTATATACTAGAAGTCCACTATATTAGCTATGGAAACAGTAATTATGGTGGTTTTGTGAATGTGAACGTGCGCTTTACCGGCGCAGTGGAACAGATTCTGGACGAAGCCGTCAAACGCGGGTATGCCGCCACTAAGACGGACGCGCTGCGCTTGGGCGTTCTGGAACTAAACAATCGATATAAGCTGCTTGAAGCTGCCGAAGACTACGAGGACATTCTCCGTGCAGATGAAATTATGGGGCGCGTGGCCGCTGGAAAGGAGAAACTTCTCTCCGAAGCCGACTTGATGAAAAAGCTCGAGTGATTACGCTTGGCTTACACGCTGGTCTTCACTGAAACGTTCAACAAGTCGCTTGACAAGCTGGACGGTTCGGTAAAACGCCAGCTGCCGAAAGTATTCGATAAAATCAGGAAGAACCCGCGCCTCGGAAAGCCACTGCACGGAAAATGGGATTACTATCGCGTACGCTTCGGAGTCTATCGCATAACTTACACTATACACGAAAATGAACTCGTCGTGCTGATGCTTGAAATCGGCAAGCGCGACGAAATCTATCGGTGAATCGTAAATGACACTTACTAAAGAAGACTTGCAGGATATTGCAGAATTTGAACGCATGGAAAAGCGCATAGCCGAAGGCAAGACTAAGCTGCACCGCATAAAAGATATTGACGACCTTTTCGCCTAATTCGACGGCGAGGTCTTTTACACTTTAGTGTCCACGTCCTTGAGAACTGACTGATGCATTCAACCGTTTACCTTGATGTGCGCCTTTAGCATCTTCACGACGCCGCTTCTTCCGTCGCCGGCTTCGTGCGGCTTCTTTCCGTCGTTGTTGAGCGCGTGCACGTCGGCGCCGAGGCGCAAGAGCGCTGCGGCCGCGGCGAGGCTGCCCTTCACGGCCGCGGTGTGCAGGGGCGTGTCGCCCTTTCGCGTCACCGCCGAGTGGTCGGCGCCGAGAGCGTGCAGGCGCAGGAACAATCGATAGCGCCCCGAGTAGGCGGCCTTGTGCAGCGGCGTTTCCTGCTCGTGGTCGCGCGCGTTCAAATCCGCGCCGTGTTTGACGAGCAAATCAATTATCTTTCGGTGCGCCTCGTCGCTCGCGTCTTTCGTGCCGGTCGCTGCGTGGTGCATTGGCGTCCAGTTGTTTTCGCCGAGTTCGTTCGCGTCGTGTCCGGCTTCAAGAAGTCGACGGACTTCGTCAACGTTGCCTTTGCGTGCCGCGTTGTGTAAAGGGTAATTAGAAAATTCCCCGGTGGGAACGTTGGCGAATGTTTCCATGCAACAAGTTTCCGCGCAAAGAATTATATACTGACTGAGTGTTAGTCGTGCAGTTTTGCCGTTATGCCGGATAAGGACGTGTTGTATTGGGAGTGCGCGCCGTTCTACGAGGCGTTGTACCGTGAAAAAGTTTTTGCAGGCAACGGGAGCGCGGAAGAGTGCGACGTAATAGAAAAGATTCTGTTAAAGCACGGTGGTGCGGTCTCAAGCATCATCGACATGGGTTGCGGCACGGGCGTACATGCAATCGAACTCGCCAACCGCGGGTACGAAGTTCTTGCCGGCGATTACGCGCAAGGAATGCTTGATATTGCCAAGAGCCGTCCGCGCAACAAGGAGACCAACATTTCTTTTCTAAAGGTCAACATGCGCGAGTACGTTCCCGAAAAGAGTTTCGACGCGTTGATTTGCATGACGAACGCGTTTTTGTGCAATTACACGGACAAGCACGTTGACGCGGCGCTAAAATGTTTCGCCGCGTCGCTTCGAAGCGGGGGCGTGCTGCTGATTGAGGCGACGAGCTACGGTGCAATGATTGCCAACGGCATTTTTCCGTTCACCTACGTAAATCGGGCGACGGTTGACGGCCGAGAGGTAGTAGAGATTTCGGTGAACGAGCCGGACGCCGAGAACCGCGTGCTGCGCGAGCAGAACACTTACTTTGTCGCCAAGGGCGACGGCTCGTTCGAGAGGCACGACAGCGAGAACTGTTTGAGAATGATATCGGTTCCGCGTTTGAAGCAGCGCCTTACCAGGGCCGGTTTCTCAGTCTTGGAACTCATCGACGCCGAGACTCTAAAGACGGCGACGACGGAAACGAGCGAGTACTTTATCGTTTGCCGACGGGCCTAGACGAAATAGTACTCCGGTATTCGTATTCCGCCCGACGTACAGTAGTCCTCGACTAGGACGGATATGGAGTTGTTTTGCCCGTAGTTGAACGCTTCGGTTGAGGAGAGGTCGACGGGTGGAATGCACCAGCCATCGGAGTCGGCGCACGTTGAACCGTCACAGGACCGCATTACTTCGCTGCCCACTACGCCGGTGGTGCCACCGGAAAAAACGCTCTGGTTGTTCACAAAGAAGTAGAAATTATCGTTTACACAGATGTAGCCGGTGTGAACGCCGTTTCCGTCCGTGTAGTTGGCCGGCCCTCCGAGAAGGAGGTTCTTGTCGGCGTAAGCCAAGCTAACATAAACCGTCGAGGCGAGCCACCCGTGGGCTAGTGCGGAGCCGTTGAGTTGGCATGACGCGGTGCCGAAGCCGACGCCGGTTAGCCCGGCGGTGTTGCAGTCTCCCGGCTTGCTCCAGGTAATGTAATTGGATTGCGCTAACGGCAGGGCGGAGTCGGCGGGTGGTTGGGCAGGGCACACGCCGGCGTACGAGGCGAGGGCGTTGCCGTTCTCCATGCTCATTATGTCGGAGCCGTCGCCGGTTGCGTGCCACGGGTATTCTATGATGAGTTCGCCCAAGCGTTCGAAGCGGCCCTTGATTGCACCTTGGTCGGTGTGCTCAATGCCGCTTTTCGGGGTATAATAGATCTTCAAGGCGTATTCGTAGGAATCGGGGTCGTCCACCGTGCAATCGGGATCCAGGTAGCCAGCGACAAGGAGCGGCCGCCCCGGGCGCGTTCTTATTGTGTTAGAATAGTTTGATTGCCCGCACGGCGCACCGCCGCGCGTGACTTCTACTTTCGTTACGGTTGCGACGCTCTCGTCGATTATCTGCATTGCGAGCTGGAAGCGGTTCGCGGTAGTGGACGAGTCGTTGCCTGAAAGGGCGAAGTCGATGACACTGAACTGGGTGAAACCCGTGGCGAGCTTGGTGGGCGTGGCGAAAGTGAAGACCTTTAATTGCCATAAGAGGACAAAAACCACTAGCAAGGCTAGTATCATAAAGCCGTAGTTTGCAAGGTATTCAAGCCCAGCCTGTCCCTTCCGACGCATGGAAAGCTTTAACATCGATTAAATTTAAGGGTGCGGAAAGCTGCCTTGCATAGGTTTTTAAATCTCCGGCACACCATATAGTACAGGGTGCAAGTAGTCAGTTACTGTTTCTAGATTCCTTTAAAGAGTCATAGAGAAGAGAACGTATTAGCATACCTAAGTTGGCCTAAGGGCCTTAAAGAGGTAGAGAACATGAGTTACGACGACAACGACGACAGCCATGGTGGAAGCCGCGGTGGCGGCGGACGAGGCTACGGCGGACCCCGCGAGATGCACACTGCAAAGTGTTCAGACTGCGGCGCCGACTGCCAGGTTCCCTTCAAGCCCGCTGCAGACCGACCCGTGTACTGCGATGCGTGCTTCCAGAAGCACCGCAAGAAACGCGAGTACTAAGCAGCTGTCTAAGACCGTTGTCGGGGCATTAATTTGCCCCCAACGGATTCTTCTTTTTTAAGTAATCTTCTTCTAGCGCCGAGCTTTTCTCGGCGAATAGAGCTTGTTTCCACGGCAATTATAGATGGCAATCCTATATTCCTTGGCTAAGGCCAGGGCATAATCATCCCAGTGCGGGTCTTGCGCGGCTTGGACGCCCACGTGCCGCCTGACTAAGCGCTTGGCTCGATTGCTAAGGAATGTTTCTGCTTCCGAAACGTCGTTCCAGTCGCGGCCTGGTGAAATTGCCCGTGCAACTGCCAAGGCTGTTCTGCCGGAAAACATATTTGCAAGACGGGGGTAAACGCCTGCGTTTGGAAAGTCTAGTTGGAACGCGATTATCTTGTCCGGCGGAACGGTAGGCTCGCGATTTTTGGTCCCTATGGCTAGGAATCCCGGCCAACAAGGATTATCGCGGTAAATAGCGTGGCGATTAGCGGGCAGTTCAAAGAACACCCGGGGCCAGTGTCCATTACCGTGCAGCATTCTAGCCACCTTTTCCGGCGACTCTTTATGTGCGGCGGACAAATCCTGTACGGATACTAGGGAGCCGCTCGGCAGGCCCGCTTCTTGAGCCATGGTAACATGTATGCCAGGACCGCTCGGCGCGTAGCCAAGTCTATCAAGAATCTCGCGGTTTGTTAAAACGCCGTGCTTGAGTATTGCTTCAAACGAGTGATGCTCGGTAAAGTGCGTCATCATCCGCCTTCCAGGAGCAAGCGCGAGTTCGTCTATACGGGTGGGATAAATCGGCATGAAACTATTATTGTATTTCCGAACAATATAATTGGCGCGGTAACTCAGCCACCGCAACGCTTTTCTTCAATCGCCAGCTAAGCGTGGGTATGGATAACAAAATATTTCTCTTAATAGCCGCAGGTTTGTTGTTGTTCGGGTGTATTGAGCAGGCCGACTGGACTACCAACGCGTCGGCAACGCCGTCGGCCGTTCCTTCGGTAGAACCGACTGCGACAATCGAACCGGCTACTGAGCCCACGGCAACGCCGACCGTTGAACCGTCGGCGACTCCGCAGCCCAACACCACTGCTACCGCCACGCCTACTGCTACGCCGACCGCAACCCCGACGCCTACCACTGCGCCCACCGCGACGCCAACTGAGTTGAAGGGATTCGTGTTCGGGAGCATCGGCTGCCTGATTCGCGACGACTCGTCAGGCGGGTGGTGCGAAGTGGCGGGCAACGGCTCGTTCACGGCGCACAAGTCCTCGCCCGTATTCAAAATGAAAGTCGCGTATTACGGCGCCAACGTTTCAAGCGTGAGGCCGAGCGTGTCGTGCACCGGCCCCAAGTTCGTCGGAACCGGGGCGTCGGAAAGCGAGCCCAACACAAAAGGCCTCGTGGATTGGAGGTTCGACTCTTTCAAGCCAACCGAGCCGGTTGACTTCGCGGACGGAATTGAAAGGCTGCTGGTACTGGAGTTCCCCCTGCTTGCCAACGGCACTGCCGGCGACTGCACGGTCACGGTCCACAACAACCCCGACTACTACCTCGATGTGAGGCGCGGTTCGGCCAACTTTACGTACGCGTACGAGAACTAGTCACCGACGCACGAGAACGTGCTGGCGGTAGCTAAAGTCTGCGTGAACCGGGTTTTCGTGGTCGTGCATTGCTTTTTCAACGGTTCGCGCCCAATCTCCACCGTTCAGGCCTGCTTTTCGGTTCTGGTTGTAGGCCCAGCGGGCCAGCAGCAACGCGTCCCCGCTTAAGCTACCAGAATACCCGCTGATGCTTGAAGTTGAGAGCGTTTGCGGTCCGAAGTGGTCGTGAAGGAACCGTATCGCTCGATAGATTTCTTCGGGCGCGGCCTGCCCTGGCGTCGCGTCTACGTCAGCGTAGGAAGTTCCCGGGAAAGCGGATTCTATTGTCTTGCGCCACCTGAACGCGGGCTTGCCTTGCCGTCGCTCGGCTTGGGCGCCGTAAGCACGGGCCAAGGCGGTTTCGTTTTCATCCAGGTCTTGAGGCGCTAGCGCGTGCATCCGATGAAGGAGGAACGCGTTGGTTTCCCTAAGCATTGACCGGCCGAGCGCTTGTTCCGCCTGCTTTAAGGCGGCATTGGTTTCACGCTCAGTCATGATGCCGAAATGAAAAACATCGTGGTACGTCCGGCCGCGCAGCACCGGTTCATCTATGCGTTTAAGGGCACGGTCCACCAGCGCGGGCCAGTCACGTATCGGTGCGCGAGGATTGCTCTTGACGTGATCGAACACCGTTTGGAGCTCAGACTCGGCGGCGGTTACGTGTACTCCGGCCCGGCGTTCGGCTTGGCGGGCTAGTATTGCGTTGCTGTCTACGGATTTGATGCCGTGCGCTAATATTGCGGCGTTGACCGCGTCCTCGAAGCGCTCGATGCTTAGCGGCTTGTTGACTAAGAAATCTTCGTAGTGGAGTTCCCGAGTGTCTGCGTCGCCCTGTATTTTAAGCGCGAGGTTGGCTGCAGTGGCCCAGTCGCCGTCGAAATAGTGCTCGTCATTAAGTAGTTCGGCCAAGCGAGATATTTCCCGGGCTTGTGAACGATAGGGGTGCGATGGGTCCGCTGCGGCGGTTTTTGCGTTGTTCGGGACTATAAGGCTCGGCTCGCGGGTTTGGTGTATTATGTCCGCGAGCCGTTGCACTAGTAGTTCGGGCGATTTCTTGCGGCTACTCCTTGAGCGTTGCCTCCAGCCTTCAAGCAGTTGAATGGTTTGTGGAGAATTCTGTTGCAAGGCTATGCGCCTAAGCATTATTGTCCCGGCCTTGACGCGGTCTGCCACGGTGGTCTGCGGCAGGTTCAACTCGTTACCGATTTCCTTAGAGCTCTGACGCAGCACCCGTGCACGGTAGAGCATGTCGCGGGAGTCGGGCGGAAGCAGGCCCCAGAAATGCGTTTGGAACTGGGGTGTGAAGAAGAAACCCGCGCCCGAAAGCTGTCGGGCGACTGAGGCACGGGCGTCTCTTAGATTGACGATTACGTCCGCGGTCGTCCGTCCGGTGGCTCGAGCCACCGCGTCATAGTAAAGGCAGTCACGGTCGTGGAGCTCGAGTACGAGCCGCTGGTATTCGGGCAAGCTTGCAACGGCTTGGACGACTTCGGGCATTGTGAATGAATGCGGGATGTAACCGTGCAGTTCCCAGTCCGGGCTAGATTGCCGCAGAATCTGGGGGCGCGTATAGTTGGGTCGCCTGGCGGACATTTCACGCGCCTGGTAGGCGGCTTTGAGTAGGGTGATTGAACTTGCTAGTTCACGGCTCGGGCGTTCTATAGCCCGTCTTGACGCGGCAGCAGCGGTTGCGTTGATCTGCGTCCCGTCGTCCTCGCGTGTCGGCAGGGTGTAGTAGTAGGTAACGCCGTCCACGTGCTTGGCGTGGACGCGCGCTCCCGCGGGAACAGAGAATAGGTGAAGGCCTAGTGCTCGGCCGTCTTGGGTGATTATGTTGCGAGAAAACTTGCCGCCCGCGGGGTAATACGGATTGGAAACTATTGCGAGTCCGCGTTTCGGTATCGCTCCGGGATGCTCGCGCAGCATCGCGTCAAATGAATGCTCCGGCTCAAGAGTATGATAATGGTCCGTGTCCTCGATGCGAATCTGCCCGAGCTTGAGCCTGCCAAGAACTTGGGCGAGCAGCTTGGCGTCCGTCGGAATCGGCGGCGCTTTAGACTGCTTTTCAGGCCTGCTTTTCCGGCGCATGACGAGCTTTGCGCGACAAGGCTATAAATAAGTTGGAGTCTGGCGCTAAGCCGATTGCCTTGATGAATTGTTTAAAGCGCGATAACTACCAGCCCGATTGCGGCGAAAGCAGACGCGCCCAGAAGGGAAAGCGTTTTTTGTCGACTGATTATCCGGCCATCAGAAGTCTCAAGGTAATCTAACGCGACATGTTGTCCAAGCCCACGATAGAACCAGCCCTTGCACTTGGCCTTGCCGCCTAGAAGACTCTTTGCTTTGGTGACTGCGAAGAGCAGATTCCCAAGTAGGGGTATGCCGTGCTGGTAATCAAGATAAATCAAGCCGGTTGAATCGCGGAACATGAAGTCTTCCGAGAATTCGAAGCCGGGCACGCCGCGACCGACTAGCTCGCCGTTGAGGGCACAGGGTCTGCCGCGGACGGGAGAGGCGTAGAGGTCGGACATCAAGTCGTCGATTGTTGTTGACGAGGGCGCGCGAGAAGGGAAGGCGTAGAGCGCGCGCAGGAACAAGCCCAACCCGATTCCGACCAGTAGGCCGGCCAAGCCTGCCTTGAGCCCGAAGGCGAAGCCGGTTAGGCCAATGACGCCGAGGAACAGCCACAAGTACTTCATGGCCAAGTCTGCGAAGAATTCGCCGTAGTGCCGATTGACATCAAAGTCGAGGACTTCAGCGCGGCGAACATCGAATACCGGACTAGGCTCGTTCTCGAGGAGCTGCTTTATTCGCTTGCCGGTAAGCGGGTGGGATGAAGAGAGCTCGAGCCAGAACGCCCACAAATTCTTCAAGTCAAAAGCTATTGCATTCATAACGGTCTGCTTATCGCCGTTGTGTACGTAGTCGGAGCCGACGAGGCCGAAGGCCTTTGATGAATTGAAGTCGTATATGCCCAGCGTCCGCGTGCCCTCCATGAGGGACTTTGTCTTCTCGGTGTCGACGGTTGAGACTATACCGTAGGCAATCTTAACTAGCGCGGAAGCAAGGTAATTGCCCGAACCGGTCTTTTCGCGGGCGTATTCGTCCGCCCAATACTCGCGGGTTCTGCTCAAATAGAGTAGGACGTAAGTGCCCACGTAATAGAATGCCAGCGATATGATGCCGATGAACGCGAGCCCGCCGGATTTACGGCCGCCGTTACTGCTAGATTTGCCGCTGCTAAGGAAGACGCGGCCCATAGTATAGAGCGCGGTCAGTATGAAGGAAGCGAGTGTCATCACGATAAAGTCGCGATGCACAACGTGGCCCAGCTCGTGCGCCAGCACGGCTCGCCGCTCGTCCGGATTAAGGAAAGTAAATACGCCTTTGGTAAAGACAATGCGGGCGTTCCAGTGGTCGGAACCATAGGTGAAGGCCTGCGGGTTCTCGTCATCTATCATGCCGAAGCGCGGAGTTTTGATGCCTTCAGACTTACAGGTCGCCTCAAGGAATTTGTATAGTTGGGAATCTTGCGCAGAGAGCTCTTCAGGCGTCATCCACCGTAGCTTGTAGAGCCACTCGTAGAGCTTATCGCTTACCCATGGGCTCACACGCCAAACCCCTATGAACAGGATTGCCTCAAAGACGAGCAGGCCGACTAGGCCGAAGGCTCCGTAGAGGTCGCCTAAATAGAACACGAGCGCGGAGATTATGAATAAAAAGAGGCCTAGAACAGACAAAGCCAATACCGAACCTAGGGCAAAGCCAATACCGAACCTAGCCATAACTACCACCCGCTTTACGCTACTTCTTAAATGGTATTAACGAACTACGCTTAAAAGTATAGCGCGGTAACGGGCAAAAAGCCGCGCCTACCTCTTTTGCGCGTTCTTCGTCGAGATTACTTTGGGTTGTCCTGCCTGCCGGGCTTGCGCGGCCGCTGCTTGCGGCAGGTAAGCGCGGCCGTATTGTTGTTCGTATTTGAAGACGCCGACGGTAGTGATGACGTTGGTGAAGAGTATAACTAGGAAGACCGCTTGGGCGAAGACAATAAGGAAAGGATACGCGTCGAGAGTGATGCCCATCGTGAACGGCAGCGAGGCGAGCACGGCTGCGGCAAGGCCGCGGGGAATCATGATGAAGGAAAGCATGCGGTCGCCAGCATTTCCTCCCGGAATGAGTAGTCTGGTTATTGCCCCGCGCGAGGCGAGTATTGCAATCAGTATAACGACTGCAACAGCCACGGCGCCGGGTGATACGTGGTAGAGGTCGAATAGGAGGCCGAGGTAAACGAAAAAGAACGTCCGGACGAAGAAGGAGACTTCGGTTTGGAACTTACGGATGTCTTCTTCAAGAACGTACTTCTCGGGGTCCTGGTTTAAGGCTATGGCGATGCGTTCGGCGTTGCCGAGCGCGATTCCGAAGACGAGTACCGCGATTGCGCCGTTGCCTTTGACCCCCTCCACCACGGCATAGAGGAGGAATACCGTTCCGAGCGTGAGAAGGTAATCGAACTCCACGCCTTTGAGGCGCTGAAGCACGGCTAGCCAGATTATGGACGCGATGATGCCGACTACGGCGGCTATTGAGAAGGCTCCGATGAGAGAGTTGCCTATCTCGCCTATCGTGGTGACGCGGGCGAGGATGATTTCGATGACCGCGATTGCTGTTATCACGCACAACGCGTCTGTGAGCGCCGATTCGAGTTTTAGCACGGTCTTGGTCTGCTCGTTGCCGGATATCTTGCCGACAAGCGGGATTACGACGGCCGAGCTCGTGCCGCCGACGACCGCGCCGAGGAGGAGGCCGAAAAGCAGTGGCCAGCCGAATACGAGCACCATTACGCCGGCGACGAGCAGCGTGCTTAAGACAAAACAGGCGATTGTGAAGACGAATGCACGGCCGAGTTCGTTCACCACGCGGGCGAAGTTGAGGTTGAGGCCGCCGTCGAACAACAATACTACTAGTGCCAGCGCGGCGAAGAACGGTGTGAGCGAGGCGAAGAAAGCAGTGTCGGCCACGCCCAGCACGGGCCCGAGGAGTATACCTGCCGCGATTAGTATGAGCAAGTCAGGAATCTTTGTCTTGTCGAAGAAAAGCGAACCTAAGTAACCGAGAAAGATTATGCCGCCAATCGTTATGAAGAGGGATAGTACTTCGCTCATTGTATCACCGGGTAATGTTGAATGATTCAACGCGTTCTAGCAGTTTTTTAGCGGAATTGTTCTTCTCAAAATGTTCTCTGACGGGGGCGACTAATGCGTCGAGGCCATCGGCCACGCCGTTCTTCAAGTCGAGCGGGTGCAGCTTGCCCGCACAGTAGTCCTGCTCGAGCGCGGAATAGGACTCGTATTGCAACGGGCCGCCAAACTTTGCCGGCCGGTCGATTTCGAACGTTGGAGAGGCGCGGAAGAGTATTTCGCGCGCGTATTCTAGCACCGGATTGCCTTCGACTACCTTCTCAGGACAGTAGGCTTTCCCTATTTTGGCCTTGATTTGCTTTTGTGTGTCGTGAACGAATATCGAGCTTTCGGGCTTGCTCTTGCTCATCTTTACATCAATGCGTTCCTCGTCGCTCGCCGAGGCGCTCTGCATGCCGTCGAGGCCGAGGAGCATGCGGTGGGATACGACGACCGGCTTTTTCCAACCCCTCTTCTCCGCTACTTCGCGGGCGAGCATGTTCGCCTTGCGCTGGTCCATGCCGAGCTGCGTGATGTCAACGTCAAGAGCGAAGACGTCGGCGGCCTGCATCGAGGGATAGAATATTTGCGCGGTTTCCTTGACCTCGTCCTCGCGGCGGCCCGCGATTGCCAGCGCCCGCGTGGTGCGTTGCAGCGAGTGACTTTTCGCGACGGTGATGACTTTCTTCCAGTACTCGCCGTCATCGAACAAGTCCTTGTGCCAGACTACTTCGACCTTGTCCATGGGCACGCCGGCGGCCTTCCACACTTCAAGGAAGTACTTACCCACATCGCGTATGTGTTCGACGTCGCCGCCGACCTTGTTGTTTATCCACGCGAACGAGTCGGCGAGGAGGAGCTTGAACTTGACGTTGGCGGACAAGAGCTGCTTGAGCAGGAGCGGACGGTAGACTCCGAGCGGGAGGTGGGCTTTACCGGATGGCTCGAAGCCGTCGTAGGCGACGGGATGGGCATTGGTTTCGAGTAGTTGTCGGAGCTCGTCCTCGGTAACGACTTCTTGCGCTATCGATTTAATTAATTCTAGACGAGTCTCGGTATCCAATTATCTTTACCCCCTAATCAAAGGGAATGAGGCTGAAACAGGTTAAATAGTTATGCTTCTAGGGCTTGCGACGGAACGGAATACAGAGGTAACGCTCAATCTGGTTTATGTAGTCGTCGATTGGGTAGGCCTTGCCGGGTTCGTGGCCGCGGGCGTCGAGCTGTTTCGCGCGGGCTTCGCCCTCAGGCGTGGGCTTGAGGCGCACGGGGTCGGCGACGGCGGCGTACGGTTGAATGGCGCGGAGTTTTTTGAGTGCGTCGAGTTCGAGGCGCGTGGCGAGGCCACGGTTGCGCAACGAGTCGGGATGATGGTAATCGATTGGCTCAAATTGTGAAACGACGAAGAGGTGGGGCGGGGCGCGCTTGTTGCCTGAAGGCAATGACGTTAGGAACCGAACCTACCGCGGTTAAGATGGTGTTGGGAAGGATTTCAGGCGGGAAATGATGGTACGAGATGTAGCCCCAAGCGCATTGCGGCTGTGATACCGTGTTTTTCTGGATTGGTAAGCCGGACTGAAACGATGTCGGGGCCGCGCGGTTTTGCGGCGCGCACGTAGGTGAACGTGACGTAGCCACCTCGGTTGGCGGACGGCTCTGAGATGATGGCACTTCTTCGGAGGCGCATGCTCTTGCTAGAGAAGCTTTGAGTATATAATTACTTCTTGGTTCCACAGTTTTTGGCCGAGCTTGCCGGACGGTGTGAAACCAAATTTCTTGTATAGTGCTTGGGCGGCCGGGTTTTGTTCGCTCACCAGCAGGTCGACGCGTTTTATCTTGTACTGAGTTGCTTTGGCGGCGACGTCGTCGAGCGCGCTTTGCATGAGCCGGGAGGCGATGCCGTGGTGGCGGTACTCGTCGATTACTGCGAGACCGAGTATCTGTGCCTTACCGTCCTGCAGCTCGTAATCGATGAATCCTACGGTGGAGTTTCCGGCGAGGGCGACTAGGTAAGTGATTTTTTTCGAGTCGAGGCGGCGTTGCAGTTCGTCGTGCGAGAAGTTTATGTACGGAAAGTATTTGCGGGTAAGGACGATGAGCGAGTAATGATTGACCTGTTGAGCCGCGCGAACGACAATCTTTTCAGTGGTTTTCAAGGAATCGCGTTTAATGTTGTTTTTCGGCGAATTTATATTTGCCGGGAACGCAACTGTTTGTTAATGATTGAAACCCTTGTTTCGCCTTCGCTTGCGCGGCGGCAGCCGTGGCAGTTGTTCTTGCTGGCCATGCTGTTCGTCTCTCTCGCAGTAATCATTTCTTTGTTCGTCCCCTCGATTGCGGGCGGCGTGGTAATGCTCGCCATGGTGCCCAGCATTCCATTGATTTGGACGCTCTTGGTACGCGAAGAGACGCAGGAGACGGTCGAGACGCTGCGGCGGGACTCGTGGCACTACCACTTGCCCTTGCTCAAAGTGTTCGCGTTCTTCTTTCTCGGCGCGGCCGTTGCCTACGCGGCGTGGTTCGCCGTGCTTCCGACGAGTGACGCGCAGACCGTTTTCGGCGCCCAGCTCAACGAGATTCAGTTGATTCGCGGGGTAGCGTACGGCGTGCCCACGGGCCGGATAATCCAGTCAGACGTGGCAATGAACTTGTTCAGCCACAACTTATTGGTTTTGGGCTTCATGTTTGCGTTCACACTCATTTACGGCATCGGAGCGGTGTATTTGCTGTTATGGAACGCGAGCATTATTGGGGTGTTTATCGGCGCGCGCCTTGCCGAGGCGCCCGAGCTCGGCTTGTACTCACTCTTGGGCATTCTGCCGCACGGGTCGCTTGAAATAGCGGCTTATTTGTTGGCAACCATTGCAGGCGGAATGTTGAGCATGGCGTTAATGCGCCGAACGTTCGAGAGCGCGGAGTTCCGCATCATCGCGCTTGACGTGGTACTGCTCTCGTTCGTCAGCGTGGCCGTACTCGGCCTCGCCGCGATTCTTGAAAGCATCGTTTGAGGCCCCCGAACAATGCCCGCCCGCAGGATGCCTTGGAACGGACGTCCCGAGGAATCGCCGGCATCGCTTTCGGGGTTTCCGCGCGGGAAATACTACCGCCACGTGACCCGGGCGTCGTCGATGCGCGAAATCCTTTCGCAAGGGCTCTTGTCGCAACGCGCTTGCGGCTAGGATTGGCAAGACGCTCAACGAAAATATTGGCGCAGGCCAGCGACGGCCGCGACAAGATAAGCTTTATCCATTCACCCGTGCCGGTCGCGCTGGGCTCCGGAAAAAACGGGGTCACGCTCGTCGTGCGCGTGCAAAAGCCCTTGAAGCCCCGGTCGAAACAAGCGTGGGCCTTCGAGGTGCACGCCAAGCTCCGCGTCGCGCCGCGCGACTTGCTCGCGGTGGTGGTCCACGACGGGCTTTCGCCGACGGCTTACGCCGAAGTTGTTTGTGAGGCCGTGGATGCGGGTCTCCCCGTGTACCACGAGAACAGAAGCAAGACTCGCATCTGGCCGAAAAACAAGTAGGCCGGGGCTTGGCTCGGCAGGCTGCCTAGCGTCGGGGTACTGCCTTGCCGGCGGGCTTGATTGGGGCAGGACGGCGCATGAATCCGAGTGTCGCGCTTGCGTTGACGTTGTCGCGCGTGGTGTTACCGGCGCGGCGGCGCGCGTTTTCAAGGAACGCGTTTCGCACTTGCCCGCGGGCTTGTTCTATGCGCGCGGCGTGGTTTGGCCTGCGGAGTAGCGCGGGATTGAAGGAGCGCGTGTGCGCGTTTTGCGCGGTTGCGAGCGCGTTGAGGCGGAGGCGGGCCACCTGTTCTTGCGAGAGGCCCTGCCTTGAGAGGTGCGCTTGCATCACGGAATGGTTGAACGCGGCGTCGAGCGCGGCGCGGAGTTGCGTGGATTGCGCTTGGGTCTGGATTGGAAGCCGTGCGGCTAACTGGTTCAACTCGTTTTGGTGCAACGGCCGGTTTACGGGCAGCGCGTAAGGCGCGCTGCGTTGCGGGAAGGAGTGTGCGACCGCGGTCAACAAGAGGCCTCTGTGGCTGTCTGAGAGCGGTAGACGGAATCGGGGGCTGAATTTCCTCACTATTCCTTCGCGCGCCGACGGGCTCATTATACCCATGCCGGGTATTACCCCCATCAATGCGTACACGCTTGCGCCGATTGGGTCGCGTTTGAACATTCCCACGGTCTTTGAACCAGCGTCAATCATTACACGGCCGACTTTTTGTAGTGGCGTGCGTCGTGCTGTGGGCGGGGCGCGCTGGAAGGGCGCGCGCCGTGCTGTGGCGAGTGCGGCGCGGTATTGCGAGGGGGTAAGTGCCATGCTAGAAGATTGTTTGGCAGTGGTTTTAATTGTTATGGGGCGAGCTCGAAGGCATAGAATTCGAGTTCTTGCGAGGCGAGCACGGGCGTAGCAAACCAGCAGCCCACGTCGTGGTCGGCGTAATAGTAGGACGCGTTGCAGGTGCGGTACAATTGCCGGAGCTCGTCGCACGGCATTTCGTCGAGGCGAGCCATCTCGTCGGCGAGGGGGCCGGGCCATAATACAGCGCCAACCGTGCCGCACACGTGAAGAAAGTTGTTCGATAAGGGCGTGATGGCTGTTGAGCGGCGCAGGGATGCGAGGATGGTTGGGCGGCTGCCCGTTTTCAGCGCGTCGCTTGCGAGCCAGGGCACGATGGGTGCTTCTGCTAGCGAGAAGTACTCGTAGTTTTGGTCGAGGCCTCGAGCGGTTGCGGGCGCTTCCCATGCTAAGAGCAGTAGCGCGAGCAGGATGATTACGTGGACGGGCTTGACTTTAGGGAAGCGTTCACTGATTTTTTTTGCTAGCGCATCGGCACCGATTGCCGCGAGGGGCAGGACTGCGACTGCGAAGTATCCTGCAGCGCGGCGGTACGGCAGGAAAGGACTGGTGCCTAGGGGTTCGGCTAGAAGGGTGATTGCGGCGAGTGGGAGGGCGAATGCCAACGGGGCGCATTTACGCGTGCGCCATGAGTGCCACGCGCCAAGCAAGGATAGGACGAGGACGAGGAAGCCTGCTTGGTTTACTAGGCTTATTGAGGCGAACGTTCCGGCAAAGTCTTCCGTCGCTAGGGGGAAGTGTATTTGTGCTATTACGTCAGCGGGCGCGGTTCCAGTGAAGAATAGGCGGGGCAGCATGGCTAGTACTAATAACACGGCAAGGGCGGACGCGATTTTTAGCGGGAATGGATTAGTTTTGTCGGACAAGCGGTCGAATAATGCGAAGCAAAAAGTGCCGAGCACGAGTGCTGCGGCGAGCGGCGGGTTGATGAAGACTGCGATTGCGCCTAGTACGGCGGCGAGCGCCGAGTTGTTCGATTCTATTGCAAGCATGAAGAGGAGGAATACTGTTGCACCGAGTGCGAAGGGCACGGCGTACGAGGGGCCGAGCACGGTGAGCGTGGTCTTGAACAATATTGCAGTCAAGGCGGCGAATGCTCCCGCGCGGGGTCCGGCGTAGCGGTTGCCTGCGGCGTAGGCGGCCAGAGCAAAGAGCGCGGAGAACAAGTACGGCAAGAGTACGGTGATTGCTAGCGGGGACTGGTCTAAGAGTGTTGAGAGTTCGACGGTTACGGCCTGTAGAAGGGGTTCGGATTGTGTAACTGTCGCAGTCCAGTTGAACGCGAAGTACGGGTTTGCTGCGGCGAGGAAGCCGGTTTGCGCGAGTTCTTGCGAGAGGGCTAGGTGGACGTACTCGTCGGCGTGCAATGGCAAGGGGTTGTTGCGGTGGGCGTACAGCGGTGGAAGCAGTGCAAGGACGATGATTGCTATGATTAAGAGTAGAGTTCGCGCGTTGTGAGGCGGTTTATTCATCCCGAAGTATTGTTGGCTCCGGAGAGTAGTTAAATAAATACGCTTTTCCTGAATTTGTCAGGATATTAGTGGGAGTATTAAGCGGTGGAGAATCTAGCCCGAAAAACGAGGTATAAGTTGCATGGCGGGCGCAAGCCAGCGTCGCTTAGGGTGCTCCTTCCGCTTGCCGCGCTCGTATTGCTCGTGCTCGCCGGCAGTTACTTGGATTCGAACGGAATCGTACCAATTGGCCGATTAATTGATACTTTCAGTATTCAAGCGGGAGTTACGGGCCACGTGCTCTTTACAAGGCCGCTTTTCGGGCCCAAAGAGCTCTTCGATCAGGACCGGCAAGTGGTTGGTGGGGATGGCAACGCAGTGTACCGGCAGATTGGTGGCTCTAAACTTTTCTCGGCGACTGTTTACGGCGGGCCGCGCGCGTTCGTTGACGAGACGGGCAAGTGGCGCGAAATCGATAACGACTTGAAATCATCTCGCAAAACCGGATTCAACTTCGAGGCAAGAAACGTCTATAACGCATTCTTTGCCCGAACTTCGACGAAAGAATTCGCGCGCTTCGAGTACGAGGGCAAGAGCCTCGAGTTCCGTCCCCTCAACCCGCGCGTGACGAGCGCGTCAACGAGCAAGAACACTATTAGCTATTGGAACATCTATACTGATACGGACATCAATTACTACATCGAGACGAGCCGCTTGAAAGAGTATATTGTCGTTAAGTCGGCAAACGCGCCTAACGTGTTCCGTTTCGTGCTCTCGGTTGACGGCGTGCGGCCGAAGCTTGAGACGGATGGACGAATCGGATTTTATGATAACTTGAGTGCGGCGCCGCTATGGGTGTTTGAGACGCCGTACATGGTAGACAAGGCCGGGGCGCGCTCGAACGAAGTGCGTTACACGCTCTCGAACGTCGGGGGCAAATACCTTGTTGAAATCGTTGCGGATGCGGAGTGGCTCAAAAGCAAGGACCGCGTTTACCCGATACACATCGACCCGACCACGAGCCTG
This sequence comes from Candidatus Micrarchaeota archaeon CG1_02_55_22, assembly GCA_001871595.1. Taxonomy (GTDB): domain Archaea; phylum Micrarchaeota; class Micrarchaeia; order Norongarragalinales; family UBA97; genus UBA97. The sequence goes on along the minus strand of MNVH01000071.1, from coordinate 28,561 downwards.
CAGCCGGGAAGCGAAGGCAAGGACACGTACGTAGTGAGCACGTCGCCCAACACGGAAGCCGGCAGCGCGGTCTTCGTGTACGTGATAGACTGGACCACTTCGAGCCAGAAGGCTTACACGTTCATAGAATTCGACCTTGCTGGGTGGAACAGCTTGACGCAAATCCACGACGCCGTGCTCGGCTTCTACCAACTTAGCAGCGCCTCGACGCTGGTGCAGAACGTGACGCTGCGCAACGTGAACGCGTCGTGGGTTGAATCCGTCAACTGGGACACGCAACCGACGGTGAACGAAACCATAGACAACTGGAGCATTGCCGGCGGCCCGGCCCCCCAGAAGCACTGGCTTTACTGGAACGTGACCGAGCGGGTCAAGTACTGGATTAACGGTACGACCCCCAACTACGGCGTGAGGCTGAGCCAAAACGTCACGCGCGACGAGGATGGCTCCCAGTTCGCCAGCAGCGATAACACCAACGCATCCATACGCCCGGTACTCAACATCACTTACACTAACGTCACCGGCGTAGCGCCGAAATGGTTTACCAACTCGACGAACGCGTCTGGAATCCCGGGGCAGAACGTCAACTTCCGCCTGTACTGGACGGACGACGAGGAGCTTAGCACGGCGGTGTTCGCGTTTGATAACGGGACGGGCTCGTTTGTCAACGATTCGGCGGTAAGCCTCGTCGAAATCAACAATGCGACGACTAACCTCTCCGGCCTGCAGGCGCTCTACCACTTCAACAACGACAACATCGATTACAGCGGAAACACCAACCACCTCAACGCCACGAAGCTGTCGACGAACGCGTCCGGCCGCTTTGGCGGGGGGTACGGGTTCAACGCAACCGCCGGCAACTACTTGGCCGCGCCCAACTCTTCTTCCCTGACGTCGCCGACCACGAACTTGACGGTGATGGCGTGGGTGTACCTAAACGAATCTTCCGCGTCGCAGGAAAGCAACGCACGCATCGTCTCCAAGGAGTACGACTCGCTTGCGCCGTACGTGAGCTACACGCTTGAAGCCAACAGCGCTTCCGGCGGCAAGTTCGCCTTCGAGATGAATACTGGCGGCTCGCTCACCACGCTCGCGTCTACGACCACGCCCTCCGCAGGCCAGTGGTACCACCTCGCCGGAGTTTACAACGGCACGCACATGGTAATCTACGTCAACGGCTCGAAGGAGGCGCAGACGCCGAAGACGGGCGCTATTGCGTACAGCACTTGGCCGCTCAACGTCGGCGGGGACGCGCTCAGGAACATCGAGTGGTTCAACGGGACCGTTGACGAGGTCGCGATATTCAACCGCACGCTCTCGGCAGCGGAGGTGGAGGACGCGTGGAACTACACCGCGAGCTGGGCCAACTTTACTAAGGGCGTCGCGTCGAGCACGGCGACGATTCGCTGGTACGAGTGGGCCAACGACACATACGGTTACGGCAACACGAGCGAGGCATTCTCGTTCGACGTCACGGACAACCCTCCGCGGTACGGCAACTTTTCCAACAGCGTGACAAACGCCTCGCGCCTCAATTCGACCGGCGTGTTCAACGGCACCGCGAGCAACGACTCGCACGCAGTATACGTCAGTTGGTGGGCCGGCAACCAATCGTTCAAGCAGAACGGAAGCGGGACGTACTTTTCCGAGGCGTTGCCGCTCAACCGCTCCAAAACATCGAGCCTGCTCAACCTTTCATGGGACTGGTTCGAAGCGGCGAACGCAGGCAACCTAACCGCTGGGACGGCGGGCGACTCCCTACCGTGGCAGGGCGCAGTGCTCTCGATGCACTTCGAGAAGGACGCGAAAGACTCGAGCAAGTACAACAACTCGCCAATGCTGACGGGCAACACGTCGAGCGCGGCGTACGACGCCGACTGCGTGACGGGCGGCTGCTTTAGGCTCGACGGGGCCGATGACTACCTGCTCTCCAGCCCCGCCGCACCGTCGCTCAACCTCGGCGGCGCCTCGTTCACGGTCTCGGCGTGGATAAAGACGACCAACTCATCCAACCAGTTCGTATTCGAGCGCGAGGCGACGACTCACGTCGCGAACGCGCTTATAGCAATCAGCATAGACTGCCCGGCGGGCAAGGCCGGCTTCTCGATGAGGGGCGACTTGGACGACCCCACGCGCATCACGCTCTGCACGAACGAGTCCGTTGCAGACGGCGCGTGGCACCACCTCGTCGGCACCCGCGACAAGACCGGAGGGATTGTGAGCCTGTACTTGAACGGGGCGCGGCTTTACACTGAGTCCGACTCAGCCATCGTGCTGCCCAACAACGGTTCGCTGCTTATAGGCGCGCACAACGACGCGGCCAACCAAGCGCCGTTCGACGGGTTCATCGACGAAATCCACGTGTTCAACCGCTCGCTCTCGCAAGGAGAGGTCACCGCGCTGTACGGCTACGAGGCGGCCGGCAGCCACGTGCACAACTTCACGAACGTCTCGATGCGGGTACGCACCAAGGATTATTCATTCAACGCCACGAGCCTCGTCGCATGGTGGGACCTTGGCGACAGCAGCGACAACGAGACCGAGTTCAACAAGACTCTTGACTTGAGCGGCAACGGCAACGACTTGTCCTTCCGAAATCTTTCAGCCGGCGGATTGCCAACTCTGAACGCGACGGGCATAATCGGCAACAGCATCTATTTCAACGGCAGCGCGAACCAGTCCCTCCAGACGCTGAACACGACCATAATCGGCAACTACTCGCCCGCGTTCGCAATCAATGCGTGGATTCGCATGGACACGCCGCAATCCAACACTCCGAGGCGCATATTCCCGATTTACGCCGAGTCAAACGTACCCGCCAGCGAGGTACGGCACCTCTTCGACATCAACGTCAACAACAAGGTGAACTTCGACAACTACCCGCCGAGCGACCCAAGCATAGCCGGCGCGACCACGGTGACGACGAACGAGTGGCACATGGTATCGTACGTCCGCGCCAACGCGACGTGGGAGGCCGTGTATCTCGACGGCGCGATAGACCAGTCCAACACCGACATACAGGAGTACGCGTCGAGCACGGAGCCGGCCTCAGCATTCGTCGGCCAAGACCAGTTCGCCAGCAGCTCGTACAACGCGAACGGCTCGATAGATGAGATAATGATTTGGAACCGCTCGGTATCCTCGGCCGAGATTGCCGCGCTCTACAACAACGGCTGCCCCACCTGCAGCGGCGGGCAGACGGCCAACTGGTCGAACTGGAGCGTCGAAGCGTACAACAACACGCAGTGGAACACCTCGGTGCCCCCGGGCCGCATCTTCCAGTTCAAGGCCAACTTTTCAAGCCCGATTGCTGGGGCGAACTATTCGGCGTTCCTCTACAACGTGGACTACGCGTACGGCGGCTACGGGGCGCAAGTCAACCAGACCCGCGCCGGGCAGGCAACGAGCTTTACCGTTAATTGGAGCGACGACCTCGGCCTCAGCGCGTACATCATGGCGATAGACAACGGCAACGGCTCGTTCTACAACCTCTCCCCAATTAGTTTCAGCGGCCTAGCCAACTTCAGCGCAAACAACTACACGATAAACGCCTCGCCCCTGACAACGATTCGTTGGCGCGTGTGGGCCAATGATTCAAACAACCAGGGCAACACCACTCAAACGTACAGCTTTACGGCGACCGCGGCGAGCTCGTCAGTATCGTCGTGTTCAAACCTGGACCTCGCCGACAACATTTACAACCTGACGTCCAACGTGTCTTCCGGAAGCACGTGCTTCGTCGTCGCGGCGAACAACGTCACGCTCGACTGCAAGGGCAACGCCATCTTCTTCGGGAGCGGTTACGGCGTGCAAAACGACGGCTACAACGACACCACCGTGTTCAACTGCTCGATTATCCAGAATTACAGCTCGGCCGTGCAATCCGCGGGAATCTTCATCTCGAACTACTCTTACCGGTTCAACGCCTCGAACAACTACCTCAACACGTCCAACCAATCCCTGTGGCTGAATTGGTCAATCAACAGCAACGTTTCGTGGAACAACCTATCCTCCAACGAATCGGACACGCTGCAACTCAACGCGTCGAACGGTTCAAGCATCCTACGCAACATCGTCACCGCCAACTATTCGAACCGCTCCGCCGTGCTAATGGGCGACCCGCAAGCCAACAACTCGATACACTACAACAACATAACCGTTAAGGGCAATACAACGTACAGCTTCGGCATCCAGTTCAGCGGGCCGTACGGCAACCACTCGGCGTCTAACAACCTGCTCGATGTGAACGGCACTGCTTTTGCGTTTATCAACGCGGCCAACGGTTCGCTGTGGGACAACGACGCAAACTTCTCGTGCGCCGGCTTTGCGTCGCAGAGCAACGGCGCGAACGACACACAGTTCACGAACGGCTCGTTCACATTCTTCGAATCCGACGCGTGCGACGGCAGCGAACTCGACACGTATACCGGGGGCAGCAGCAACCTCTCGTTCATCAACGTCACACTCAACAACGCCTCTTTCAGTACGGCGAGTTACGACAACCTCTCGGTGTGGTGGTACATGGACGTCAACGTCACCAACGAAGCGTCTGCACCACTGAGCGGTATAACGGTAAGCATCCGAAACGCGACGGCGGGAGCGCTAGGCGCGCGAATGGTCATCGCAACCACCGCGGCCAACGGCACCATTGGCAACCGCCTCGTGCAAGAGTTCCAGGGCGGCGCGGTTTCGTTCATCAACTCTACGCCCCACAACATCACTTCCAACAGTTCTACTGCAGCGAACTCGACTAACTTCTCAATAGATTATAGCGGCATGCGGTTGGTAATCATTGGAGCAGCCAACGCCGCGCCAAGCACGAGCGCGGTGACGATTACACCGTCGAGTGTCAACGCCACTAAAGAGCTCAACTGCAGCGCGGTAGTGAGCGATGCGGACACCGCCACCGGCCTCTCGGTGGAGTTCACGTGGTGGCGCAATGATTTGCCGAACAGCACGTTCGACGCCACGCTTACCGGCCTGCCGACCGGCGCTACGGCGTACACTAGCAGTAACGTGACGCCGATAGAGAAGGCACAGGACTGGATTTGCAGCGCGCGCGGCTACGATGGGAGCGCGTACGGCGACTGGGTGAACTCCACTACACGGACTGTTGACAACGCACCGCCAATCGTCTTCGCGCCGACCTGCGGAACGGATCCTGTTGACCTGGACCCGGGCTTTGCGCGCGGAGTCGGGCCGACCAACGTGTCGTGCTGGGCGGTTGCGCAAGACGCCGACGGGTACGCGGACATCTCGACGGGGATGGGTGCGTTCTACAACGTTACTACTACACCAGAGGGCGCGGACGACGCTAACGTGCGGTACACTAACACGTCGTGCGTGTTCGAGAACGCGGGCGGCAGCCAGCTACGCGTGAACTGCACCTTCTCCTTGAAGTACTACGCCGCGCCCGGCATTTGGACGTTCCGCGTGAACGCCACAGACGGGGGCGATGCGAGCGATTCGAACAGCGTGAACGACACCGTGTCAACCCTTATCGCGATAGGCGCGTTGCCGTCAACCATTCCTTACGGCTCGCTTTTGCCGGGCCAGACCAGCAGTGCGCAGCACGTCGTGGTGACGAATTGGGGCAACGTGCAAATCGACATGAAACAAGAAGCGACGAATTTGACTTACTTTAGCAGCGAATCTGCCGGGTGCTGTTACTACAATATTACCCCCGATAGCTTAGGATACTCGACGGACAGCGGCATGGCCGGCAAAACGACGCTGCCGTGGGTAGGGGAAGGAAGCTTTGACGCGGCGTACAACTTGGCGAAGACTACAAGCGAAACCGAGCAAAACCAGTCGCATTACTACGACTTGGAGACGCCGTTAGGCATTCCGGGCGGCGCTTACGAGGGAACGCTAACCATATATGCACAGCAAGGATGATTAATGAGGTGGAAATAGAATGAAGAGAACTGTTTTGTTGGTCGCGTTGTTAGTGATAAGTCTATCCCCGATTGTTTTCGCGGCGAGCGTGCTCGGCAACGGCTTCGTACGGTGGAGCAACCCAGCTTCTCCTGCAACAAACTTGTCGGTGGATGGGGGGACGTTGTTCGTGGACTCGAACTTGAACCGCGTCGGCATCGGTACTACCGCGCCTAACGTGTCGTTGAACGTCGTGGGGCATATGTTGACGCAGGGTAATGCTACGGTTACGGGTAACTTGTCGGTTGGCGCGGGTAGCATTTTTATTGGTTCGACGCGGGGGTTGATACCTGCGAAATCTGTTTCCCTCGTGTACAACACGACTTCGGGAGCTTTGACGGGGTACTTGCAGACGTATTCGGCCTGGGGGAACTTAACGCTGCGAAGCGGCGCGGAAAGCACTTTTGGTTCGTCAATCATCTTGGCCGCCCGGAGCGGACAGGACTCGATTCAATTCAACGTGCGTGACGCGGAGAAGATGCGGTTGGATTCCAGCGGGAGGCTTGGTATTGGTACGCTTGCGCCGGCTGCGGTGCTTGATGTCGTGGGGAGCGCGAGCAATAACGCGACTATTTTGAGGAGTGGCGATAACTCGGTTGCAGGCAACGGAGGCACGCAAATAGTGTTTAGTTACGCGGGGGGCTTGAATTACGCGCACGCGATTAAGACGCGGCACAATGCTGACGCGGACGCGTTAAACGCCATAGACTTTTACACTTGGGATTACGGCACGGACGTGGCCTCGACAGTAGGCACTAAACGAGTAATGACCATAGACGGAAGCGGCGGCGTGGGAATCGGCACGACCACCGTGAACGCCTCGCTAAACGTAGTAGGCAACTCGTGGTTTTCGGGCGACGTTTCCGCCCTCACATTCACGGACCGCACCCCGTTCTACGAAGGCGACGCCTTGACCGAGATAAGCCGCATCAAAGGCAAGAACGGAGAAATAGACCACGCCACGCTCCCGGAGTTCGCAAGGATACGCAAGATTGTGAATGGCACGGTTGAGGAGAACCGGGATATAGGCGGGATGGTATCCGTGCTAACTGTCGCCGTACAACAACTAAACACTATAAACAAGGAGCAGCAAGCCAAGATAAACGCGCTCGAGGCGAGGATAGCGAAGCTGGAGGTAAAAGCCGGATGAGCTTGAAAGGAAATAAGGGAGGGGTCGTTGTGCCGATGAATGCAAGAATGGTGCTTCTGGCGGCATTCGTGCTCGCGGGCCTTGCGGCGGGAAACACCTTGCAGGTCGGCGTTGGTAATTACCCGCCCGAGGTGGGCAACGTGTCGTTCGAGTTCGAAGACCTGCTCAACCACTCCATGCTTGACTCGGTGATTGTCACGGCGCGTTTTTCCGCGCGCGACATCAACGGCGTGCGCGAGCTCAATAGGACGAAGAGTTACTGTATTTGGGAGAACACGACGCAAGAGTTCTTCTACGTTAGTAGTGTGGATGTGACTGGTTGCGGGCTCGTTGATTGCAGCGCGGCATGCAGCGTTGACTTGTCGCCGTTTGATTTGCCCGGAACGTACTGGGTGACTGTGAGCATGGAAGACACGAGAAAAGGCTTGGGAACTAGACGAGTGTCGTTCGAGTACGAGAATCCTTGTGGAACAATCGACTGTCCGGCGCCAAAACCACGAAAAAGAGCGCTTTTGCCGTGGGAGGAAGAGGAAAATATTGTGTGGTCGGGTACGCCCGAACCGCAATCCACCGCAAAACCAATCAACGATGAAAACAAAAACTTGCCCAATCAACTCGTTCAAGGGATTTTAGTGTTTATTTCAAGTGCAATGGGCTGGAAGTAACTTACTAGCAAGTATTATAAAGAAAGATTGAATAAAAAAGTGCAGGGAACTCACAAGATGAACAATCGTAGGCGAACAGTCATTGGAGTACTAATAGTATTGTTCGCCTTGGCGATTGTCGCCCGCGGCCCGATTCGCGACGCAGTGTACAGCGGCGCGGTAACATCTGTTACTTTAACGACGACCGCCACGGTTACTAGTATTGCGCCTACAATCAACAGTACGGCGACCACGACGTCCATTGACCTTGCCGCGGGGCCGGACCAGACCACGGCGTGGTGCAACGTCACGATTCACGACGACAACGGAAATAGCGACATTCACAACGTCAACGCCACGCTATACTATAACGGTACAACGCTCGTCGGAGCGGACGATACAAACCTTAGATACGTCAACTACACTTGCCACCCCGGAAGCGCTGCGGACAACGGTAGCGGGGTATGGCGCGCTTACAACTGCTCGTTCACGCTCAACTACTGCGCGCACGTCGCCAAGAGCACGGACGGCGGGGGCTGGGTCTGCTCGGTCTTCGTCAACGACACGTCGGGCGGACGCAACAGCAGCAACATCACGAACATCGCGGTGAACACGCTTGTCGCCATCAACACCAACCAATCCACCGTCGCGTACGGCAGCGTGGCACCCGGCGGGACTTCCGGCGGAGTCGAAATTACCATCACCAACTGGGGCAACGTTGTGATGGATTTGGCCCACGCGGGAACGAACATGACCAACCAGTCCGAAATCTCTGGGGGGCAGGCCGGCTTCTTGCCGAACCCGGACGGGCAAATCAACGTCTCGCAACAGAACTATTCAACTGAATCAGCATTTACCGCGGCCTCGGCAATGAAAATCCCCAACGGGTCTATTACTAACGCGACTTACAACTTGCCTAACGCTACTGCGTGCGTTGGCAGCGCCGCTTCTCAAGCCGGCCAGAACCGTTCGGCGTGGTACCGCCTCAACGTCGTTCCCGGACAAGCTCCGTCAACCTACCAGGGCTACATTATATTGACTGCTTCGGATGGAACTTAAATGAAAAAACTCCTAATCGCACTGGTCGTCTTCGCCGCGTTGGCACTGCCAACAGCGGCAATGGGGCTTTCCCCGGGAGAGGCCACGGTTAACAACGTGCTTCGCGGCGGCTATTCCGAACGCGGCTTCCGAGTCTACAACACCGAGCCGTCAACCGTGAGCTTCAAGATAGAGTTGCGCGGCAGCGTAAAGGACTGGATCAAGGTAGTTCCCGGCGACACGCTAGAAGTTGGGCCGAGCCAAGTTGCCGCAATCACGCTTCAAATCCAGCCCCCGCAAGACACGCCGAACGGCCTCTATGAAGGCACGATGGTTGTGACGGGAACGCCTGTTGCGGCAGGGGGCGAGGGAAGCATCTCGCGAATCGCCACCGGGGTTCAGGCGCGCGTGGCGGTCGAAGTAGTTGACAAGGAAGTCCTCTCGCTAATCATTCTAGAGACTCGCGTCGAGTCAATCGAACAAAAACAGCCACTCGTAGTCGCCATTCGCGCCAAGAACGCGGGCAACGTTCGCGCCACGCCGAAAGTCACGGTACAAATTATTGATTCGAACGGCCAGACCGTCAAAACAGCTGAGGATTCGAGCACGGAAATCTTGCCTACGCAGTCACGCGACCTCAAGGTGGTCATTCCCACGCTCGACTTGGAAGTAGGAAAATACACTGCGCACGTGAGCATCACGGTTGGCGGCGACAGCTTGGCAGAGAACAGGCTCGACTTCGAAATCCTTGAAAAGGGCGCGTTGCGCAGGCAAGGCGAACTGCTCGGCATTACCGGGCCGAGTTGGGTGAAAGTCGGCGAGGCTGCAAAGCTTGTTGCTCAATTTAAGAACTCGGGCCAAGTCGCGTCCGACGCAAAGTTCACTGCCGAGATTTACGTGGACGGCGCGCTCATTGATACCGCTACAAGCGAGACAATCGAGGTAGCTCCCGGCGAGACGAGCGAATTGTCCGTAATATTCAGGCCTGACCGGCCGGGCCGCTTTGTCGTGCGTGGAAGCGTGTTTTACAGCAAGCGCCGCACGCCAGAATCGGAGTTCATTCTCAACGTACAACCCTTGAACGCTTTGTCGTTCGACTTGTACTACGGCATAATCGTACTGCTCCTCGCTCTCGCAGTAGGCTTTGCAGTGTACAAGCGTGCCAAGCACCAGCCACCCGCCAGCGGTGCGGGCTTCCAATAGTTTTGGAAAAGGCTTTATTAGCACCGGGGCGATTAATGCACCTTAGAGGTTACTGGAAGTCATGCGTAATGCAGTGCTCTTGTTACTGTTGCTGCCAGTGCTGGCGACGGCGGGAACGCTCGGCTCTACAACCGACGTGATTAACACGGCGCCGACCGCTGGGCTAATTATTTCTCCTGACGATTCGGCGCTCGCCGGAACGCAAGTGCTCCTACCAACGTCCGGTTCCAAGGTTGTAACTGCGAATGCTACGGTGACGGATTACAACGGCTATTGGGACATAAACCAGAGCTTCGGCAACTGCTCTTGGTATAATTCATCGGGTGCATTCAATTGGTCGGCGCTGACGTATTACTCGTGCCCCACTAGTTTAGCGTGCCTTGCCTCGTGCTCGATGCTGCTTTACTCAGTCAATGCAACGGGGTATTACGGCGTCAACGTCACGGTGAACGACTCGAGCGGAAACTCGTCAGTGCAATCAACCACGTTCTATGTACCCAACTCATACCCGCAGTACACGCTCGTGCAGACGAACAACAGCGAACCCGCTAAGAACGCGTCCGTGCTTTTCCTCACCGCGTGGTTCGACTACAACGGCCTTGCAGGGTACTTGTTCGAGTCAAACTTTTCAGGCAGCAGTGCCAACGACTCTTTCGTCGTATTGAACGGCTTGTCTAACGTTACGCAGACCGCCAAGACCGTGCCTTCGACTGCTGGCGCATACTACTGGCGCGTGTACGCCAACAACTCGCTCGGAAACTTCAACGACACGGAAGCACGGTTGTTGACCGTGCTTGAAACGGCCACCCCGACGCCTACCGCAACCCCGACTCCGTCGCCTACGGCAACAGCCACGCCGACAACAATAATAATCAATACCGGCGGAGGCGGCGGTGGAGGCTACATTCCCCCAGCGACATCACCAACAACAATTGCCTCTATAACCGTGGCGCCTGGTGCAACCGCCCAGCCAACTTCCGGCTCGACTTCACCCGAGAGCGGTTTGACGCTACCGACTGATGCGACCCAGATTTTCAAGGTGAGTGAAGAAACGGTTTGGGAGGAGCGGCCGGGACCGGGGGGCAAACCCCTACTTTTAGTAGAGAAGAAGCAGGAAGTGTACCGTTACAGAAAGCAGGGGGGTGACCGCAACTTGTTCACTGTGCGCGTCACGCTTCGAGTAAGCAACGTGGGCAAGCAGTCGAGCGACCCGTTCGAGCTGAAGGACAGCGTCTCGGACGAGCTCGTGCCCTTTTTGCCAAGCGCCGAGTTCTACCACGTGCCCGACCGGCTCGACGGCCTTAGTGCGCTGGTGTGGAGGGTGCCATCCATTGAGCCACGTGAAGAGGAAATCTATGCTTACCAGGTCTTTGCCGCGGCCGCCGAGCACGCTATAGTGACGAAGCCGGTGACGGAAGAGTTGCGCGTGGACAAGCTCACCGTCGAACGCAAGGAATCCGAATTGAGAAAGTTGCTCTTCCTGCTTTTCTTGGCGTTGCTTTCAGTGCTGATTGGCGTGGTAACGATTCATGCGTTCGAGTCGGCGGTGCCGCACTTGACGCGAAGGGGGCACCGGGCGTAAATGGAGTTCAGCAAGCTTGCCGGAGTGTTCGAGAAGCTAGAGGCGACGAGCAAGCGGCTTGAGTTGACGGATGACTTGGCCGAACTATTCAAGGCCACGCCGGAGAACGAAATTAAAATCGTTGCGTACTTGTGTGCGGGCGTGCTTTTGCCAGAGCACCACGGAGTCGATTTGGGTTTGGGCGACAAGTTTGCCGAGCGAGCGATTGCGCTTGTTAGCGGTAAGAGCGTCAAGGAAGTGGAAACGGATTACCGAAAGACGGGTGATTTGGGCGATACGGCGGAAAGGTTCGCCACCGGACGCAAACAGACCTCGCTCTCGCGTGCAACCGAATTGAGCGTTAAAAAAGTTTACGATAATTTTTATAAGATTGCTACCCTGACCGGCACGGGGAGTCAAGACTTGAAGATAAAGCTCTTGGCCGAACTGCTTTCCGCGAGCGACGGAGTGCAGGCGAAAGCGATTATACGCTTTGTCACTGGCGGGCTCAGGCTTGGCATAGGCGAGCCCACGATTCTCGATGCGTTGAGCGTAGCACGGCAGGGGGACAAGGGCCTGCGGCCTGCTTTGGAGAGGGCGTTCAACATGACAAGCGACATCGGCCTCGTTGCCGAGCTCTTCTTCAGCAAGGGCATTGCCGCGATAGAGAAAATCGAACCGCAGCCATTCAGCCCCATCCGCCCCGCGTTGGCTGAACGGTTGGATAGCGCCGAGGCGATTGTCAAGAAGCTCGGGAAATGCGCGGTAGAACAGAAATACGACGGGCTTCGTTTGCAGTGTCACAAGGCCGGCAACAGGGTGGAAATCTTTTCGCGCCGGCAGGAACCCATGACGCACATGTTCCCCGACTTGATTGAAAAGATAAGGAAGACACGGTGCCGCAACGCGATCTTTGAGGGAGAGGCGCTGGCGGTCGACGAAGCGGGCAATTTCCTTCCCTTCCAGCAAACCATCCAGCGCAAGCGCAAGCACGGAATCGCCGAGAAAGGCGAGGATTTGCCGCTGGTGCTCGTCGCGTTCGAGTTGTTGTACTTGGATGGAAAGGATTTGACGAACGAGCCTTTCCACAAGCGCCGCGAGCTGTTGGAAAGAATTGCTGCAGGCTCGGGCGTTGAGGTGTCGCGGACTCTTGTTACCGACAAGGAAATTGATGTGCAGAAGTTTTTCGAGGAGAGCGTCACGGCGGGGCTGGAGGGCATTGTGGCCAAGGACTTGAACGCGCCTTATACAGCTGGCGCGCGGAAGTTCGCGTGGATAAAGTACAAGCGTAGCTATGCCGGGCACCTTGCGGACAGTGTTGATGCGGTTATCGTTGGGTATTACATTGGCAAGGGGAAACGAACGAAATTCGGTTTGGGCGGAGTGCTTTGCGCGGTGTTCGACGAGAGCGAGAGGCGGTTCAAGACGATTGCAAAGGTTGGCAGCGGGTTCGACGAGAAAGAGCTCGCGTCGTTCTTCGCGGTGTTGGAAGAGCTTAAAACGAAGAAGAAGCCCGACAACGTTGATTCGGTTCTTGAACCCGATTTTTGGGTGAAACCAAAGGTAGTGATTACCATAGTGGCGGACGAGATAACCCGCTCGCCCACTCACACCGCCGGCGCGACCGAAACGAGAAGTGGTTTCGCGCTGCGTTTTCCACGCATCACTGTGCTGCGCGAGGACAAGAAGCCGCAGGACGCGACTACGGTAAAAGAGATTGAAGACTTGTTTGAATTGCAGGGCAAGTGATTAATGTAACCCTTAGCTCAGATTACAAACGCGAAGAAACCGGAAAGCTAGGCTTTTTTCAGCGGCAACCGCGGTATTCTTGCCTTCACCGCGTCAAAGTCGGTGTCGTCAGAGACTATACAATTACACCCGGCAGCCAGCGCGGTTGCGATGTGAATCGCATCGCGGGGCTTTAACGAATAGACTTCAACCAAGGACTGCGCGGAAGTTATTATTGCAGGACTCACCGGCAAGAATGTTATTGACAGGCCTAGGAGCGCTTTTCCAGACTTCAATGCAGAAGCATTACCCCCTATCTTACGCGCAACCCAAACAACCTCATCCCAAGTCAATACCGAGGTTACG
>MNVH01000071.1:0-14926 GCA_001871595.1 Candidatus Micrarchaeota archaeon CG1_02_55_22 | reverse complement strand
CCTGCGGCGGCTGCGGCCACCACGCGGCGAGCCGCAACAACCGAGGCATCATTCCCCGAAGCTGCCTTGGCCGCAGTCACAAAAACGTTGGCGTCCAAGTAGCGAATGCTAGTCATCGTACTGCGCCTCAATGGCTCGTTTTATTTCGGCTGTGGAACGCAGCTTGTTTCCGGCTGGGATGGAACCAAAAAACGCGTCAAGCGCATTAGAGGCATCCTTGCGCCGCATCGTGACCCGGTCTCCCTCGATGTCGAAAACAACCGCTGTGCCAGGGCTAAACCCGGCCTGCTTCCGAATAGACTGCGGAACAACAACCTGGCCCTTCGAGCCGACAACGCGTGAAACAAACATTCCTACCACCGAGTATAACTAAGTAATACTGAGTAGTTATACTTTTCGGAGGGTACCTGCCGCAGCTACTTGTGGGCTTTCTCGTATTCTTCGATGTCCCGGCGCATTAGTTCGCGGATGTAGTCTTGGACTGACGGGAATTTGCGTTTTTCCTTGGCGTATTCCTCCAAATCCCAATCACCAGGGACGGTTACAAGAAAGGACTGCGACTCGGCCAATTATACCACCAAGCTAGCTTGAAACGTTGAATTCATGAGTACTACTTCATAGTTGTTTATGCGACTGCGTATTTAAGGATATGCTTTTACGCAGGAAAAACTACCAGAATACAGGAAGTCCGGTTAAAAATAGCTCCGAATATACCAACATATTTATCTAAGCGTTAACGATATCGGAAACGGTTTTTTTGACAATCAGGAATATGTAAACCGATGAAAAACGATTAGTGGAATAATAAGCTTTTTAAATGCCGCTGGTGTTGTTTTTGCGGGGCTTGAAAAAGGCCCAAAACCCACCAGAACAGGCAGCAAGGAGGATTGATTAGTTTGGAAAGCATCGTTGAAGCCGCCCTAAACAACCGCACCGTGGCAAAAGAATCCGCAGCCATGGACGAAGAACAAATTAAGATTGCCGTAGTCGGCGTCGGTGGCGGCGGAAACAACACGCTTTCCCGCCTGCAGAAGATGGGCGTCAAAGGCGCCACACTCATCGCAGTCAACACCGACCACCAGCACTTAAAGATTCTCCCCGAAGGCATTGACAAAATCCTTATCGGAAAAAGCATCACCCGCGGACTAGGCGCTGGCGGATACCCTGAAGTGGGACAGAAATGCGCCGAGGTTGACCGCAAGGTGCTTGAAGAGAGGCTCGCAGGATGCCACTTGGTCTTTATTTGCGCAGGCATGGGTGGTGGAACTGGAAGCGGTGCTTCACCCGTGATTGCCGACATCGCGCGCAAGCAGGGCGCCATAGTCGCATCAATGGTAACCTACCCCTTTGCACTAGAAAGGGCGCGCACTTTCAAGGCGGATGAATCAATTGCCAAGCTCCGCGAGAACAGTGACACCGTAATTATCCTAGACAACAACCGGCTCGTCGAGTTAGTGCCCAATCTGCCGATGAACCAGGCATTCGCAGTAGCGGACGAAATCCTTGCGAAAGCGGTTGACGGACTCGTCTTCACCATAACGCAGCCCTCGCTTGTGAACATCGACTTCGCCGACGTCAAGGCGGTCATGGGCAACGGCGACGTTGGCATGATTGCGGTAGGCACGGGCAAGGGCCCGAACAAGGTCGAGAGCGCCGTTATGGGCGTGAAGGAGAACCGTTTGCTCGACGTCGATTTCGCGGGAGCCAAGGGCGCGATAATCCACATTGCCGGCGGTGCAGATTTGACGCTGGGGGACGCGATTCGTGCAGGCGAACTCATTACCGAGGAGATGGACCCACACGCCAGCGTCAAGTGGGGCGCGCGCCTCATTCCCTCTTACGAGGGCAAGCTAGAAGTCACGGCCATAGTCACCGGCGTAAGCAGCCCGCACATTACGGGCCGACACGACGCCATCCTGCAGCAACGCAAGGCTGAGAAGACGCAGGTAAAGAACGAGATTATCGCCATCGGCTAGAAAAAAGAAGAGTTGAAAATTAAAACCCACAAAAAAACAGGAGAGGATGCAAGAAAATGGACAGTTTGGTGCAAGAAGCCCTGCGGAATGCCGGGCAGGCAGAAGAATCAAGGCCCAAGATGAGCTTTGAAGAACAAAAGGTTCGCATCGCCGTAGTCGGAGTCGGCGGCGCGGGAACAAACACAGTCAACCGCCTCAAGACGATGGGCATACAGAGCGCCTCGACAATTGCAATCAACACTGACGCCAACCACTTGAAGATGATCAGCGCCGACAAGCGCGTGCTCATCGGCAGCAAGATGACGCGCGGACTCGGAGCAGGCGGATTCCCCGAAATAGGGATGAAGGCCGCAGAGAGCAGCGCGGACGAACTGCGAAAGATGCTTGAGAACACCGAACTAGTGTTCATCACTGCGGGCATGGGTGGTGGAACAGGCACGGGCGCCGCGCCGGTCATCGCACGCCTCGCAAAAGAAGCGGGCGCAATCACCGTTGGAATGGTTACCTACCCGTTCGCGCTTGAAAGGGCGCGCCTCGAGAAAGCGGACTGGGGCCTTGACGCCTTGCGTGACAACTGCGACACCGTGGTTGTTATCGACAACAACCGCCTCGTCTCTTATGTGCCTAACCTACCGATGAACCAAGCCTTTGCCGTCGCGGACACGCTCGTCGCACGCAGCGTCAAGGGCATCAGCGACACCGTGACTCTACCATCTTTGATGAACATTGACTTCGCAGACTTGCGCATGATAATGGGCAACGCCGGCGTTGCAGCCATAAGCATTGGCGAAGGAAAAGGGAACAACCGAGTCAAGGACGCAGTCGAGTCCACGCTCAAGCACCCCTTGCTCGACGTCGAATACAGCGGAAGCAAGGGCGCACTGCTCTTGATTTCCGGCGGGCCACAACTCTCACTCGGGGACGCAGTGTCAATCGGCGAAGGCATTACCGAGAGCTTTGACAACAACGCTTACGTCAAGTGGGGCGCACGCATCGACCCTTCACTAGGCGACCGAGTTGTCGTGACCGCAATCGCAACCGGAGTAACGAGCCCGCACATCCTTGGAAGGCAGGACGCACAGCGCACCCGCCAACGCGAGACGCTCGACGGAATCGGCTTGAAGGCAATAAACTTCTAAGCAAGAAAAAGGGCGCAAAACCGCGGCGCCCTTTTCTTTATTTTTCTTGCAGACCTAGCAGCCTGGGGTTTTAGGAGAGGGAGCGCAACGGCGCCGTCGCGGTGCTGCCAAGCTCCCTTTCCTCTTTCTTCGAACTAAATCTCAATGCTTAATAAGTTGGGTTATGTTAAAACTATTCCAGTAAAGGTGGTTTTCAAATGGTAGTCGAATACATTGTGGGCGGAATAATCGTCATCCTGGCGTTGTGGCTAGTCTTAACGTACAACAGCCTCGTTTCCTTGCGCAACCGCATCGAGAACGCGTGGAGCATGATTGAAGTCCAACTGCAACGGAGATACGATTTGATTCCTAATCTCGTCGAGACTGTGAAGGGCTACGCCAAGCACGAAAAGTCGACGTTCGAGATGGTTACCAAGGCGCGAACAGCGTTTTTGGGCGCTAAGACGCCGAGCGAGAAGGCGAAGGCGGACAACATGCTCACAGGAGCGCTCAAGAGCATCTTCGCAGTCGCGGAAGCTTACCCTGCTTTGCGCGCGAGCGAGAACTTCAAACAATTACAGGAAGAGCTTTCCGGCACGGAGTCGAAAATCGCTTTCTCGCGCCAGTTCTACAACGACAACGTGATGGCGTTCAACACCTCGATACAGACTTTCCCGTCAAACCTCATCGCCAACGCGCTGGGCTTTGTACAAAAAGAGTTCTTCGAAGTCAAGGATTCCAAGGCACGCAACGCAGTCAAGGTAAGCTTCTAGACCATAAAGCTCTAAGCAGCGGAACAATAATGCCCAATGGGACCACGAGACGTTAGCTTGTCAGAAGCGCAAGAACGCATAGCCAGAAGCATTTTCGGTGAGCACATCGGGGGTGTTGAGAGAATTGCGCGGAGCCTCTCGGGACGCCTCCAGACTGTCGCCGACCGCGAAGACTACCTGCAGGATGTGAGAATCCGGACGCTTCAAACAATCAGGCACCGCGTAGCAGAAAGGCGGTTGATAAACTGGCCACCGTACTTGAGCACGATTCCAAACTCTATCATCCTTACCCGCCACAAGTTCGAGGGACGTCAGGCGCACGATAGCTTTGAAGACCGGGTCCGCGACATAGGCAGGGTAACAAAACTTGAACCACAAGAGACCGCGTCGGAGCTAGTATGGCACTTGGTGCGCGAAGCAATAGGCCACCCCCAGATGGCGGAAACATTCGAAACGGTACACCGGCACGGGCTCAGTTACTCCGAAGCCGCAGCTCGGCTCAACAGGCCGGTTGGAACCATCCGCTCGCAAATGAACCGCGCAACAGCGAAGCTAGCTGCTTCAGAGCAAGCCGACCACATCGCGCGGCTGGCCGCCGAAATCAACCGCGTACACGAAGAGATACTGCACACGGTAATACTTCAGACCAAGCACGGAGGCGAGTAAAATGGAGCGCGAGAACCTTTACAGCCGCATTTCGCGCAACAAGCGCAACTCTCTACTAGTAGTTATCGGCTTCACGCTCTTCGTCCTCCTGCTCGGATGGGTGTTCGGCGAGGTAAGCGGCTGGGGCTTCTTCGGAATCATCTTGGCCGCCGTAATCTCAATCATCATGGCGTACTCGGCGTACTACAAGAGCGACTCGATTGCAGTTGCAACCGCCCACGCAAAACCCGCCGAAGGCCCGCACTACAAAGCACTCAACGATTTAGTGGAAGGCCTTGCCATCGCAGCCGGAATACCAAAACCCCGCATCTATGTCATTCCAGATGAATCAATCAACGCTTTTGCCGCCGGACGCGACCCCGAACACGCGGTAGTCGCCGTGACTGAAGGCAGCCTAGTAAAATTGACCAAACCAGAACTCGAAGGCGTCCTAGCGCACGAGTTATCACATGTGAAAAACTATGACATCCGGTTCATGACGACAGTCATCGTCATGGTCGGCGTTGTCGCGCTCTTGAGTGATTGGATCATGTGGTCGTTCATCTTTGGCGGCGGCAGGCGCAACCGCGAGGGTGGAGGCGGGTGGATAATGATTCTCGGCCTCGTTCTCGCAATCCTCTCCCCCATCTTTGCCGCCCTAGTCGCAATGGCCGCGTCACGCAAGCGCGAGTTCCTCGCCGACGCGGACGGGGCGATGTTGTCGCGCAACCCGTCCGGCTTGGCGGGCGCGCTGAAGAAGATTGCGGGCGACTCAAAGAAACTCGAGGGCGCAAGCAGTGCCACCGCGCCAATGTACTTCTCTAACCCCCTCAAAAGCAAGGCCCTGTTCTCAAGCCACCCCCCAATCGAGGAACGCATCAAGTACCTTGAGACGCTGGGTTGAAAAACATGCCCACGTAACCAAGGGCGGCAAGAACCATTTTTAACCCGCCTAGCCTAACTCTGTCATGCGGTGGGCGCTCTTTGCGGTAGTTCTAATACTGCTAGCCACCGCAGTACCAACCGCCCGCGCCGCGGCCGAGGACCGCCAGCTCCTAACGTGCACGAACGAGACCGGCGCACTCGATGGCTTTGTAAACTACACTTGGGGAGATGGTTTGTGCGATCCGTTACCGGAGGCAACTTATTCTAATCAGTTTACGTTAAACTACTCTTCAATTTTCAACTCGGCATGCAATGCCGCGCACTCGACGGTGTTGAAGTTCAATACGAGCGGCTTGCCCGACAACGCCAACGTTACCGCCGCAAGCATAACGTTGTATGTAAATTCCACCACGCTGTCAGTCACTGAAACTGCATTATCCAACATAAGTGTTGACCCGGCTCCGCTTGCAGCTCTAGATTTATACAATTACGCGGGCAACGGCACTAATTATGGCAATTTCAATCTTAGCGTTGAGGGCATAATCACCAATTCGTTGCCGATGTCTGCGCGCACGGTAATTAATAATTCCAAGAGTTTTGATTGGACTGCGTTCAGCATAACTGGTTCCGACCATGGTCCTGCAGCGACGATAGAAACAAACGAAACCAATAACGCGACGCGCGTGCCGTGCCTCTTGATCAACTACTCCATGCAGAACGCGCCGCCCGGCTTTGTAGGCAACGATTCGAACTCGTCGTTCGCCGGCGAGAACGTCTCGTTCTTCGCGCTCTTTTCCGACGATTACTTGCTCGGCTCGTACGTGTTCTCGTTCGATAATGGCAGCGGCACGTTCGTGAACGACTCGCCCATTGCCTTCGCGCAGACGAACAACTCGTGGGCGAACGTCACGAAAGTCGTCAACTTCACCGTCGGCAGCGTGATCCGCTGGCGTTGGTGGGCGAACGACTCGGCCGACGCAGGGGTGACGACCGCGACGTATTCTAATACCACGCAGCAACGTTACCGCCAGCTCCTAACGTGCACGAACGAGACCGGGGGGTGGAACGCCCAGGCGTCGTATGTTTCGGACGGAACCGCATGCATCGAGAACCCGCCCACGTCCTATGCCCTGGATTCTACTTCAGAGAACCTGAGCGTAGAGTTCACCGCGTTTGCTTTCGTGTGCCTTGGGACGTTCCAGTACACCAATCACACCGCACTAAAGTTCAACACGTCCGGCCTGCCGGATAACGCCAACGTCACTTCAGCCAGCCTTGAAACCTTTGTTACTGGAACGCACCAGCCAAGCAACTTTGATCCAGTAGCAACCAACATATCAACCGACCCGGAATCCCTTGACGCCAGCGGGCTGTATTCAGCGGCCGCTTCGGGAACACTTCTGGGTTCTTTGACGCTCAATCATACCGGCGTCAACCTTGACCAGTTAAACCACGCCGCGGTGCTGGCAGTAAACAGTTCCGCTTCATTTGACTGGTTCAGCCTGGGAATATCAAGCCAATACGACGAGCCGTACGCCAGATTCAACTCGAGCGAGTCCGGGGGCAGCCCGCCGTGCCTGTGGATAAACTACTCTTGCCCGGGCTTCGAGTGCGGCGGCCCCGAGCCAACACCAACACCAACACCCACTGCGACACCAACACCCACTCCAACCGCAACGCCGACACCAACACCCACTGCGACACCAACCGCAACACCAACGCCTACACCCACCGCCACTCCGATGCCGGGCGGCCTTCCCGTTATAATCGTGGTTGGTCCCGGCACGCTTGTGAACGCGTCGGCGAATTACACGGTCAACCATTTCGTGAATGGCACGGCGAGCTGTGGTTTGCTTACAACGGGCGCGACTTATACAAATGGCTCGACGGCGGGAGTGACTTTCACGGAAGCGTCGTGCAGCAACGGCCACCACATCTACCAAGTAACGTTGCCGGGCGCGGGCACTTACACGCTGAGTTTTATTGACGCGCAGTACGGCGGGACGCCGGGAACGAAGAAAGTGTTCTACCAGAACGTGAGCTTGCTGGCCACGCGCCTGCCGGAAACGGATTGGCTCGCAGTAGCGTTGGCCGCAGTGCTAGCCGCACTGGTTTTCACACGCAAACAGGCCTAGCGCAAACAATTTTTAATACTCTTGCAATTATCCTGCTTATGGAGGGAGGAGCTAGGCTAGCCTTATTTATGCTAGCCTTGGCGCTCGTTGTCTTGGCGGGCGCGGCAAACGCAAACTTCGTCTACATGTGTGTGGACAGCGACGGCGGGCTGAACTATACCGTTCAAGGCGCGATATCCATAACGGAGCCAAGGTACGGCGTCAGCTACCAAGACTACTGCGTCGGGAACACGCTCTACGAGTACTCCTGCAGCGGGCTGGAGGACGGTTACCAGAAGGTGTACTCGTGTTCCAACTGCACGAACGGGGCGTGCGTGACTGGCGTGCCCGACGCGCCATCTCCCACGCCGTATGTGCGGTACTGCAACGACACGGATGGCGGTTTTTATCCGTACACGCCCGGAACGCTCTATGCATATACCAGCACGGGCGGCCTCTCCGAAGCACAAGACACCGCGTGCTACGGGAACACGCTCAACATGGAGTACTACTGCCGAGCGACCGCGACAGGTTATACTAGCCAAGCAAATGCGGGGTACTGCGCGGGGGACGCGCTCCACGACGGCGAGTGCACTTACAACGCGAACGGGGAGGGGTACTGCAAGCTCGTTCCAACTCCTACCCCGTCGGGTTTCTGGAGGCTTTCTAGCGCCCAGACCGACGACGGAGGCCTCTTGGGCTCGTACGGCGGCTCGTGCCCGCCGACCCCGCCCGAACCCGACTCGCTCCCGTTCGCGGCAAACCAAGGCGAGTCGACGCGTTTCGATGCGGTAGGGTGCTATGAGTGGCTACTAGGCCTCGGCAACGGTGCGTACTGTTCGCAGAGCGCAAGCAGCCTAGTGCACAAGTGGGCGGTCGGAGTCTACAATTATACTGGTAATGGAACGGTCATCTTGACGAACCCGGGCGGCGGCGCCATATACATAGACGACAACCTATACCTGTACATAAACGGAGTCGTCACCAACTTCACGGGAACGACTTATAGTGGGGGCTTCAGCGCCGGGCCGTACCAGATAGACCAGTTCCTGAACCAGGGAAACAACACAATCGCGCTGCTTTTGGAGGACTGGTGTCAAGGCGACGGCGTCATAAACTACTTGCCGATACTCAACACGACGCCCACGGTGACGCCGACGCCGACCCCCACGCTCATACCCGTGGTGCACTACCACTTTGAATGCGTTTCAGAGTCGTGTCAGTTAGTCTATGATGGCTGCGTCACGGCAGGCTGCGATGAATACACGAACAAAACTTACGGTGGGTTCTCGTGCGACCAACGGCCCGAAGTGTGTCTGGAGTACCACTCGGCTTGCGAGGGAAGCTACTGCAACGCGTTATCCGGGGCGGGAGACTCCACGTGTTACACTCACGGAGACTGCACGGGAGATTCGCACTCGGAGTGCGTGAGCCAGCAGTGCATCACGGTTGAAGGCGCGGGCGACAACCAGTGCAGCGTTGACGGCGATTGTACGGGCAAGTTTGCGACGTGCATCAGTGAAGCGTGCGTGCTTGTTGACGGTTCTTACGCGGGAGATTGTCTCTCAGACCGCGATTGCGTGCCTACGACAACGCCTACACCAATACCTTACCATTCAGCTTGCGTCAGTGACCAGTGCGTGAATGTGTATGGCGACGGAGCTGACCAGTGCTCAACGAGCGACGACTGCTATTTTGTTCATGCTGAGTGCAGCGGCTCAACATGCACGCTAGTCTCCGGAAGCAGCGCGTCTACTTGTTATGGTGACTCGGATTGCACCGTAGACACGCATACCGCCTGTATAGACGAGGCGTGCGTAACGGTTTCCGGCACGGGCGCAAACCAGTGCACGGTTAACGGCGACTGCACGGATTACTACGCGACGTGCGTCAGCAATAGTTGCACGCTCATGCCGGGGAGCAACGGGCTGACTGACTGCTTTAGCGACAGCCACTGCACCGCGTCCCCGACACCCACTCCAACCGCCACACCTACCCCGACCGCAACACCCACGCCTACCGCAACACCGACGGCTACTCCGACGCCGACCGCAACGCCTACACCAACAGCTACCCCGACACCTACTCCCACGCCGACACCAACACCGATTCCTACCCATGCAATATGTTATGGAAATACTTGCGCGACCGTGTATGGTGCTGGAACGATGCAGTGCTATCTTGACGGCGTGTGCACGGGTTACCACGCCGCGTGCAGTGACAGCGTTTGCACGCTAACCTTAGGCGTGGGACCTTCAACGTGTTACGATGACTCTGATTGTTCGGGTGGCTCGCACTCGGTATGTATTGACGAGGCGTGCGTTACGGTTAGCGGCACAGGCAGCGATTTGTGCACGGTTGACGGTGACTGTACCGGCTATTATGCGGACTGTAGCGGCACGACTTGTGCACTAGTTGCGGGCACGGGGACAACAACGTGTCTATCTAACGACCAATGCACTGCCACACCAACCCCCACCCCAGTAGCGTACCATTCAATTTGTGACAACCAGCAATGCATTACAGTGAGCGGCACAGGAACAGATGCTTGCGCCTACGATTCGGATTGCATTGACTACCATTCGGAATGCTCCGGACTGACGTGCGCTAAGGTAGCGGGCGCAGGCAATTCGACGTGTCAAGTGGACGCCCAATGCACAGGTGGTTCGCACGCAGTTTGCAGCCGAGAAATGTGTGTTACCGTGAGTGGTAGTGGCACCGACGAGTGCACTACTGCGAGCGATTGCACGACGCCGTACCACGCAGCTTGTTCTGGTGCGTCTTGCACGACAGTGGCAGGCTCGGGGCCCGCGCTTTGCCATGTTGACTCACAATGCGTAACACCAACTCCTACACCCACCCCGACTGCAACTCCTCCGCCTGCCGCCGGCGACGGTAACACGCAGGTAATACTACGGGTCGAGGGCCCGTCAACAGCAACGAACGGTACACAGTACTACACCGTTTCATTATACCTCAACCTCACGCCCGCGGAAGGCAACCTAGTAGGCACGGCAACGCTTGCCAACGGTACGGTTGTCACGAGCGTGCTTGACAACTCTACTTACTCCGGCGGCAGGCACAACTATACCGCGATATTCCCGTACGCGGGCTTGTACAACATTTCGTTCTACGACTCGGTTTACGGCGGGCTCGGCTACAAGGAAACTAGATACGGCCCTCCAGGCTCTTTGTTCCCGACGCGCCTGCCTGAAACAGATTGGCTTATCGTGCTCATCGCGGCGGTTTTGGCGGCACTCGCTTTTGCGAGGAAAAAGCGATGAAGGCGTTCGACGACATTGCGTTCGAGTGGGATGCGGCCAACCAGAAGCCGCGCGGCACACTAAAATTATTTTTGCCGCTAGCAAAGCGAAACGGTTTTTTTGTTGACGCGGGGTGCGGCAACGGCCGGAACATTCCCGCGCTATCTGAGAAAGCATCAAAAGTCTACGCGTTCGACTCATCGAAAGAATTGTTGAAATACGCGGAAAAACACGCTTCCGAAAAGGTGACGATTACCAGAACTTCATTCGAAAAAATTCCGCTGGATGACGGTGTTGCCGATGCAGTTTTTTGTATGAACGCGTTCCACCACTTGCGCACGCCCGCGGCGCGCAGAAAAGCACTCTCAGAGTTTAGGAGAATACTCAAACCCGGAGGAATGTTACTGTTGAGCGTGTGGAACTTTGACCAGGAACGGTTCGACGGTTTTGCGAAGCGCGACGCGTTCGTACCGTTTACCAAACGCGACGGGTCAAAGATAAAACGGTTCTACCACTTCTTCACCGCAGAAGAGCTTGCAAAGATTGTAGAGGAAGCTGGCTTTAGCGGGATAAAAAATTTCTACGAAAGCAATGGCGTGAAATGCGTTCGGCGCGGGGCGTACAACTTGTGCCTCGCCGCGAAAGCGTTTTAAGCATTTCTTGAGCCAGTTATTCAGCCAGCAACGTGTAACGTTATTCTGGCTTAGCGGTAGGTGGTTTAAATGACTGATAACAAGGTTTATGCTCTCGCAGTCCTGGCACTCGTTGCGCTTGGGGTCGGCGCTTTCGCGGCAATGCAGACGAACACGCTCAACGGCAAGGTGGACGCACTCGCGGCAAGCGGTACGGTTGATGCGCTCGACCAACGCGTTTCAACGCTTGAAAGCCAACTACTGCCAAAGACGGCGCCCGCGGTATTGTACTTTGACTCGAGCGACCCGTTTGCAAAAGACGAGGTTGCGGCGGCAGTTCGCTTGGCGCCAGTACTCGAAAAGCAAGGCCTATCCATTACGCTCTCGGATCAGACTGGCAACACTACCGCCTTGCGCCAGCGCGGGTTCAAGAGCCTGCCCGTGCTCTTCATCACGACTGAAACGGTACTAGAAAACCCATCGCTGGAACAGGCCATGACGAGCCAGTCAATGGTTGACGGCGGTTACGCGGTAGACGTCTTCGGCTTGATAACTACTGAGAAAACCATGCTTGGCTCAGAGTGCACTCGGCCGAATAAGACTATTCTCTACGAGTTCGCGGACTACCAGTGTGATGGTTGCGACCGCTTGTATTACGAGGTCAACGACGCAGTGGCGCGCTTGGGCGACAAAGTCGATTATTCTTTCCGGCAGGTCCCCGTTGCCGTGCGACCGCAGACGCGCGACGCTGCCCGCGCCGCTGTGTGCGCTGACAAGCAAGGCGTGTTTGATGCGTATCACGCCCTGCTCTTTGCGAACTACGCGAACTTGTCGGTCGAAAACCTGATTGTGCTGGCGCAAGAAGCAGGAGTCAAGGATATGACGAAATTCACGGCTTGCCTTGACGAAATATCTACCGACAACGCGGTAGAACGCGATGTTACCGAAGCGTTGCTGAGCTACAAGTTGACGAACACGCCTGCATTCGTGGTCAACTGCAAGTACGTATTCACGGCTAACGACGCTGACGGCATCGTCGGCAACGTCTGCAAGGCTGCGGGCGTATGCCCAGCGGTCAACGCGACTGCTAGCTAGAAAGCACAATTTTTGGGCGCGTTAAAGCGCGTCCCTCTATTTCTTTTCCAGTAAAAACAAGACGTGGTCTTTCTCGAATGGCTCTAGGTCGACCACTTGGACGACGTTGAATGACTTGGAGAGCTGCGCCTCGGCAGTCTTAAAAACACGGTTTGGCTCGGCGACCGCATCAATGCTGCGCGCCTTCAAGGCAAGCATGCCTTGACCGCCGCTCTTCAAGAGTTGGGCGTTGACATCCATGATTCGCACTTGTTCCGGGTCGGCAACGTCCTCGAATACGCAGTCCGCCCCGCCGGACTCGGCCACGACGTCGGCGTACCGCTCCGGGAAGCGGGCGTCTTCTAGTATTGGTACGATGTTCTCGCGTTTCTCGCACAAGCGAAGCAAGTCGCGCATCGGGCGGGGAGCGAACTCTACTGCCACGACGAGGCCACCCGGACCGACAACGTCGCTCACGTGCGACACGGTTGTCCCGTTGGCCGCGCCCAAATACAACACTACTGCTCCGGGCTTTATCGGCATCTCGCTGACGCCGTTAACTATTGAAGCTCCGAGCTTGCTGCGCGAGGGATCCCACTCGCGGTACTCCGTGCTGCCGACGCGAAAGAGGCGCTCGCCGTAGACGCGTAAACCGGGAGTTAGGTTGGCCGTTGCGAGTACGCGGCCGTCGCGGAATATTCCGGGAAAGACTTGTTTCATTTCTAGGCCTCTACGAATTCGTATTTAAGCGACTCCAAATCAACTAGAACGGCTTTGCCGTCCATCAACGGACCAGTCTTGAGCAGGAGCGTTCGACCCACGCGCTCGGCGCCTTCGGCTTCGTGAATATGGCCGCACACGCACAACCGCGGTTGCGCTTGTTTTATTGCGTCGAGGATGGCGCGGCTGCCAACGTGGGTTCCAGCGCGGATAACGTCGGCGATAGTGCCGTAAGGCGGGTTGTGGGGAGCAAAGACCGTATTTTCGTCAAGCAAGTCATTCAACAGCCGAGCATACTCTTCTTCAGAGTACTCGGTTGGCGTGTTGAACGGTGAGGTAACGCTGCCGCCGAGGCCAACCACGGCGTGGCCTTCGACTTCGACGCGCCGGGCGTGAATGCAATCCTGTTGTGTCTTCATCCAGTCAACTATTGGCGCGTCGTCCATATTACCCCACTCGAATAGCACTCTCGCACCTTTTGAGGACGCTGCATTGATTAGTTTTTGAGCGTAAGCTAGGGGCCCGTTCATTGTCAAGTCGCCGGCTATAACGACGAGCCGCGGCTCGTGAACGGCAACGAGCTTTTTGAGTGCATCAAGTGCGCACGGCTCGGCGTGGGCGTCGGAAACAAATAGTGCGATGAAAGCCATGTGAGTTTAGCGCCTTTAAAATGCCAGCGTAAAAGCTTTTGCCGATGATTCAATAAAAGCATTTGCTGCCGGGGTGGGGCGTTGGAAGCCATTTTAAGCGTTTACCGGCGAGTATTTGTTCAACGATTTTTCAGGGTGGTTTGTTTAATGCGCAAAGCTTATACTTTCGACGACGTTCTCCTCGCTCCGGCAGCTTCAAGCATTCTCCCGTCAGAAGCCGACATTTCAAGCATTCTAGTCAAAGGAATAACGCTCAAGACGCCGGTGTTGAGCGCGGCAATGGATACGGTGACCGAGAGCGAAATGGCCATAGCCATGGCGCTTGTCGGAGGAATTGGAGTAATCCACCGCAACCTTCCGGTAGACGAGCAGGTGGCAGAGGTGCGCAGCGTCAAGAAGTCGGTCAACTTCATCATCACCAACCCCATCACGGTAACGCGGGCGGCGACAATCGGCGAGGTGAACAAGCTCTCTGAAGTGCACGGAATCTCCGGATTTCCCGTTGTCGAGAACGGAAAGCTTGTCGGCATATTGACCGAACGCGACTTGAGGTTCAACACCGACCCGAGTGAAAGAGTCGAGGCGCTCATGATAAGCGAAGTTGCAACTGCTACGGTGGACGACGTCAAGAAGTTCACGCTCGAGGAAGCCAAAGAGATAATGCACAGCCACCGCATCGAAAAGCTCCCGCTCATTGACAAGACCGGTAGGCTTGTCGGGCTCATCACGTCGAAAGACTTGGAATTAGGTAAGAAGCACCCGCACGCTACCAAGGACAGCGACGGCAGGTTACGCGTGGCCGCGGCAATAGGCCCCAACGACGCCGAACGGGCGGCGCGCCTCATTGACGCGGGTGTTGACGTGCTCGTGCTCGACACGGCTCACGGTCACTCTGCCGGTGTTGTTGCAGCAGTAAAGGCGCTCAAGAAAGCCTATCCAAACCAAGCAATTATCGCAGGCAACGTCGCGACGAAGAGCGGTGCGGAAGCGCTTGCAGCTGCCGGCGCGGACGCGGTTAAAGTTGGCATTGGAGCGGGCTCGATTTGTACGACGCGTATTGTCACCGGCTGCGGCAT
>MNVH01000018.1:48296-50959 GCA_001871595.1 Candidatus Micrarchaeota archaeon CG1_02_55_22 | reverse complement strand
ATCTATTAGTGCTTTTTTGGCATACGTACCGACATTCAAATAACTTTTTACGGGGCAGAATCAAAAGAAATGGGTAATATGTATGCCACGCCACGCACAATCCGGAAAGTACAAGACTGCTGCAGTTTGGGCACTATATACTGCATACCCTAAACCACTGGCTTTACTAGAAATCATAGCAAAAACGGGTGCATCCGAGAACAATATGACGCGATTCAGAAAAGAGAACCTCGACGGTCTGGAGAAAGAAGGACTCATTACCCGTAAGCAAAAGTTCGCAGAAAATGGCCGCCCCGGATACATATACGGCCTCACTAAGGACAACATTATGCGCATCCTAGGAATTAATGCCCCGAGCCAAGGGCATCGCGACCGCACAAGCTACCACCAGCTTGGGCAAGCAATACCGCACACCTGGTATACAGTAGAACGATACGCGGCACTGAAACGAGGCGTAAAAGACCTGCGGTTAAGCGACTTTTTCCACAGCTACAGAGAAGAACTAGCCGCGGTATTTGACCAAGAGCCAACTCTCCGCGACAGCTTTCTAGATGGCTTTGTACGAGTGTATGGCTTAATTGGCGCAATAGCTCGTGAACTATTCTTTGTAAGGATAATGGCGGAACAACAAGCCGAACCTGATTTGACACTCCGCGCCCTATGGCTTGCGTGTAAGCGGGCTAAACAGAAGAATCCAGAGCAGTACGCTAAATTTGCGTCAACATACGCTGAAACTGAAGCGGCAGTAAGCCGATAGCCACGTCAGTTCGGGCTCCGGCACCGCACACCTTACTCCGCCATCGATTCAAGCAACGCTATGACCTCCGGCTTCTTTTCTAGGAGCTTTTGCAGGCGAATCAGGGTATCCGCAGCTTTCTCGAGCTTGGACTGCTTTACATCCAGCTTTACCGCAGTGTCAAAATCTATTGGAATACCGCATTTGCCGCAGTAGCTGGCTGAAACGGGGTTTTCGGCGTTGCAGCGGGAGCATCTGGCATTTCGGGGTTCTTGGTTTGATGGCGGCTTCAGCCCGTAGGCCACGCTTAGGGCTGAATCAAGGTCGTCACCGTTCAAGTGGACATACCGGTTGTCCATAGTGCTTGAGAGTGTCCAGCCCATCTGGCGGCACCGCATTTCCCGTGAAACCCCAAGCTTTACGAGCCTGGTGGCTGCCGCGTGTCGCAAGGCGTGGGGGTTTACTGGCTTGTTAATGCCTGCGCGCTTGGCTAGGTCAGCCAGCTGCTTCCTGATGGAGGCGTAGGAAAGCGGCTTGCCGCGCAGTCTCTCGCACTGGCAGGAGGAACACCACAAGGGCGCATCCGGGTTCTGGCGCAGGGGATGCTGCCTAAGCCACTCTATCAGATACTGGACTTTAAGCAACCTAGCCGTCCGCTCGCCGGTCTTTCCTACGACGCGCACGCGCGCGCCTAGCTCGTCAAAGCTCACGCTATCGATGCGCATTGAAGCCGCTTCTCCAATTCTGAAGCCGCCCTCGTAAAGCACGTTAAGAAGGGCGCGGTCTCGGGCATTCCGGCAGTACGAGGTCATAGCCTGGATGTCTTCAGGAGTAAGCAGGTCTTCTGGCCTGAGCTTGATGTGCCCGCTGTCCCGTGGGGCTTTCCACCACTTGATTTGAGGCGGATAGGCATCATTGTCGCCCAGCAGCCACTTATAGAAGCGGCGCAGCGTCACGCGATAGATATCAACCGAACCCTCGCTTAAGCCGGGCCGGGCGCGCAGGCTCCGCACCAGAGCCCGAAGGTCGTCCTCGGTGGCCGTGCGGAAGTCCTTGCCCAGCAGCCGGGCAGCCAAAGGCAATTTCTGAAGGTAAATCAGCCGCCGAGAGTCTGAGATTCGCTCGTCCTCGCGCTCCTGCAGGAACCGCTTAATATCCCGCTTGTTGGCCGATGTAATTTGCGGGTCGTTCTCCAGCTTCTTCTCCCACCACGCAAGCTTCTTACTGAGCTGGTACAGGTTTTCGTTGCGGTCGTTCGGGTCCATCTTACATACCTCTTAAAACGTCCCGAATTGATAAGCAACCGTGCGGGTGCTGGGGGTTGAAGGAAATGCGCCTTGGGCAGGACTCGAACCTGCGGCATCCTGGTTAACAGCCAGGCACTCTACCAACTGAGTTACCAAGGCATCTAGACCCCTAGATGGGGGGAATAGACGACTTAAGTAGTTATTCCGGTGAAGGTTTTTATTCGTATGCCGGGAAGGCTAAATCTTGCCGACGAGCTCGTCCTTTGTTTCCAACGCGTCCTTGCCGGGACGCCAGCTAGCAGGGCACACGAGGCCTTTGTGCGTGCTCACAAAGACGGCCGCCTCAAGCTTGCGAATAATCTCTTCCGCACTCCTGCCAATCGCGTTGTCGTGGATGTCAGCGCTTTTCAGCACACCTTGTGGGTCTATGATGAACGTGCCGCGGAGGGAGAGGCCCTCGCCGTCCAAGTAAGTGCCGAATTCCTTGCATAACTTGCCAGTCGGATCGGCGGCCATGGGGTACTCTATCTTCGCGATTGAAGGGGAAGAGTCGTGCCACGCCTTGTGAGAATACGCCGTATCCGTACTAACGCTCACCACTTCGGCGCCGAGTTTCACGAATTCGGCGTAACGGTCGGCGGCCTCGGCCAGTTCAGTCGGGCAAACAAAGGTAAAATCGG
>MNVH01000018.1:0-48284 GCA_001871595.1 Candidatus Micrarchaeota archaeon CG1_02_55_22 | reverse complement strand
CAAGCCACTTGCCGCGAAAGTCGGATAGTTTCGCCTTGCTTATCGTGCCTTTCTGGTAGGCGTCGAACTCGTAATCTGGGACAACCTCAGTGACTCTAACCATTCAAAACCAACTCCGTTAACTAGTTAGACCGGTAAGGCTTTTATTGGCTAGCCGAGCAACGCGGAAGCGAGCGGCAAGCCGCCCGGACAACGAATATATTTCAACCAACCCACTAGCCTTTCATGGCAAACGTTTTGTTAACGAAAAAGGACGACAAAACCAATAGGTATAACAATATATACAAGCTAAACCATAACGAAAGCGGGGTGGTTGGCGTGGTCAACGTTTTCATAAAAAACATGGACGCGAATGCATACAAAACCGCAAAGATGCTCGCCGTGAAGGAAGACAAGCGCATTGGCGAGATATTCAGCGAGAGCATCATGCTCCTCGCTAGAAAGCCCAAACTCAAGAGAAGCCTTAACAACATAAAACCGTTCGACTTCGGTCCTGGAACCGAAGACCTCAGCCAGCGAATTGACGAAATAATGATGGAAGATTACTGATGGCCCTGCTCGACGCCAGCGTCTTAATCGCCCGGTTCAACGCCCGGGACGTCCACCACTCGCGTACAAATAATATAGACTTCTCAAATTCAATCATCAACGCGATAACCTACTACGAAGTCGCCAACGTGATGCAGAAAAACGTCCACGATAAGGGCGCCGTCGTCAAGGCACTGCAGCTCATGCTGGATTCAACACAAGTGGCAATCGTGACAAAACAAGATCTGCAAGCAGCCACGCACGTATTTGAACGCCACTACCCTAGATTGAGCTTGGCCGACGCCGTACTAGTAGCGCAAGCCAAGTCCTTGAACGAAGAACTAGTAACCTTCGACGCGGACTTGGCCAAGGCCACGAAGGACTAGAGGAGTTCGAGCACGCCGCTCAAGTCTTCAAGCGTATAATCCGCGGGCTGCGGCAACGGCTCGGCCCCGCCGTAGCCGTACTTGGCCCACGCCGTCTTCGCGTGCATTGCTTTACCGGCCATGATATCGGCAACCCCGTCGCCCACTACAAGGCAGTTAGTTGGAGTGGCGCCGAGCGATTCGGCGATGTGAGCGAATATTGCTGGATTGGGTTTAGCCGGGTAGCCGTCGTCGCCGCAGGAAAGCGGAAAGTCGTAGCGGTTAAACCCGAAATAATCAATTAGTTTTAGTGTGCCCGAACGGTAGCGCGCGGTTGCAATACCCCACTTCACGCCCCGCGTTTCGAGTTCGTCTAGCACGGCTAGAGTGTCGGGGAAGAGGCGGGCAACGGAAAGGTGTTCGTCCTGCCACTGCTTGTGCAGCGCCCGCAACTCGGCGATTACCGATTGCTCGGCGCCGGTGACGGCCTCGTAGACGAAAGCGAGGGGCTTGCCGGCGTAGAGCGCCATCTGGTGGCTGGTGATGTCCGGATACCCTTTCTCGGCAAGCGCGTAACGGAAGGCGCGGGAGATGTGTTCGCTCGTGTCAACAATAGTACCGTCGAAATCCAATAACACGGCGTCGAAAGCCATATACTAGCTTGTAGGGCGCAAACGCATAATAAGCATTTTGAAGTCTTAACCGCACGAGAGTAGTGCCCAGTACGCGGTTCCTGGGACGGCGCTTGTAGCGTTCGAGCGCGTGTAATCCTTTAGCACGGGCGAGTACGAGAACACGACGGGGTAGACGTCACAGTTCTTTACCGATGCCACCGCAACGCCGTCGAGAATGTTCCAGCCCGTACTAACTGAAGGCGCATAGGCTGATGAAGAACCGTAGAAAGTCATACTACACGCATTGCTCGAGTACACCCACGCGCCGCGCCCGTTCAGTAGCGGGAGGCTCGCGTCGGCGACGTATTGATAGGAGTTAGACCGAGGGGAGTAAAGGTAAGTAATCAGATTGCCGCAAGTGGACGAGACGACGTGCGCGTTGGTGAGGGGCACGGACACCATGTTCTGGCCGGCTGAAAAGTAGAGAGTGTACTTTAAGGGCGTGATCCAGCTCTCAGGCAGAGCACGTGGCTTTCCGTAGTCATCCAAATAGACGGGTTGCCAGCCATCCGTATAACCGTAACTGCTTGAAGACTCGTCAGTCAAGCCGAACGATTTACCGCCATCCACGTGGTAAGCTCGCGCCATTCCGGGCGTGAATTCGGTGAAAGACAAAAGAAGGTCGTCCATGAAGCCGATGAAGGGCTTCTTTACCGAGGGAACGTAGTAGGTGTAGATTTGCCTGCCGTCCCAGCCCTTGTAGGCACCCGGGGTTGAGGAGTCGGCGCCGACCGTGTAGTAGCCGTTGTAGACTCCACTACCGCCCTGCAGGCCTTCTGGCAGGCTGGTTGAGGCCGCAGGAGAGCCGTCTGCGTAGAGCGTGATTGCCCCTGTAACCGGGTCGAAAACCGTGCCCAGCGAGTGCCACCCGTCAGCAAGCGCCAAAGATTCTAGGTATACCGGCCGGCCGGTCGAGGAGTTGGCGAACGCGCGAGCGTACACGCCAGTAGAATTCTTCTTGAGCGTCATTGCCGAGAGCGTGGCCGAGCCGTTAATGAATCGGTAGAGTGTAGCACCGTCCGAAAGGTTGATGAAGGCAAACTTGACGGTAGTGAAGACGGATGCGGCGCGGCCGGTGAAGTCAAGGTTCTCGAAGAACGGGCCGAAGACTGATTGCGTGCTGTTGAACCAGTAGGCGCGGCGGTCGTCTAAGACGACGGGTTCTGGCGCGGGGATAAGACTACCTAGGCGTTCATCGGTCTGAAGCTTGTTACCGCTGTCGTCGCGCACGAGGTCGCCGTCGAAAGAGAAATGCATGGCGTAGAGGGGCCCGGCAGGCGAAAGCCACTGCCCCACGTCGAGGCCGCGAACGTCAGTGGATTGCGGGAGTTGTGGCGCGCAGTCTGCGGGGCAGTTGTAAATCGACTCGTACGAATCGCATACCGAGTCACCGCAAGTGACCGGCAGGCACTTGTCGCTGTAGGCGCTAAAGTAAGGCCTCCAATCTGAGGCAAGCGTTTGACCGGGGTAGCTGGGGTCGCTCAGGCGGATGATCTTTGTGCTGAATGGCCAGAAGCGGATTTGACCTCCGCAGGCAAGCGACTTGCCGCCCTGCTCGGTCAAGTCAAGCAGGGTAGGGAGGTTGTCGGCCCATGATACCGAGTAATTGATAACCCGCATCTCGATGCTTGCAGTGGTTACCGTATTGCTTATGCCGCGCTGGCAGAACACGAGGCGCCACGATGTGTCGTCCCCGAATTTTGTGGACTCGCCGACGAGCAGATCGTCAGCGTAGGCGTCGAGCAGGGGATTGCGGAGGTTATCGGTACGGGGTAGCACGGCGACGTTTTGTGAGGAGTGCATGGAGAGGTAGGCGTTCGGGAGGACGTTGCGGAAGCGGCGCGCGAGTTCGAGGGAACGCAAGACACCGGGCGGGTAACCGTCGAAGTAGAAGCCGTCGATTCCGGTGGCGTCCGAGAATTGCTTGAGGTCAAAGACGAAGGCGGACGGGTCGGAATTATAGTAGTAACCGGGTGTCGTATAAGCTATTACCTTGACGCCTTGGCTGTGGGCGGCTTGGAGTGAGCGCTTGAGCCCGTCGAGCCGTGCGGAGTCAACTGAATAGGGACCGCCTTGGGAGCTGTACGCGGACTGGCCGGTAGGCACGTACTGAGTGTACCGAGACTGGTAGAACTCGGTGCAGGAAACATTGGCCAACGGGCTGGTGGTGTTGAGCGTGCAGGAGGACTGGGCGATGTAGGGCGCGCCTGAAGCCGAGTTGTTCCGGACGACGAATGGCAGGGGCTGGTTGTTGACCGAGTGGTCGTACGCGCTTATCCACAGGTTGAGAATAGAGTGAGTCTGACCAAAGCGTGCGAAGTAGTACGGCGAGAGGTCGTAATCGCGGACTTGCTCGTTTGCCGCGGTCGCGGTGCGTTGCTTGCAGAAGGCGGTCTCGTTGTAGTCCTTCGACGGAAAGACGCTTGCCAGGAAGGCATCGCCTGGCGCGAAGTCATAGCCGACGCGCCAATCCCTTGGTATTCCATTGGATGAAAAGTTCTTCTCGACGTTCCAGTTGAGCGCGCCGTGGCTCTGCATGAACAGGTCTGAGATGGGCTTGTCGTAAGTGAACTCGTCCCAAGCGGGGTCATAGGTGCGAGGTAATTGGAGGACGAGGTTGTCGGGCTTGATTTGCGTGAATAGTATGCCCTTGCTCCAATCGGTCTGGAATACCACGCCGGACTCGAACCACGAGTACGCCGCGGGCGGACCGCTGAGCGTGACGTGGGCGGGTTGCTTGAGCCTGACTATCAAGGATGAGTCGGCGCCGACTACTAGCTTGGCGTTGGCGTTCTCAAGCACTACTAGGCCCTGCAGGCCTGAATCGGTGCGCGAGAGGCCGGATAGGAAACCGTCCGGGAAGGCAAGCCGGCCTGCCTCGGTTTCGCGAGTCATCCTTATCTGGTTGTTAACGAAGTCGAAGCGCGAGACGCCGGTTGCGACTGAGAGGGGCGCGGTGGTAAAAGAGACAATCTTCATGTCGGCGTAGCCGGTTGTTATTGGGACTTCGATGGCGAAATCTGGGGCGACGGTCTGCACTTCTGATAGAGAGAGGTTCGAGAGGTAAAACTTGCCGTCGAAACCCCTTGTGGCTAAGTCGAACCACAAATAATACGTTTCGTTCGACGTCTTGAAGTAGCGGTATTCCTCGAACCAGTCGCGGTCGGAAGCGTAGATTGGCGAGTCGCCTATAAACCCGTTATTGAAGAGTATCATAGGATAAGCTGGATTGGTAATGTTGTCCACGGCGGGCGGCGGCCTCGGCCGTAGGGCGGGCGGCGAGCCTGACTCGTTCACGCTCAAGGAGAGTTCGCCGCAACCGATTCCGTTGGGGTTCGGTAGCTTGTAGTAGCCGGTGCCTAGGTAGTTGACGCACTTGCGGTCGGCGATGCTGAAGTTGACGCGGATTAGGTAAGTAGTGAGAGGCTTGACGGACACCGACAGACGCAGGTATTCGGAGAGGGTGGAGTTTCCCGCCACCAGTATGCCGTCGAGGCCGGCGTGCTCCGCTGGCTGGGGCAGTACTTCTTGGGGACAGTCAAAAAATGGTTGGGACGTATTGGTTGGCACGCAGTACCCGTACCACTCACCGGATTCAAGTTCATCCCCGCCGAGTTGCGCTGGAAGCGAGTGGCCGGAATGCGTCAAGGACGTTACGGCAACATCATCAACGTACGCAACTGCGGCATCAACGTTTGCGGGAATGATGCTTGTGGCCGAGTAGTTTAAAAGAAGACGGAATGAGTGCGTTGCAGTGGGTTCGCCGCAATCGTCAACCGCAGGCACGAAGAAAGTGTCGCCGTAGCGCTGCCACTCGCCGCGCCCGCGGCTGTAGAGCACGGCCATAATCCTGCCGGGCTTGGGCGAACAGGCACGGTTCCATGACTCGTCAACGACCGAGGCATAGCTGGAAAGAGATTTGAATGAAACCGCGCCGGTTGACAATAGGTACGGAACTGACGCGGCGTACTTTGAACGGAAGGAAAGCTCGTACGGGCCGGGCTGAAGGGAGACTATTTGATCAACGGAGCCCACGTACGATCCGGTCGAGGCGGGGAGTTTGAGGCACGATTCTGAGTCGCACGGAGCGCCGGATACGACGACGGTACCGGCGTTCTTCAGCGTCCACCCGGTTGCGCCTGACTCAAAACCGCCGTTCGATACGACGGTAGCCGAGGCGAAGACTGAAATCGAGATGACTACCAAACCGACTAAGAAGACAAAGTTTCTCAAATACATATTCCGCTAATGCATCCGCAGTGAACGAATAAAAAGGCTATGGCTGGCGAGCTAGGAATACGTAGGCGCCGCAACTTAAGGAAGGAAGTCCTTGTTGTTAATCTTCTCAGGCAAGTAGGTGTTCGAGATATACTGCAAGTTCTTTGAAGAGAGGGACTGAATTTCTGCCTTTATCTTTTTCTCGAGGAACTTGTTGATTTCCAGCTGCCACTCCTTGGCCTTGAACCAGTCGTACTTCTTCATCTCTTCAGCGCGCTTGATGTCGACGTCCTTAGCCTTTATCGTCACGGCCTTTAAGTCATAGTGCTCGATATCAGAGATGCTCATACCAATAAAGTTGGCGTTCGGGCAGCCCAATCGGTCGCTTTCGTGCGCTAGCGCCATTGAACCGTACTTCATCGTCGAGTAGATGTACCAACCGTAGGGGTCGGCGTCGGTGAGGATGTATACGGGCAATTTGAGCTCCTCGTTCAGTCGTTGGAGGAGGCGTCGGGCTCCGCGGGCGGCTTGTCCTGCGGTAGTCATTATCAGGCAATTGTTTTTCGCCCAGTACTCGTCTTCGTTGAGGCGGTCGAATATTGCGTTCTTCTCGGCTACGAGCACGTAATCGACATCAACTTTCTTGAACTCGATTTGTTCGACTATCGAGGGCACTGCCCAACCGCCAGAACCCATGTGCGACAAGTCGATGGAGTCAACCTTGTTGCGGACGCGGTCTTCGATGATAACGCTTCCGGCCATGCGGCCCTTGGGCTCTGCACGCAAGTTGAGTTTCTCGCGGAACGTGTCGAGGGAGACTTCGAAGTCTACGATTGCCAAGTCGGACTCCTTTTGGTCGTCTATCGTGTCCTCTTTCGTTCCGGCAATCGTGTGCTTCTTAGCGTAATACAAGTCTCGCAACGTTGCAGTCAAATTGTTTTCAAGCAAGTCCTTCTTCACGTAGGAGGCGACGAGCATGGTTTGCATGAATTTTCGCGCGTGGCCGACGTTGAACAAATACCGATGAGCAATCTTGTCGCCGAGGACGATTTTCTTTTTCTCTTTATCAAATTCGACGTTGCGGCTGCCGCGCACGGGAATGGCGATGCTGGGACCCGCACCCTTCATGATGTCGGCGACTATGCCTGTCGCCTGCTCCTCGATCTTCTTGCCGATTTGCTGGCGGCTCTGGCCCATCTTGTCATCCGTTTTCTTGGTAGCCATTATTCTTCACTCTCGCCGTCTTCTACCATTTCCTTTTCCGCCGCTTTTTCGAGTTCGGCCAAATCCTTTTCGGCTTCCTCCTCGTCGGCGCTCACCAAAATGCTCGTCTTCTCTACCGCGATCTTGCGGAGCTTTTCCTCGATTTGCTTGCGGTCCGTGCCGGTAATCTCGTCAAGGCACTGGGCAACCTCGGTAATGTACTTGAAGAAAATCTTCTTGCGCTCCTCTTGGTCGGCGGCGCGCTTGAGCGTGCGGATGTATGTAGAAATGCCGCGGGCGCACTCCATGAGCGCGTTGCGAATCTCCGTAACAATCTCTTCTTCGGCGGCGATTGCGAGCTTGCCCGTACCAGTGTAGGGGACGTAGACGGAAGTGAAGTTCACGAAGATGCTCACAGGCATGTTCTCCCAGTCCTTCAAATCATAGCGCGCCCAATCAATCGTCTTGACGGCCTCGGTAATGGCGCAGTTACCGGCGTCGAAAAGCAGGGGCACGCGGTTGGCGAAGCGGAGTGCCTCGCCCTTGGACTCAGAACCAACGGCGCCCGCCTTGCCACCATAGGCTATGGCGGCTTCAACCATGAACGGGATTCCTCCCCTAAAGACTTTAGGGGGACGCTCGCTGATGCGCAACTCCTCTGGTTCAAGCAGGTTTTTGAGCGATTTTCTTAGCTGGTCAGTGGTAATGGGCTGCAACGCGTCCGTCTCGGGAGCAATCCACTTGATTCTCTTGAAAGCGTCAACGAGCTTCTCGGCCTCGCTCCACTGCAGGTTCTTGGGCGCCCGGTCGAGGTCGATATTGGGGCACATGGACGAGATTTCCTTGACCTTCTCTGCACTAAGGCGCGAGAACTCGTTCTGAAGCATTGAAGATATTTTGCGGGCCTGCGAGATGCCGGCCATGTCCATCAAGTCGCTCGTAGTGATTCCGAGCGGGTGGGGCTGGATTTTCTTGGGCTTGACCGGAATGTCTTTCGAGGCGCGCGGGAACACGGTAATTTCCTTGTTCGGCTCAACAAGAGTGATTTGCGAGTGCGGGTTCGCCAACGCGGTGCGCCGCAAGTACTCGAAGGCGCCGTAAGTCGAACGGTTGTAATCGACTTCAGCGAGCTCGACTTCGATGCGGGTGCCGCGGAACTTGGCGGAATACTCTTTCACGTTGTGGAGCACCGGCTCGTTGCTGTTAATGTCAATGCTTACATCGCACTCGACTACCTTACCGTCGCCCACGCTGGTTTTGACGTGCGTCTCCTTGCCCGTAGTGATTTGCGAGAAGAGCGTGGCGTAAGCCGCACCTATTCCTTGCTGGCCGCGCTTTTGCTGGCGCTGCATGAATTTGGTACCGGCTAAGAGCTTGCCGAGGGCTTGGCCGATGTTCTGCTTTGGAATACCCGTCCCGTTGTCTTCAGTTATTAGTTTGACGTGGCCGTTCTCAAGGACCTGTATCTCGACGAGCAGCTCGGGCAAGACGTTAGAATCCTCGCAAGCGTCGAGCGCGTTGGTGACGTACTCGTGGGCAACAGTAGTGAGAGAGCGTACCTTTCCCGTGTAACCAAGCATTTGGCGGTTGCGCTTGAAGAACTCGGCTACAGAGTACTCTTTAAACTCCTTGCTGAGATCGTCGGGCGAAACCACTACTTCCTTTCCCTTAGCCATTTTAGCTTGAAACCATTCTAAGCGTTTGAAAACCCGTTAGAAGCCGAACTAGCCGGCACGCCGGCGTGAAACAGTTCTAGTG
Organism: Candidatus Micrarchaeota archaeon CG1_02_55_22; assembly: GCA_001871595.1. GTDB lineage: Archaea > Micrarchaeota > Micrarchaeia > Norongarragalinales > UBA97 > UBA97. The sequence goes on along the minus strand of MNVH01000018.1, from coordinate 39,538 downwards.
GGCTAAAAGTATATACTGCACAAAGACAGTTAAAACTTTACCTCAAATTCAAGCCCATGCGCTGGGCGTCGCGCAACCGCTTGCGTTCACGGAGCCACGTGAACACGCCGCCGTGCTGGGCACCCTCTAGGAGCCTTGTAACCGCTTCTTTCGCGTCCTGTACGTCGTCGAAGTTGCCGATAATGCCAATAGAATCGTTACCAACAGCGATCGAAGCGTGGCTGAACTCTTGAATGCGCTTCTTGACCTTGCCGTCAATGCCGATGACCCTTGCAGTAAGGCGCTCGATTGCGCGCTCGTTGCGCTGCAATAACAAGTTCATATCGATGACTTCCAGGTAGTAATCGTCTTTGATGAGCTTGAAGGCATCCTTGGGCTCGAAGCCCAGCTCTATCGCCTTCAACGCCAACTCCGCGCCCCACTCGGGCTCGGGCTCGCCCCGGATTTCGATGCCTTCGGCGCGTTCAAGCAACTCGACGCCGGCCCTCTTCTCCAAGTCCTTGAGCGCTTTAGAGCTATTCTTCAACAACCGCGCCAACCGTGTGGCGGGCAGTGCAACTATTCTCATAACCAGCTTAGGTCGTGCAAGGCTAATAATCCCTTCGGGCGGCTTCTGGAAAGAAAGGTTTTTATGCGCCCGCACGGAAGGCTTAGAGAAGTGATTGATTGCCAAAAGAAACAGCTAGATTATTCGCCGAAAGAGTTGGAAGCATGCTGGAAGAACGCATAGCACCGTTCCGCGAACCGCCCAAGGTAATTGGAAACAGCGTAGAAATACGCCAAAAACATTTAACGGGAACAACGATTACGGTACAACAACTCGTGCAACAGGCGGTAGAACTCGGCGAACCGCGCCGAGTGACGGTCCAGCTTTTTACCGTACACACTCCCGAAACGGGATCGATTCACACGTTCCAGTTCAACGCGCCTAGAACGCGGGTTAGACTGCTACGCCGGTGACTTTCTCGTAAACGTCTTCAAACGAGGTCTTGACGCCCAAGCCGGCAAAATAGCGAGCAATATTAGTGCAATCTTTTTTCAGGAATTCTTTGGCGCGCGGGTGGTCGAAGAGCACGGCTTGCCCGACGTCGATTATTATTGGCTTCTCGGCCGAATCGATCAAGACGTTGTACTCGCTCAAATCACCGTGCACGAGGCCGAGCTTGTAGAGCCGCGTCATATTACCCACAAGAAGACGGTAGACGCGTTTGGCGTCTGATAAGACAACGTCCTTCAACAACGCGTACGGCACGCCGTCCACTCCTTCAAACGCCATTACTACAACGTTCTGACGGTGGGCTACTGCCTTGGGCACGCGGACGCGGCCCCGGCGGGCTTTAATCAGGTTGGCGTACTCCTTGCGGGCCCACGCCTGAACGAGCGAACGGATTTTGCGTTTAACCCCCCTAAAACGAGGGTCGCCCTCGATGTAATCAATCATGTGGTGAAACGCGCTCGTCTCGTACTTATAGACCTTTACTGCCAAGAAGGAACCGTCGGGCGCGGTGGCGCGAAAAAGCACGGCTTCCTTGCCAGTGCTAACCGGGTAATCAACGCTCTTGAGTAGTTTGGCGTTAAGGAAGTGTACTAAAGTCATTAGGGTCTGGTCGTCTAGAACGTAGCTGCCAATCTTGGTGCGCTCGTGGTACGGCTTGTCCTCGCGGCTGGGACGCTTTCTTTTTCCTAGTCTTAGAGCCGTGAAAACACCAAAGACTACATCTTCAACAAGTTTTTGCGCCTGAGCGCTTCGACTTGAACAGCAGTATAACGGTACTCGAGGTCGCACTTCTCGTCGCCCTGCACTTCCCACGGCTTGATAACGAGGTAATCGCCTTCCTTTATCCACAGCTTGCGCCTCACGCGGCCCGGAATCCTAGCAAGGCGTTGCTTTCCGTCCTCGCACTGCACAGTCATGCGCGACCCACCCATCTGTTGTATAACGATGGCAAACATTTCTCCCTCGTGACGGCGCGGCAAGCGCACGCGGTCGGGGATTACGCCGGGCGTGGGCGGACGACGACTGTAACTATTCAATTGGCATCATTCCTCTCTACGACCTTACGGGGCTTGAAGCACCGCAGGCCTCGCATTTAAGCACGAAAATATTGCGTTCGAGCTGGACCAAGTTCGTGTCAGGGCGGTTGCACTCACGGCACATCACGCGCTCCTTCACGTACACCGCCAAACGCTCGGCTATGGAACGCTGGGAAAACTTGCCTTGCAAAACAAGGCGCGGGCCCTCGACTACTCCGGGCACGGCGAGCTCTTTAAGCAAAAACCTTGCTACCTCGTTGGGCTTGCGGCGCAAGTAACTGCATATGGCATCAAAATTCTTGACAACCGTACGGCTGCCGGTGACAAGCGACTCGGGTGCGGGCACTCCAAAACGCTCGGCGCGAACTTGCCGCGCTGGCATCTTCGCGTAGGCACGCTCAAGCAACGACTCGTACGAATCCATTTTTAAGAACCATTTCTACGGCTCAAAGCTTTAACGCCGAAAAGCCGCTTGACGCATTTAACGCGTCCGAAACTCTTTATGCGCTGACACCCTTATTAAGACCTTTGCTTAACCCAAGACGCCGGCGAGCCCACCGCTGTAAAGAAGGTAGAGAACGGTTGCAGCGAGCGTACAACCGGCAATTGGCGGCAGGGCAGGCCAATAACCGCGCCGCTTTTCAAGCAAGTAAAACAACAACAGAATCCCTATCACCGAACCCGCGAGCGATGCTGCTGCAGCGTAAAAGGAAATCTTCAGGGCGGCAACGGTAAGCATTGCCGGTATGACGATGTCCCCGGTGCCAAGCTCGATGAGCTCTATCGTTCCTTCAGAACGGCGGACAGGCACGCGCTTGGCCGTTGCAGCACTCAAAGACGCTTTTGCCACGCGCACCTTGCTCGCCTCGCCGGAAGAAAACTGGATACTGAAGCTCGCCCCCCTTGAATCAAGGCCCTTGGCAAGCGCAATCATGTGCTTGGTGTAGAAGACGGCGACGAGGTCATACCCTGAGAGGAGCACGGCGAACAACGCTGCTGGCAATAAGTCGAGCCACGTGCCAATGAGCGCGCCCACGACCGAGGTGGCGATGAGGAGGAGGAATTCGCGTGCACGCGGGAAAGCAAGGCGTAGGGCGACTATGACTAAAGCGATGCCGAGCGCGTACATTGAGGGAAGGGCGAGTTCGAAGAGAATCCACAATGAGACGAATAAGAGGAATAGTTCGACGATGAGGAAGAACGCGTTACCGCGGTAATACTTCAGCACAAGAAGCAGGACCACTGCTGAAAGGAGGACGTAACCGAAGAATACTAACGAGTGAGAAACGTCGCCCGGATTATCAAACTGCTGGTAGGTTTCAGGTTGCGCAAGGAACTGTGTTCCAGCAGCCACGGCGAGCAACTGCGCGAAGACGAACGAAGCAAACATCAGTAACAAGAGCTTCTTCACGGATTCACGTCAATCATTAGCGCGGCGGAAATAAAAACTAGTGCTTGCCGAGCACCTTGACTGCAGCTGCGACTTCCTCTTTAACAAAAGGAATCAACGGCTCAGGCAAACTATCCGGGCTAAACCACTCGCACTCGTCGTGCTCGGTGACGATAACGTTGTCGTGGCTCACCTCGAAAGCGTAACAGAAGAGGATGCGGTGGTAATTATTCGGCAAAAGGAACTCGAACAAGCTAGCGAAAGCGACGCGCTCGACATCCCCCGAGCTAAAGCCGGCTTCTTCCTCGACTTCCCGGCGCGCCGCCTCTTCAAGACGCTCGTTCAACTCGAGGCACCCTCCGGCGAGCTCCCAGTAACCGTTGTAAGGCGGCTTGCGGCGGCGAAAAAGAAGGACTTTGCCTTGATGAAATATTGCTGCGGTAACGACGGGCAGAATTTTGCCAGCGTGCGGGTCCTTAACGAGGTCGACGGGAGATTGAAGTGCCATTAGAGAATAACAGAGTAAGGCTTATTCAGTTTTTCGCGTCGTGCAGGTACAACAACGTGTTGAGCAACAGGCTTCGCCCGTCGACGGGGTCAATCTTGGCAGGGTTGACGCCGCCGAAAAATATTGCCTTGCCCTTGAGTTCAGAACCCGACTCGGCTACGGCGAGGGACCGAGTGCCGCTGTAGCTAACAAAATATGCGAGCGCGTTCGCGCCCGGTGCGAGGCTCGCGAAAGGCCGACCTTCGAGGGTAACGCTCAAGTTGGTGACGCCGGCGAAAACAAGGCTAGTCGTGTCGGCGGGATCGAGCCGGCCAGGTACATAGTACGGAAGCTGTCCAGAAGAACTATTCAAGCGCGTGTTATCATAATAGGTTATTGTCTTGTTAGGCCCCGAGTACGTTACGGGCAGTATTTCGGCGAACTCGTCGCGGCGCAATCCAGTAGAAGAGTTGCAAACCGGGAAACCGACGAAAACGACTTTTCCACCGTCTTTTACGTAGTCAATAATAGTTGAACGGAACTTTTCGCGTTTCGGGTCGGTGCAAGAACATAACTCGAAACCGCCGGCGCTGCAAGAGTTCGCGCCGTTTAGTATCACTACGTCAAAGCCCTTGAGAGCAGCGGGATTAACAACCAATGGAATCATTGCGCCAGCGTACTCAACGCCCTCGGCCTTGAAATCGTCGCTTGCAATCATTGGCAAGTAGGGATCAAAACCAATGGTAACAACTTTGAGTTTACCTGCATCCGAGCCCGGCAATGAAACGCACCCCGAAACCAGTAACGCCAGAGCCAGAACGCAGAAGACCGCGAAGTACTTGTTCACGATAGATGATACTGCAAAGTGCTTTAAAACAAGCCCGGTTACCACTCGCGCGCCCGCGCTTGCTTGATGTGGCCGGGCTTGGGCTCGTACAAGTCGCCTTGCCTCTTTAATTCGTCGATGAGGCGGCGCGTGTAGGCTTCGTCGAGGCCGAAAGAACTCGCCTCGCGCACCACGTCATCAATCGCGACGAGGTCGACCTCCTTTTCAAGGTTACCAATTATACCCAAGACATTCCTTATCTTGTCGAGCTTGCTCTTCGCCTGGCCCAGATTAACAATATCGCTGTCAATTCTGCCCGTTTCGCGGTCGAAATAGATTTCGTGCAAGACAAAGTCGGCCAAGTCAATCGACTTCTGCGCGTCCTGAAACTCAACGTAACGCGAGAGACGCATCTTGGCGTGCGCTTCAGAGATACGGATAAGGCCCTCAATCTGACGCGCCGTAACCGTGAAAGTGTTCTGTTCTTTTCCTTGCCGGCGCAACTCAACGTAGTAATCGCGGATTTTGTCGCTCGCCTCGCGCGTCAATTCTGGCGCCACGGTACGGCGCGCGTAAGCAATATACTTGCGCAGCAAATCAGCCTCTATGACCGGCACTATGGGGCTCTCGCCCTTGTCACGCGTACCCGCGTAACGGTGCCCCTCCAAAATATGTTCTGCAAGACCGCGGTCGCGTTTCTCGTCCAAGGTATCCTTCATTGCAAAGATGAGGTCGAAACGCGAGAGCAACGTGGGCGAAAGAGCGAACTGTGATGCTATTGGCGTGTTGGGGTCGAAGCGACCTTGCTTAGGGTTGGCTGCGGCGAGCACGGCAGTCTTGGATTGGAATTCGGTGACGATACCGGCCTTGGCGACAGAGATTTTTTGTTGCTCCATTGCCTGGTGGATTGCGGCGCGGTCCTCTTCCTTCATCTTATCCATTTCATCTATACCGACCAAGCCGCCGTTCGCTAGAACCATTGCTCCCGCCTTGAGCACCCATCCCCCGCTGATTTCATTTTTTTCTGCCGAAGCGGTAAGCCCAACGCCACTGGCTCCGCCACCGCTCACGATTATGCACTTGGGCGCGAGGCGCGCGACGTACTCGAGCATGGTGGATTTCGCAGTATTGTGCGAAATTATTCCGTTGGCGATGAAACGGTGGCCTTTAGGCACTTCGATGTCGTACACGTCGGCAACGCCGGCTGGACGCACAGAGACGACGCGCTCGCTTCGTTGCCCGCCGCGTTCGTGGTGCAAATTACTGCAATCGGCGACCAACTTTTCCATTCGCGTTTTCTTCTTGGCTGATTGGAAGCCTATCGCGTTCGCGAACTTGCGGATTGACTCGGCGCGGCGTATTGTCAGGTTTCGTTCGTTTATGCGCGAGTGGATGCTGAACCTTAAGAGCAGGTTTTGTACGTCGCGCAAAAACTCTATATCGCTCGACTTTAGTTGTACTGCTCGCTTGCCACGGCCTTTAGAGAAAACGCATCCGTCGGCCTCGAACAGCCACGACAAATAGCTAGCGGCAACCTTGTTTCCCGAGCGGAACACGAGATCGGGAACGCGTTTGACGCGCAGGAAGGAGAGGCACGCGGCCGAGTCAACGTCGTGGAATTCCAAGATGAATATGGGTTGCTTGCCCTCCGCCCTTCGTTCGGCGAGCTTGGGCACCAGACCAAACTGATTCGAGATTATGCTTGAAAGCTTCGGAATCAAATCGCGTTCGGCTGGATTGACGTTCATTGCGACGCGCGTGGCAGTTACCCAGCCGTCGCCGGCAACGTAACCAAGCAATCCTGCGAGTTCGGCGTCGAGCTCTTTGGGGAGGCGGGATTTCGCTCGGGGACCGTAGTGCCTAAGCATGTGCGTCCAACCCGTCTTCACGTGCGCAGTAATCGAACACTCCACGCCCGTAACCGTAGCGAGGCGATCGCCAGCCCGTATTTCGTCGAGGCGCTTCCACTTAGAAGTCATTCCTTCAACTGCCCGCAAGGGATGGTTGTATGTTCCCTTGATTGATTTTCCCGACTCGGTCACGATTTCTAGTATGGGTTGGTTTTTGTAAGTGTGGAAACAAGTTGCAATTGCGCGCGAATGGCCTTGACCGGTCAAGACTTGCTGGTTGAGCGCTTGAAGATGTGTTGAGCCCATGCTATCGATTCGAGCTACGGCTCCGTTGCCCAAGAATACCCGTTCGCCGGCGACAAGGCAACCGGGGTCTCCAATCATCAAAATATGCGTATCTGAACGGATGACTTCTCCGTCGGGCAATACCTTGCCGTGCGTGCCGCCGAATAACTGGAGCGCAATGGCTTGCTTGAGCTCGTTGTAGCCGAACACGCTGGGCGCTACGCTGGCAACGATTTTATCGAAGAGCTTGGGGTCGCGGGCTAGCTCGGCGAGCTGCTTTTCTTCCTCTTTCGTGATCTTGAGTTCCTCGAAATCAATCTCGATTTTCCGGATGCTGTTCACGTCGACGAACTTCTGGTAAATGCTCTTCTTGACCTTACCCTCGTTTATGGGCTTGAGCCTGAGCACGCCAGTCACAAGGACCTTGTCGCCCGGCGCAACCGTGTTAGTCAAGTCTTCCTCCAACCACAACTCGGCGTGCACGGTAGGCATGTTGCCGTGCATCTTCTCAACAGGATCCTGCATGCCAAGGCTCTGCATGTCCGTGAAATTGCTGCCCTTTTCTAAAAGCGTAAACTTGGAAGCGCCGCCGCAATCGGGAGCGCTGCAAAATTGTGGGGGCTGGAGGGGCTCGACCTTGCCGACGGGCAAATGGTACTTGCGCTGGCAAGCATTGCACTGCCACACCGCAATAGTCATACGCGGCTTTATCTCGCTTATCGACGAGGCAACGCCTTCAAGCGTGATGAACTTGTCCAAGTGCTCAGCGCCAAGATTCAATACCTCGACTTGGCTCGTTGCCGGCAAGTTATAGAAACGCACGTAGGGCTTGAACTCGTCGCCGAGAGCCGTTGCCTCGCGCCTTGACGCAAGCGCGTTCTCGGCTGCAGAAATGTACTCATCAGGATACAATAATACGTTGTCTGCGAGGTGGTGGTCGAACCGTTCAAGCAAATGGAAATCGACTTCAAGGCTCTTCGTCTGTGGATACGAACTGAGTAGCTTGTTTATGTCATCACGCAAAAGGTTCTCGAAGAAGTCGTCGAAGCGCGAGGCTAAAGACTCGTCGGGCAAGTGTTTTGTTTGAACCTCCATTTTTCTCCCACGCTCAACTCAGTCGCCGCCGGAAGCATATAACTCTTCTGGGACGTGCTTGCCGCACAAACATTATAAACGCGTCAAGCGTTCTAGTTTGCGGGCTAGAAAGTAGTCCAGCCAATAATATAACCTTTTTTGGGGAACAACACGTAAATGGCGAACAAACGAAAAACGGCACCACGTACCTCGAAGCGGCAAACGCGGGAAGAAGACCCCGGCATCCGCGAGTTAGCGGGTGAAATAACGGCTTTCGAAGAAATGGACGCACGCGTCGAAGCAGCCATAGCCCGGCAAGTCCATGAAATCAAGGCGATTTCCTACGCCACGCTCTTCCTAGCAGCCGTGCTCGTGGCGCTCGCAATAGGCTATCTCTTGCGGGCGTACGGGTTCTAAGCCGGACGACGAATTCACCGAATCCAGAGAAAAGTACACCAAGGGCACTTGATGCAGGTTCTTCGGCTCAAACCCCGCCACTACCGTCTTTTGAAGTGCCAGCCCGGATGCTTTGAAGGCAGCACGCCACTGCCGTGCGGTCTTGAAAGAGTAAGGCAAAGGCATTTGCGCCGCGCCCTTGACCACCACGTTTCCAAAGTAATCCATAAGCATCAAGTACCGGAACTGGTCTAACTCCGAAAGCCTGCCGAACGCTTGCAACCGCTCACCGCGCCCAAGCAACCCCTCCTCGCCTAACCGGTAACAATCCTCGCCTATGACCACTCGTTTTGCCACACGCCCTAGTTCGCAAAGCACTGGCGCAATCTTTTGCGGGGGCAAGTGGTGAAGCACCTGCATTGCCAGAACGCAATCGAACTCTCCGTCCCGAAAAGGCAGGGCAGAACCATCAAACGCAGTAAAAGTTAAGCCAGCCGCCTCCGGCGCACGCGAATCATACAAGTCAAGTGCATGCACGCAAAGTCCGCGGGAAGCCGGTTCTCTTGCTAGCAACCCCGAACCGCAACCGAAATCAAGAACACGGCCATTCACCAAGGGCTCGATTGCCGCACCAACCCTTCGGCTTTTAAGCAGTTTGTGCCGGCGATAGAACTCATTCAACCACATATGATCGGAACTGCAAAGCACGCGGTCGAGAACACGGCCTTCGTCCCACGAGCGGGCAAAATCCAAGAGCTTTACCGCAATACGCTTAGAACGAATGGACTCACGAGGCCCTACAGAGCCATACCCTAAAAGAACGGTGTCACGAAAGAACGAAAATGCCGGGGACTCACAGAGCTCTAAAAGCTTTTCAGTGCGCGCTCGGTGCAGACTCATCAAAAGAACATTTACGAAACCACGGGTTAAAACAATTGCCGTCAATAAAGCCAGCATTTGCGCAGGAAAAGCAATCAAGACCAAACAAACGAATGGTAGAACGCGACAGAACTGTTCACGCCTAGACAAATGTTCAACCCGGCTAGGTTCGGCTAGACCGATGGCGTTCGGGTGCGGCTGCAGCACCCGTGTTGCCTGAGTGTTGGTTCAACGCGCGTTGAATGCTTTCGGCTACTAGAGGGTGCGGCCCGCTTTCCAGCTTGTCACGCAAGTGCTGCAATAGTTCAGGACGGTCACGCGCCATGCGGGAGATGCCCACTACACCCATCAGCGTAGTTTCTACACTATCACTATTAAGGTGTGCTAAATGTCCTTGCAAGAGCTTTTCGTCTCGTCCGGATTCCACCATACAATCACTCGGTTAGCTTGACTTCAACCAGCCGGCTGCCTTCGCGCGTCATCGCCACTCCGACGAGCGTGTCGGCGTTCTTGTACACGTTCTGGTTGTGCGAGACGACGATGAACTGCGTGTCCGCGCTAAGCACTTTGACGAGTTGGGCGAGCTTTCGCGAGTTTTCGGCGTCGAGCGCGGCGTCGGCCTCGTCGAGAATGTATATTCCGGACGGGTTAACGCTCTGAATGGCGAAGAGGAAAATCAATGCAATCAAGCTTTTCTCGCCGCCGCTCATCAGTTCAAGGTACTTGACTTCCTTGTTTGATAGCTTGACCTCTATAGTTAGTCCAGCGTCGAACGGTTTCTCAGGGTTTTCAAGGAAGAGGTGCCCGTCGCCTTGGAAGATCTGGGAGAAGACGCGTTTGAAGTTCTCGTTGATGACGTTGAACGTGTTCATGAAGGTGGCTATCTTCTTGCCCTCAATTTCTGTTATTATTCCTATGACTGCTTCCTTCTCGTTGAAGAGGCGCTGGACTTTTTCCTGTTGGTCCTTGTACTCGGCGAGGCGCTTGTCGTACAACTCGATTGCACGCAAATTCACGTTGCCAAGCTCGCCCATGCTGCCGGAAAGAATTTTGCTGCGGGCGAGGAGTTCGGGCTTGTCCTCGAGAGTCTTGCCTTCGATGACGGCGACGCCGGCGTGCTCTTCGAGCGCGACTTTCGCGTTGCGCAGCTGTTCCTCGATGACGGCGCGCCTGACGCGCGAGTCGCCCTTCTGGCGGTCGAGCTTCTCCTTCTCGAAACCCATCTTGCCAGACTCGTTGGCGAGCTTGTGGATCTCTCCGTCGAGCTTCTCGCGCTTGTTGATGAGGTCCATGAACTTGCCCGACAACTGTTTTTGTTCGACGAGCTTTACCTTCAACAAAACCTGGCTATCCTTAATGGTCTTGTCCGCTGCATCAACGGCCTCGCGGCACGCCGCGTCCTCGACTTCGAGTTCGGCGAGAGCTTTCGACGCAGAGTCGAACTGTTTAGAGTAAAGCGTGTACTGCGTCACCGCAGTCTTCAACGAATTGTCCTGCTCGGCAACACGCACCTTCAAGTCACCAATGGCGCGCTCGAGCTCTTTTACCTTGTTGCCGTAATTCGCCTCTTTCTCGACGTCGAGGAACTGCTTGGCCTCAAGAATCTGTAAATTCAACTCCGACAGGCGGCGGATGAGCTCGCGCCGTTCGGTGTCGCCCGCCTCGATTTGCTTGCGCGCCTCAACAATCTCGCTTTCAAGACTGGCAACCGCGCCCTTGACATTGGATTGCTTGGCCGCCTCGGAACGCTCCTGCTCTGACAAGTGTGATAACTGGATTTCAACGCTCCTGAGGGCGAGTTCGGCGTCGGCCTTGCGTTTTCTCGCTTCACTCGTCTCTTCACGCAACACGGTTAAATCGGCAAAGAGCTTGTCCTTCTCTTCCTTCGCAACGTCATGCTTGCGTTCCCACTCTTCTAACTGTTTTCGCTCACCGGCGAGGTTAACCTTTACCTTGAAAGACCCGCCGGAAATGAGGCCACTGCCTTCGACGAGCTCGCCGTCCATCGTCGTCAAACGAATCTTGCCGATAATGGGCTCTGCTTCGGCCAACGATTCCATGATAATCGTGCTACCACAGACGAACTCTATTGCGGCGGCGTGCTCCGCATCGTACTCTAAGTGGTCGAGCACGAAACCGTGCGAACCCTTGCCACTCGCGTGCTTGCGGTCCTCGGCGCTTATGGAAGACGAACGAATCTTGTCGAGCGGAATAAAAGACACGCGGCCGAGCTTCTTCGACTTGAGAAAATCTATCGCCTTTGAAGCAGTCTTCACCGAGTCAACGACAACGAACGATGCACGGGGGCCGAGCGCAGTCTGGATGGGCACGGCGTACTTTGACGGATAAGAAACGAGTTCTTCCACCGTACCGTAAATACCACTAGTCTTCTCCTTCAGTGCCAGCACGGCTTCCACGCTGCTGCTGGCGGGCGAGTCGGCGGCCATACGCACACGGCCCGAGATTTCAACTACTTTCTCGCGCGCCGCAAGTATGAGGTCTTCGAGCACGGGCACCTGTTCGTTCAAACGCTTTTCGCGCTCGAACAAGGCGTCAAGCTGTTTTTGTGCGTTGGCCAACTCTACCTTGGAAGTCTTTTCCTCGCTTGAAAGCTGGGCGAGTTTCGGCGAATAATCCGCGGTATTGCCGTCCTTCAAGCGCTCGATTTCTTTCTGCTTTAACCGGATTATTTCCTCGCTCGAAGAAACGCTTGCCTGCAACTCGGAGAGACGTTGTTTTGCCTGCAGCATGTCGTCTCCAGCGCGCTCGACCATGGCGCGGGACTCGTGAAACTTCTGGGAAAACTTGTCTGACGCGCCGATAATCGACTCGTACCCCGCCCGTTTCTCGCCAAGCACGAGATTAGTTTCGGCGAGCTCTTTCTCCAAATCGATTTTCTGCTTGTCCGCGCCCTTGACCTCGTCGCCGGCACGCTGCTTGTCGAGCTTCTGCTCGTGAATCTTCTTAGCCAGCACCGCGAGCTGCGCCTGCTTCTCGGCGATTGCATTGCGGGCATTCTCAACAGCGTTCGTCAACGAATCGATTTCGCGCTGCAAGTCGGCCTCAGCGCCTTGGCCGCGGGCAAAGATTTGCTTGTTTATCTCGTCCTTCTCGCCGTTCTTCGCAAGAATCGCGGCCTCGATTTCCCTTACCTTGGCGTCGAGCGCCTCGAGCTTGTTCTGGTAATCAACGTCAGCATTAATTAGTGCCTCGAATTCTCTCGTCTTGGAAGCGACTTCAAGCGAGGCCAGCGTTGCCTTTATCGCGTCGAGCTCGCTTTTGAGTTCGCGGTACTTCAACGCGTTCGAGCGCTCGTTCTCCAACTCCCTCAAGTAGCCTTCGCGCTCGCCCAACACAGTACTAGCCTCGCGCAAGTGCTCTTCCACGCGGGCGAGCTCGTTGAGCGCCTCGCGCTTCTTGTCCTCGTACTCAGCAACATTGGCGACAACGTCAATCAAGTGGCGTCTTTCCTTCGAGTTTATCTCTACTATTCGCTGGACTTCGCCTTGCTTGATGACGTTCGTCAAGGAAAGGGCGTGGTGCGTGAGGAAGTTCTCTATACCATACTTCTTGGTGCGCTTGCCGTCCATCGAGTACTTGGTCTTGCCGTCGCGGTTCACCATGCGGCCCACAGTGCTGTTGGCCTTGCCGTCGGTCAAGTGCAGCGACACCTCGGCGACCTTGTTGTTGGATAAAATTAGGTCGGTACTCTTCTTGACACGCATGCTTTTGAGCGAGGACTCACCGAAAGCGAAGACTAGCGCGTCGATAATGTTGCTATTATGCGCGAAGACGCCTTCCGCCAAAAAGTTGTGGTTACCTTCGACGCATAAATCGTAAACCCATTCCTCTCCGGGCACGGCGCGAATTTGTGCGATTTCATCCCAAAAAACTTCGCTTTCAGCCAAGACTGACAACTGGGCAGCGTGCTGTTTATTGACCAACGTTGCCACCTCGACAAGGCCTTTGCGCGTCGGTAGGCACCTATCCTCAAAGTAAGCGCGTATTCGTGCGGGCGCCTCGCCCTTGAGTCGTCGGCTAGTGTAACCAGCTTTCCTGAGGGCAGAGTTGATAAAACCATTTGAATTTGGAATCACGTCAACGGCGGTTCCACGCTTGACTCCGGAATGTTTTTCGAGCACACGCAGGATAGCTGGACGCTTGAGGATACTTGAATGAATTGCGCCTGACAGCTTTTCAGCATCTTCAAGCCCGTAAATATTAACACGGTAATAAGTCCGGCGCGTCTTTGCGACGGTGTTCGACGCGAATTTTCCTCCGGCAGATATTCTTGAATGTATTTGGAAACGCAGGAGAAGCGTTGCAAGGTCGTCAGCCAGCGCCCTGCTTGCAGTAGCATATTCAACACATACTTTCGAACTTCCAGGCTGTGAAACGCTGCCGTCGCCATCGTAGAGTGCCGAAAGGAAAGCCATTACCGAGTTCAACGGAGCACTCAATAATTGCGGGGGAATGCGTTTGTCCCGCGAGTGTGAATAAGGCGGCATGCCAAAAACATGTTCAAGAAGCGCGGCAACAGCAGCAGACGGTAACACGAGGAACGTCTTTTTACCATTCAAACACGGCGTTGGCGAGAGTCCGAATGCAGCCTTGCACGATGCACTGAAGTCGTCGCGTATTTCCGGCGAGTCATTGAAAAAGAACGCTTCGTTCTTTACTAGACGGCCCTCAGAAATCAAGTAACCGAGGAACTTGGCGAGCGCGCAGTCCAAAGTCAACGGAATGGCAGTAACGATATGCTGGTTCTTGGCTTTTACCCGCGAAAGGATTTTCGAAGCTTCAAGTTCAGAGAGCCCGAGCCATTGGGTTAAGCGAAAAGCGCTGTGTAAAGGAATGCTTTGACCTGAAGCCAGTCCACGTAGTTCCGTCTCAATCACGCCGGAATCAACGCTGACCTGCCGCCAAGTCTTTTCGGAATTAAGCTTCTTCTCGGCAATTAACCTACGGAGTTCAACACACGAATCCCCTAAGTAAAGGCGAGTCAAACGACGAGCTAATTCCAAGGGAAGATTGATTTTGCTTTCAGGAAGCCGCAAACCCCTCGGCAGGGCGACAAATTCACCTACTCGCAAGTCTTCGGCCTTGACCGCCGCGATTTCCGCGTCACGAATCGTAATAAGCGGATGATACGTTGTAGTGACTATCCTGCGACCACTCCGAGTCACTATTTCCGCCAGACTCTCAGGACTCTTGCGCTTGACGAACGCCTGCACGCGGCTTGACTCAATCTTACCCGTCAACGGATTCAGCGAGAACACTGCAGCTCCGGACGAGTTCTGAAGCGTTAATATTCCATCACCTAGAACCTGATTATCCGTACTAGAAGACAGCGCACCATCAACCAGCTCTTTTATTGAAAGCCTAGTTCCGTCGGTTAGAAGGATGCGGGAATCACCCCTCAAGCACTTGCCGCTGCCGTTTGGGCCCACTATTGCGTTGAAGCCCGGCGAGAGCTTGACCTTGGAGCTGCCAAAGCTCTTGAAGTTGCGTAAATGGATTTCGCTTACGTGCATCGGTAACTCCCCTGAAGGATTCTTTCGAGATTACTGCGGCAACGTTTTAATACCCTACGGGAAGATTAGAGGGGAAGAGTGGGCCGAAAACGGCCCAAAAAAACATTAACACGTAATAACTTCTAAAAAGACTTTTTCGCCCACTCGGTGGAAACCACCAAAACGCTTTACGGACAAGCCAAGCGTCTTTCTGACGTCTCCGTACCCAATGCGAGTAACATCAATCTTCATAACACAACACCTCTCGGACAGTAAGCTTGCCTTGCAGAGTATAAAAACAAAGGCCGAGAGTGGCTTGCCGGTGGTTGCCGGATGCTCGAACGTCGATTAGGGGAAGCGCAACCTATTTGAATGGAGAGAGCGTGAGCTACTCGTGGAATACCTACCTTTTGTCACCGGCGTTTCAGTGCCAACACCGCCCCGCAGCTACCACGTACAACGCGCCGCAAACAACCTCTCACTCCACCGGCAGGCCGGCAAGCACGGCTACGCGCTCGGAAGCCACCGCAAACGCTTATCCATCGAATACGGGGACACCTACTTATCCCCCGACAACACGCCAACCACTGCATTGTACAACGCGGCCTCCCGCGTGCTCTCAAAAAGGCCGGACTGCGGCGGTTACACCGTGAAGAATACGCTCGCCAAAGAAATGGCGTCACAACCCGAGCTGCGAATGCTTGCCGCGTCGATGACGGCGAGGGGCCACCGCCTCAAAGAATTAGCGTGGGAAGGCGACGGCTCATTCCGCTTCACGTACGAGTACGACGAGGGCGACGGCGTGGCAACGCGCACCGCGTCACTCGAAAAAAGCCACGCGAGAGTCAATTTGAGCCACTACTCGTTCGTGAGCGCAACCAACTGCCGCTCCTCGCTGCGCCAACTCTTCACGTCACGCGACTTGACGCAAGGAAGCGTGCTCGACGCCGAACTACCCAAATCTTTCGAGGCCACACTACTAGCGATAAAGAAACGCTAGCGTTCGTTGCGCAGGCGATTGAGCGCGATTCTTGCTTCGTTCGCGATGTCTTCGTCAGCGTCTTGACGATACTTGTTAAGCACGGCCAAAAGCTTTACCCTAGTGACCGGGTGAACGCGCCTGCCGAGGCGACCGATTGCGTAAATAGCGTGCATGCGGTCCTCATAATCCTTGTCGGGTGAAGCATGTTCTTCAAGAGCGGGCAATACTTCTACTAAGCCAAGGTTGCTCGCGTGAACAATGGCGGCGTGACGCGTGCCTTTGTCGTGGTGATTCACCCAGCTCTTAATCGAGTCACGCGAAGCGGCATCACCCAAACGAGCGAGCGCGAAATGAATGCTTACCTTAGTGTCCGCATCGTGCTCTGACACCAACCGACGGCGTAATAACAGAGTTATTCCGTCTGGTTTGAGCCAGCCAAGCGCCTCTATTGCGTTGCTTCGAACCAGCAACTCATCATCAGTTGAATACCGCTTCAATTCAGGCACCATCGCGGTAAAACCATCGCCGGAAAAACGGTGCCCGGAGTCAGCTAGGTCGCGGAACTTGCGTGAAAGGTCTACCGCTGCAGCAGTACGCTCTGCGGCAGCTCCGTGCTCGAGGACTCTAAAAGTCTCACTAAAATCGGGATGAATATTGCCAGAACCGCTTGAACGCATACCCCTCTTTAAACCAAAGACGTATAAAAACAATTCGAGCAAGCGGAAGCATGCGGCAAGCCACTCTGCCGCGCTTTTTAAACCCGGCGAGTATAAGTGTTTGGCTGGATACACGGCGCCTGACTGTAGGCGTCCCCGGCGGACGTGGTTAGAATGGCAAGCGAAAATGCTTCGCAAGAAGCTGTTGCAGACAAGGAGTTCGAAGTAGTTAACGGCAACGACGCCGTAGTAAAGATAGAAAAGAAGGCCAGCCGGAAGAAAAAAATCGAGTCTATTGAAGAGATTCCCGGCGTTGGTGAAACTACCGCTAAAAAACTGAAAGCAGCGGGCTACGATTCTTTCGAGAAACTTGCTACAAGCATGGCCGTCGAACTAGCTGAAGTTGCTAGCATTGGTGAAGCTACTGCTGAAAAGATTATTGCGGCCGCGCGCGAAGCCATGGAAATGGGTTTCGAGACCGGCGACATCATACTCGAAAAAAGAAAAGTCATCGGCAGGATAAGCACGGGCTCGGTAGAGCTCGACAACCTCATCGGAGGCGGCGTTGAAACCCAAGCAATAACCGAGTGCTTTGGCAAGTATGGTAGCAGCAAGTGCGTTGCGCCGGAGGAGCACGCGGCGTACACGAACGACGAGGAGTTCCACCTTGAACCCATGTCACACATTTACGATAAATACGCCGCAAAGTTCGGCGAAGAGGCGTTCGACGGCGGCACCGTAGTAAAGGCACCGTGCGTCAAGGTCTTCGCGTTCAACGACGCCGGCATCACGCAAGCCGTTCCCGCAGCAATCTACAAGGGCCACGCCGACGAGCTAGTGCATTTAACGACCAAGCGCGGGCGCTCGCTTCGCATTACCTTGCCGCACAAGCTCCTCGTCGCCAACGAAGACGGGCTACAGTGGAAGCCCGCGGCAGAAATCCAGTCTGGCGACAGCATTGCTACGCCCAACTCCATCCCAATCCCGCAAACGGGTACGGTGAGCGACGACGATGCATACTTCCTCGGCCTCTTCGCCGCCGAAGGCACTGCCAACCCCTGCTCGATAAGCACGTCCGACACAGTGTTGCGTGACTGGCTCTCAAACTACCTCAAAGCGCGGTTCGACTTCGAGCCAACGGTGCGAGAAAGAAACTTGCCAGGCAAGAGAACCGTTTACACCATACTAATCAAGAACGCCGCCCACCCACTCCTCGAAGGCTTGGAAAAAACAAATTCGGCAACCAAGTTCGTTCCGGCCGTAGTGTTCACCGCCGGCAAAAGCGCGGCAAAATCGTTCCTTGCTGGGTATTTAGAGGGTGACGGCTGCCTGACGGAATCAGGCGTTTCCGCCACCACTAAAAGCACGCGTCTGGCCAGAGAGCTATCCTACCTCCTCTCAACAGTCGGTATCGCGGCCACGCGGCGCGCCACGCGCTCGGCAGGCAAACAGTACGTCCGCATCAGCGTCACCGGATTCGACCGCGAAAAGATAGGCAGCCTCCCGTTCAAGCTCAAGGCGTGGAACGGCAGCACTACTGCTTCAGCGCACGGCTACCCTCAAGCAATAAACAAACTTCTCAAAAAGTATTATAAACAAACACTGGGCGGCAACCGCGGCAGGCACGCAAAAGAGTACGGCAAAAAGAACAACGGCTCTACAACGCTCTACGGCCTCTTCGCAATGACGCCAAACCAAAGCATTGGCCCGGAGACGATGGCTAAAGCAATATCTTTCTTCCAATCCGGCGAAGCCCAGCTAGACGAGCTTTCGGAACGCGCCACCACTGTACCTGCTATGAGCCCGCAAGAGTTCGAGGAATACGCTTGCAGCCTGCCATTCGCACTCAACAGCCTCGCGCAAAAACTCGGTTTGTCTAAAGGCAGTTTGCAGAACTATGTCAAGCGCGGCGTGCCGCCAGAACACGCCAGCGAGATAGCGACGACAATCGCGGAAGAGCTTGGCGCGCGGTCAAAGGCAAGCCACGAGGCGGCCGAACAACTAAGGATAATCGCGTCACTAAACTGGGATAAAGTCTCAGAAACGGCGAGGGTTCCACACGACGGCCCGGTGTACGACTTCGTCGTGCCCGATGGCCACACTTTCGTCGGTGGCGTCATGCCAACCGTGCTGCACAACACGCAAATCGCGTTCCAGTTATGCGTTAACGCGCAGTTGCCGCCAGAGCAAGGTGGCTTGAACGGCAACGTGTTGTTCATTGACACGGAAGCGACTTTCCGGCCCGAGCGCGTAGCACAAATCGCTGTTGCCAAAGGACTTGACCCCGACGTGGTACTAAAAAACATTTTCGTCGCGCGCGCTTACAACAGTGACCACCAAACGATTCTCGCTGAAAAGGCTGAAGAGCTAGTCCGCGAGAACAACATCAAACTGGTTATCGTGGACTCGCTCACCTCAGCGTTCCGCGGTGATTACGTGGGCCGGGGCGAACTCGCAGCACGACAGCAGAAGCTCAACAAACACATTCACGTACTGCAAAGATTGAGCGACATGTTCAACCTAGCAATCTATGTTACCAACCAAGTCATCGACCGACCGGACATTCTCTTCGGCGACCCCACAATACCCGTTGGAGGAAACGTGTTAGGACACTTGTGCACCTACCGCGTGTACCTGCGTCGCAGCAAGGAAACGCGCCGCATCGCAAAACTCGTGGACTCGCCAAACCTGCCCGACGGCGAATGCATCTTCATCGTAACCGAAAACGGCATCGAGGACGCGGAGTAAAGCTCACCTAGACACAGATTTCCGGGGGAGGGACAAGGGAGGACACGCGGGTGGGACCTCCCTTTCCACTCGGACTATTTTTTCAACAATCCAGCGTAAGCGTCCGGAACTGATTCCGCCAAGTCAGTTGCGGTGAACGCCCAACCACGCTTTTTCTCCAACTCGCGCGCCGCAGCACCGTTCAAGTACGCCGCAGCACGCAAGGACAACAACAAGTCGTTCCTGCAGGCGAACGCGGCGGCTAGGCCGGCCAACACGTCGCCAGTACCACCCTTAGTCATTGCAGGAATACCGCTCTTATTCAGAAAAACTTGTTTGCCGTCGGTAATCAAATCAATACCCGCATTTTTCAGCAAAATATTACAACCCGACTCGGTAGCCACGCGCTTGACAACGGGCGCCGCGGCAACGCCTTTAGGAACAGTTAAACCGAATGCATTCTTGAACTCGCCCGCGTGCGGTGTGAGAGCAACGCGAGAATGCAACTTATCCTTGCTAACGAGTTTTATCGCGCCTGCATCCAAAACAACGGGCTTGCCAAGCCCAACACAGTAATCAACTAAACTTTTTTCCCTTGCTCCGACGGCAAGTCCGGGCCCGACCAATAACGCATCAGCGCGCTCTGCTGCTTTACGCCAATCGCTTACTACAATAACGTCCTGGTTCGCGATTTTCACTTTTCTAGCAAGGGAATTGTTTTCGGGGAAAGGCGAAAAGAAGGCGAGGTCAACAAAGAAAGATGCGGCGCGAAGCGAGTGGATGGGCGCGCCGAAATACTCTTTACTGCCGCCTACTACCAAGAGCACGCCGTTCTCGCCCTTGCGCGAACCCTTTGCAGGTTTCTTGAGCGCGGCGACGTCGCTGGCACGGCAAAGATTCATTTGATTATTATTGCTTTAAGCGCAGCCCGGTCAACGCGCGCAACACGGGTGACTGAGAGCCTCACCGTAACGAGGGACGGAATCGAGCCGTCAGGCGAAAGCAAGGGAGTAAGATCGCAAGAGGCTTCGGCCAAGGATTCGGATAAAACGGCTCCAGCGCAAGCGGTCTTGAAACCGTCACCGGTAAAGACTTCGACTGAAGCCGTCCCCGTACCCTGTAAAAGAGCCGAGAATTCTAGGGAGAACCGTCGGGACGTCAAGAGGAGCTTGCTCGCTGGCACGGAGAAGGAGAATTGAAGCGGCGAAGAAGAGTCAAGGGCAGCGTAGTCGCCGTCGGCGCTTGAAAGTAATGCCAACGGCACGTTAGCGGATTCTAGTACCCCGTCCACGCTTGCCCCGCCAGTCGAACCACGAGAGGCTGCAAACCCGGTTGTAGCAAGGCCGCTGAAGGCGTAAAAGACGCCGGAAAGCACGAGCA
This sequence comes from Candidatus Micrarchaeota archaeon CG1_02_55_22, assembly GCA_001871595.1. GTDB lineage: Archaea > Micrarchaeota > Micrarchaeia > Norongarragalinales > UBA97 > UBA97. The sequence goes on along the minus strand of MNVH01000018.1, from coordinate 19,059 downwards.
GACCGGCTAGAACGGCCAAGACTGCCACGGGCTGGTGGAATGAGGAAAGGTACTCTCGGCGGGCGCGAGGGCGGTTTTTGGTGGCCACGCAACCATAACACGCCACCCCCTTTAATTGCTTACGGCCATTACGGCAACCAGCGTACACTGTGTTACTACCGGCAAGTTTATATATAATCATCTACACTAATGTTACAACGACAAAGTGGTAAATATGCAGAATGTTACTCCGACGCAATTCAAGAAACTCGGCATAGTCAAGGCCGACGAGCCGGAGGCAAAGAAGTGGGAGCACATCCCCATGTTTCTGCCCACCAAATCGGCCAACAAGGCAGTAATCGAGGTGACGACCCGTCAAAAATTCTTGGACGAAAACATCAAGCTCTGGCGCAACTGGCACTTCTACCGCTTGCTCTCAATCGTTCTCGCGCTCATCGCGGTACTCTGGCTTAGAATCAGCATCTACCTCACCATCGCGGGCGCAATCGCCGCGGCGTGGGCGTACGGAGAACACATCAAAGCGAACTTCACGATAAACATGATTCTCAAGAGGCGTGACCTCTTGTGGACCAAATAAGGTAAATCAAAATGGCGAACACAATAAACCAACAGATTGTCGCGGGCGGCTCCCCAAACACGGGCCCGGTAGACCAGACCACATTCATGCCGCTGCAGCTTGACCCGAAGGTGCCCCCACTGTTCAAGCAAGACAACCGCTGGGAGTACCTTAAAGAGTACATTTACGAGTTCTGGATGGTTGGCAAGAAAGCTCAGGTAATGGCACTCGTCTACGCCGTGCTAGGGTTGCTCGTCATTAACTCCGTGCCGCTCGGCGCGATGCTGCTCTTCGCGCTTTCAGGCCGCTACCAGAACATCGCGTGGTGGGGACAAGGAGTCGCAACGAAGTTCGGTCGCTCGAGGGCGCTCGTACTGCTAAACTAGGTGAACAAAAATGGCTTTCGACACGAGACTTGGTTCAAAAAGGGCCGAAGAAATCGACCCCATAGTGCAGCTCATGTCCCTCGTTGAAGACGTTGGCATATTCAAACCCATGTTCGGCCCCGAGTACGACTTCAATAAAGCGCTCAACCAGAAGTGCATGGGCATTCCCGACAAGGCAATCGACGTGCTCATCATAGTAATACTAGTCCTGGCGCTCGCGTCAGGCAAGTTCGGAATATAGGTGTAAATAGAATGACGACCATAACGCAACTCCGCAGGCAGGCGAAAGACCTCAAGTTCGCCGACACAGCGAAGCCCTCGCCGGAACAGATGTCGGTATTCATGCCCATCGGCGATACGGGCGAAAAGATGGGAGACGGACTGCCAATCCGTGCCGCGGACTGGATGAGCCGTAAAGATTTCCTCAACAGCTACTTCAGCGCACCCAACACCAAGGAAGGCAACGCCGCCTCGGTCTACAAGGCAGCATTCTACTTCGTAGTGTGCCTAGTGCTCACAATAGTAACATTCTTCTGGGTTAACCACTACATAGCGGCAGTATTCGCGTTCCTTACAGGAAAGTACTGGAGCGACCGCGTCGTCAACTACGCGTGGGCAGTCAAGTGGTACGGCGGAAGGCCGCTCATCCACACGGCTTAAGGTGAAAGAAAATGTCAAACATAAGCGGAAGGCAAACCATTACGGTCGAGAAGGGAGCGCCCCTGCTCGCACAAGGAAAGCGCTGGGACTACTTCATGCGTTACCAGCCCTTTTGGCTGCAAGGCATCCGCTACCGCACCTACGCACTGGCGCTAGGCATTGCCGGCATTTTCTTGCTCTTCACCCTGCCGCTCTTGTCCGTGCTCGCGTTCGCCGGAGCAATGTACTTCTACCGCATGTCACCGTTCTATACGGGCGTGGCGTCGAGCAAGAGGCGCCTGATACAGCTGAATTAGTAACGCAAGGAGTAAGCACAAGACACAAAGAAATTGGAGGTGGAATAAAATGGCACAATACCCTGACATTCGTTCGACGACCGTCGTTACCGACGCGACGCGCCCATTCCTGAAGATGAACAACAGGTACGCGTACATCAAGACGTACTACCCGTTCTGGAAGCAACGCATCCGCTACCGCGCATACTGCGTATTGCTGGCACTAGTAGGCATTTACTTCCTCTTTGTGCAGCCCTTGCTCGCCGCCGTGGCTTTCGCAGGCTCAATCTATTACTGGCAGATGTACGACCACCGCGGAATGGTTATCGGCTCGGGAAGGCAAGTCCTACTCGCTAAATAGACGCGCTAGTTGGCGAAAGAGAGGAACGCCAATATCGCTAGCAGGGCGAGAACGACGTTCTCCACATCTATTGCCGGGTTCCACACGATTAGCACTAGGTAATCTACCACGACCATCAAGTAATCAATAACTGTATTCATCCGACACCACTACCTAGTTACAACTAATTTTGGTGGGCAAGTTTTTTTAAGCGTTCTCATCCCATTGTCAATTCGAATTTTCTAAGAATCGGGGCGATGTTGAACATGACTAAGTATATTTTTGTTACCGGCGGAGTGCTAAGCTCGCTCGGCAAAGGCATTTTTGCAGCATCACTCGCGAAAATCTTGCGTTCAGGGGGAATCAAGGCCTCGATAATGAAGATCGACCCCTACCTCAACTGCGACGCCGGCACGCTCAACCCGTTCGAACACGGCGAAGTCTTCGTCACCCGCGACGGATTCGAATGCGATCTGGACGTGGGCAACTACGAACGCTACACCAACACCTTCGCAGTCAAGGAACAGAACCTCATGATGGGCAGCGTCTACCGCGCCGTCACCGAAAAAGAACGCAAAGGAGACTATTTAGGCAAGACCGTGCAGCTCATCCCCCACGCCACCAACGAGATAAAAACCCAGATACGAAAAGCAGCCAAGACAACCGCCGCAGACGTGCTCGTCGTCGAAATCGGCGGAACGGTAGGCGACTTGGAGAGCGACATCGTGCTCGAAGCCGTACGCCAGATGAACTTCGAAGAACCCCCGCAATCAACCACCTTCATCCACCTCGCACTCGTCCCGACAATAATTACCGGTGAACTCAAGACCAAACCAATCCAGCACAGCGTGAAAGCCTTACTGTCCCGCGGAATCACGCCCAACATGCTCATCGCCCGCGCGGACGTCATGGTACCAAAAGCCTTGCGTGAAAAAATCGCCCTGTTTTGCAACGTACGCGAAGAAAACGTCTTCTGTTCCCCAACGCTTGAAAGCATTTACGAACTACCCCTCGAACTAGTAAAACAAAACCTGCACGAACGCCTAGCCGAAAGGATGGGCATCTCCTTCACACCAAACCTAGCCGAATGGGAAGCACTCACCGAAAAAACCAAGAAACTCAGCACTGCACCAGCAGTACGCATCGGCGTAATCGGCAAGTACGCCGTCGCGAAGGACGCCTACATGAGCGTGTTTGAGGCGCTCAACCACGCCGGAATCCACAACGGCGTGCGGATTGACGCCGAACTCGTCGACAGCGAGGCAATAGAGAAAGGAAAAGGCACTCTAGACAAATACGACGGATTACTAGTGCCAGGCGGATTCGGCGGACGCGGAGTCGAAGGCAAAATCACCGCGATACGCTTCGCTCGCGAGAACAAGGTGCCTTATCTAGGCTTGTGCTACGGCATGCAGCTCGCGACAATAGAGTTCGCCCGCAACGCCGCGAAACTCGAAGACGCAAACACGAGCGAAAACAACCCCGACCTCAAACACCCGGTAATCGACCTCTTACCCGAACAAAAAAACGTTGAAGACAAGGGCGGAACCATGCGGCTCGGTGCACGCGACGTTTCAGTAGTCAAAGGCACGCTCGCGTACAAGCTTTACGGAAGCGACAAGATTTCCAAACGCTTCCGGCACCGCTACGAAGTCAACCCAGAATACATCAAGCGCCTCGAAGACGCCGGCGCGGTGTTCAGCGGCATGGAACCCAACCAGAACATCATGAAGATACTTGAACTGAAGGACCACCCGTTCTTCTTCGGAACCCAGTTCCACCCCGAATTCGATTCCCGCCTCGAAAAGCCGGAGCCGGCATTCAACGGATTCGTGGCAGCGGCGAAAGAAAAACAAGGAAAACGCTAGCTGCGCCTGCGCAACAATTAACTAGGCCCACTACCAAAGCAAAACGTGAAAACCCGGGTTATTGGCGAGGAAAACGCGAGGCTCAACGTCATCTTCCCAAAGCCACGCACATACCGCAGCTTCAAACAATTCGTCGGTCACGTCAAACGCATAACCCAAAATCCCGGACCCTTTCTGAGAAAGGCTTGAGACTGCATATTCTGGGCTAAGCCGCAAGTTAGCCTGCCTAACTGCGCTTGCGCAGGTACGCAGCAAACCCGAATATGAGCGCAATGCCGATGAGCGCGCCAGCAATGAGCCACGCCGGAATGCCGTTATCCCGCTTGCGCTCGATTGCCAAATCCGCGAGACGCCTCATCGCCGAATCCGCGACTGTTTTGACTGCCTCAAAATCGCTTTTGGGCGGAATGGAACCTAGAACGAGCGCCGACTCCAACGCGTAGTACTGCTTTGCAGTGGAGTTGAAGGCCGCGGAAGACGCCTCATCCGGCGCTTCAGCAAGCATGCCGGCCAACAGCGAAAGCGACTGCGTTGCCTCAACGTACGCCTCGGCAACGTCGCCAGCCCGTTTGACGCGCGAAACCGCCTCGGCGAGAGTCGAGTTGAACGACTTCTGGTTAACGGGCAAGGGCTCGTCCTCCAACCGCTCGAGCGACAAGCTGACCCGCTCAAAATCCTGCTCCAAAAACAACAAGAACGTACGGTTCGCCTCGGCAACCGACGCGTTAATCAATGAAGCCTCGGACAAATAGGACGACAACCGAGCACGCGCGTTGGCTATCGCGGCAGGGCCTGGCTCTCCGGCCACCGACACGGCGAAAGCAACCGATTTGTCCGCAAGACCGGAAGAGAAAGCCGACGCCACCGAAGCATCGGCAAGCGCTGACTCAAGCACGCTCGAATTAAACGCGCACCGCGAAAGACGGGCGTCAACGCGGAACGGACGGTAAGAAAGCATGATTTTGTTGGCTGCCGAGAAGTTTTCCGCCGCGCCGGCAGACGCACGCAAGCCCGCGGCAACGCCGGCATAATCGCCGGCAGTGGAAAACGAAACTGCTTGGTCCGCCGCGTCTTTCAACACCGGTAAAGATGCTTCTACGTCGCGCCGAACGATTGAAATGTCGAACGGCAGTATTTCACGCCAAAAACCTTGATCCCACAAGTAAGTGCACTGGTACTTGTGGTACGAATCGTCGTAACAGACGTACTTGCTCGACACAAAATCGGCATACGCGTCGCTGCATGCAGAAACAGAATCCTTGAACTCGGCTACGGATGCGGACGCACGGCCAGTCGACTCGCTACCGACAACGGATGCCGCAGACTCCAGCCGCGCGGCGAGCGTTAGAGAACCCACAACAGTAGCGCCATCAAAGAAGTACGCCGTACCGTTGGAGCCAATCACGAGCGCGTACTGGCTCGCGCCGAGCGATAAATTGTATTCTGCGGCAAGCGATTCGCCGACGGGCAGAAAACTCGAAGCTGGAACTGCCCACGCCAGCGGCGCAAGCAAGAGCGTGAAAAGCAATATGAACTTCATTAGAATGTCACGAAACAACTGGATTAAAGCGTTTGCCTTTACGGCACGGAGATTTAAAGCATTGGCCATTCTAAGTAAAGTATGACAACCGCAGTTTACTGGGGCAGATTCAACCCACCCCACACGGGCCACTTGGCAGTAATACGCCACATCCTCGGAGAGTGCGACGAACTCATAGTAGCAATAGGCTCGTCCCTGCAAAGCCACACCGAACGCAACCCGTTCTCAGGCGGCGAACGCACGCTCATGCTAAAAGAAATGCTTAAAGAAGCAGGCCTGTTGGGAAAATGCCTGATAGTGCAAGTCCCGGACGCCGACTCCTACAAGGGTACCGCAGCGAACTTGCGCATGGCCTGTCCAGCGTTCGACACCGTGTACACCAACCGCTCGGTCATAGCAGACATCTTCTCTTCGTGGAACGTCCCGGTCAAGAGCTTCCCGGACTTCGAACGCGAAAAGTACTCGAGCACCGCAGTACGCAACGCGTTGTCGAACGGCGAGAACCCTGACGGCCTCGTCCCGAAGAGCGTTATAACCGTACTAGAAAGAATCGACGGCGCCCACCGCATGGACATCGTTGCAGAAGACAAGTACTAGATTTTGGGCACGCGAAAATCGGCCAGCATAGCAAACGCCAAAACAAACAACGCGCCAGCAACGACAAACCACACCGACGAAAACAACGTTACCGCAACCGCTACCACCGCCGCGACGGGAGACGGCAAACCAAAGAAAACGCCTTTAGCGGTCTGAATGTTAAACTTGGCGAGGCGCACCGCTGCAGCGCACGCATACAACGCACCGCACGCCGCGACCCACGCACCGCCCCACAACGCAACGGCCAAAAAAGCAGGCGCGACGCCGAAAGAGACCACGTCGGCGAGCGAATCCAACTCGCGCCCAAAATTATCGCCCCCGCGCACCGCACGCGCAACACGCCCGTCGAGAGCATCGAAAACCAAGCCGAGCACGATGAACCCGCCGGCAAATAAAAACTCGCCGCGAAGCGCAGCTACAAGCGCGGCAAAACCCGCCGCCAGATTAAGCAGAGTCAAACAATCCTTCACAGCAAGGAGTTTCATAGTACGCTTTTTAACGTTTCCAAGCAATAAAAACTATTAGTTGGGCTTGTAGCTTAGTCTGGTAGAGCGCCTGTCTTATATGACGCGCAACCCCGTTAGGAGTTGCGTCAAAGCGCCTAAGACAACAGGTGGTCGAGGGTTCAAATCCCTCCAGGCCCACTCCGGCTTCTCGCAAGCAAAGCCACGGGCTTTGCGCGTGCCGTTGGCCGCGGCCAACAGGCATAGGAGGGCTTCGCCCCCCTGAATGTTCATCAGCCCGAGGCTGATGAATCAGACACAACCCGCGGGTTGTGCTGAAAGTCGACATTCAGACCCCCCGCGAACGCAACTTTTGGTCGAGCTTTTAATGTGCCGGAGTAACGGAATGACGGCGCATAAAAAGGTCTGTTCCAAATCCCTCCAGGCCCACCTTCAACAAACGCCAGCGCAAGCCACACTAATTAAAACCCGGCCGGCAAATAACTTTGTAATGTACACGTTCATCCTCGCAGAGAGCGCGCTCGAAACCGTTCCGAAAGAACTCTGGGGCGACGCGTCAATTGCTGCGGAAGCCAAGCGCTTGAAGAGAAAGCCCGGCGAGCTCTTACTCGACTCGTCGCGCCACCTCGCGGCAATGCGCAAGCTCAAAGACTGGCACAAGCGAGGCAGGCCCGACATCGCCCACTTCTGCGCGCTGCTCGCCCTCGACTCGAAACTCAACCAATCAGGAAAACTACACCTCTACGTTCACACTATAAACGACCGCGTCGTCAAGTTCGACCCCGGCGTGCGCATCCCCCGAGTATACAACAGGTTCTGCGGCCTGATGCAAGACCTCTTCAGACGCAAGCACATCGAATACGAGGGCAAGACGCTGCTAGAACTCGAAGACAAGACTGTTGGAAAGCTGCTCAAAGAACTACCGAAAAAGACGCTTGTAATCGTACTCGACGCGTCGGGCGAAAAGACGACGCTCACCAAACTATCAAAGAAAATCAAGGACAAGAACGTGTGCTTCGTTCTGGGCGGTTTTCCGCACGGAGTCTTCGACTCACCCGAACTAAAGAAACTCCCTAAAGCATCCATTTCCGACATCGAACTGTGCGCGTGGACCGTGCTTGCCGACGCCATAGCCGCTTGCGAGGTAGCAGATGAGTAAACAAATCGATTCAAAATCAATCGCCAAAGACCGGTGCAAAAAGCTCTTGGCGCTAGCGACAAAAACCACTACCGACGACCCCGCACTGGCGCGACGCTACGTAAAAATCGCCCGCGCAATAGCCATGGGCCACCGCTTCCCCCTCGGCAACCGCTCGTACTGCAAAAAATGCTACACCGTATTCGTGCCCGACCGCACCGTCACCGTACGCATCGACTCGAAGAACAAGCGCGTGCTCTACAAATGCAAGCACTGCCAAGCCGAAGCCGCCTACGGGTACTCAAGACAAAAGAAAAAGGAGGAATAAGTATGCCGATTCAAGTACTGGTTCAAGCAGGACTGTTCTCACACGCCGAGGCAAGAGCACTAGCAACCCACGCAGGACACGGACGCGTACAGAACAACGCACGCAGACAAAAGATTGCAGGACTACTGGATTCACAGACTGCACGCACACTTCCAAGCGCGCTTGAGAAAGCCGAACGATTAGGTCTTGTTAGAATTACTGCTAAGTCACTGACTTACTCTAAACCATGGGTAAAGTTCCTAAAAGCATACCCAGAAGACCGACCGGCCCCAAAAACAGGAGTAATCGAAGGTCTAGTAATGTTAAGGGTGCTTTCAGCAAAAGAAGCACACCTGCTCAAAATACACGCAGCAAACGGCCGCGGCTTGGCACCAAGAGAAATCTCGCAACTAGAAGAAAGCAATGCCATTAAGGCCGCGCTTGCAACCGCGCGAAAACTCAGTTTACTCAGAGACGCAAAAGGTGCGACTAACCTGCGGTCAGCGTGGAGAACGCACTTCCAAGCATACGCGCCACCGACCTCAAAGCCCGGCCCGCAACCCAAACCAAAGCCTAAAATGACCGGCCCCAGACCCAAAAGCAGACGCTAGTCGAAGGGTTTTTAAGCAATCTGGCGCACTATTATTGTTGCGAACGCCCAATAGGACGTTTGGCTGTTTCTAGGCTACTAGCAACGATTTAGCCTTGGAATTTATTGGTGATAAAATGAAGGCTTGGACTCTGCCCGCAAACGACGTAATCGAAGCGGTAGCAAAACAACTAGAAAGCAATGCTGAAATAAAGGCACCCGAATGGGTCAACGCAGTAAAAACCGGCAGCCACGCAGAACGCACGCCCGACGAGGAAGGATTCTGGTTCAAACGCTGTGCATCACTATTGCTCTCCCTATCAAAGCGCCCCTCCGGCGTCCAGCGCCTCCGCAACAAGTACGGCGGCCGCACCACGCACACCGTGGGCGGACACCACCACCGCAAGGCTGGCGGCAAAATCATCAGACTAGCATTACAACAGCTTGAAAAAGCTGGCTTCATCAAGAAAGAGAAGACTGGACGCACAGTCTCGCCCGCAGGCATCTCGTTCATGGAAAAAGCAGTAAAGGCAGAGTAAGCATCATCATGCCCGAAGAAGAACAAAACGAAATTTACCAAAAAAAGCTTGCCGAAATGCAGGCCGCGCAAGAGCGCGAAGCAACAATCAAGTCCGCGTTGAAGCAGGCGATGGAGCCCGCAGCGCTCGAACGCCTCGCCAACGTCAAGCTATCCAACGCGGAACTGTACGAGCAAGTCGCCTCGTTCGTGCTCTACGCAGCACGGCAAGGGCAATTGCGCGGCAAGGTAACGGAAGAACAACTCAAGCTCATAATTGGGAAGGTTCTCTCGCAAAGGCGGGAGACAAAGATATCGTTTTCAAGGAAGTGAAAAAATGGCACGAAATAAGTCGAAGGAAAAGAAGGCAGCCCTAGCCCACATAAACGTACGCAACAGGCGTGTACCAATATTCGCAATAGCAAAGACAAAACGCAAGGTGCGACGTAACCCACTGCAACGCAACTGGCGCCGCCACAATCTGGACCTCAAGGTAGAGTGATACACTAATGGACAAGAATGAATCGATAATTGAAAGAAAAGAGCTAGAAGTCAAGCTCAAGCAGGAAAAACAATCCGAAGCCGCAGTTGAAGCCAAGACCGAGGCCGCCGAAGCAAAGAAGGAAAGCAAGGCCGAGAAACCAGCGGCAAAGAAGGAGGAAAAGCCCGCGAAAAAAGAGGAGAAAAAGAAATTCGTCCTCGAACGCGTCGCAACACTCTCACTTATAGACGCACACGCCAAGCCGCGAACAAAGAAGGGCCGAGTCGCCATGAGGCTGCTCCGCGCCCACGCCGCACGCAACGCGAAGGCAACCAAAGTAATCATACTACCAGAAGTCAGCCACGCAGTTGTAGGCCAAGCCCACAACCGACCCGCCAAGACCATCAAAGTCCTCCTACAGAAGGACGGCGACGGCGTGCTGACGGTGAGCCTACCAAAAGCCAATTAAGGGGGCGTTTAACGTTTGCCGCGCGTAATACCAACAGCTTATTTCAACAACCCGTTCATCGGGCTCTACGCGCGGGCTAGCGATAAACTCGCCATAGTGGCAGGCAACTGCCACCAGAAATTCGTTGACGCCGCACGCGAAGCGCTTGGCACGCCCGTCGAAAAGACTTTCATCTCCGAATCACACCTAGTCGGCGTCTACACCGCAATGAACTCAAACGGAGTAATACTACCCTCCACGTCGAAAGAAGAAAAAATATTCAAGAAACACGGGCTCAACGTCTACAAGCTCGATACCTACGCGCCCGGCAACACCATAGTATGCAACGACAAGGCCGCGCTTACCAGCACGCACATTCCCACTGCAACCGCAAAAAAAATCGGCGAAACACTCGGAGTCGAAGTGTTCACACAACGCTTTTCCGGCCTAGGCTCGGCAGCAACCACGAGCGCCCTGACTAACAAAGGAATACTAGCATACAACGAACTCACCGAAACCGAACTCAAACACCTCGCCAAGATGTTCGGAGTCTACGCCCGCGTTGGCACGACAAACTTCGGCGTCCCATTCAACTCACTAGGCATAGTCGCCAACAGCAACGGCGCACTCGTCGGAAGAGAAACGACGGGTTACGAGATGCAGAGAATCTACGAAACACTCTTCGGGTGAAAAGTATAATGGAACAAGACAAACAACGCGAAGCTCAGTCACTCTACATGGAACTCCAGATGCTGGAAGCCCAGTCACAGGAAGGCCAACGCCAGCTCAACGCATTAAAGGGCGCGCGGGAAGAAATAGACTCAGCAACCGCCGCAATAGAAGGTACCGCAGCAAGCGGGAAGAAAATGTTTCCCGTAGGCGCGGGAGCCTACTTGCCCGCAACAACCCAGGGCGACAAGGTACTAATAGAACTCGGAGCAGGCGTAGTGGCGGAGAAAACACGCGAAGAAGCCAAGAAAATCCTTGCTAACCGCGCGGCACGAATCGACGAAGCACTCAAAAAGATCGGCGACGAACTCAACCGCATATCAAGCAAGGCCGAAGCCGCTGCAGGAAAACTTGAGAAGCTAAGGCAGTAAAATGTTCGACATACTAAAAAAGAAAGTCGCGTCGTTCATCGGCGGACTCGCCGGCAAACAAGAAGAAAAACTCGCCGAACCACAAACACCCGACGAAAAACCAATTCAACCAGCGCCAGAGCTGAAAGAAGAGCAGAAGAAAGTTGAAGAAATAGCGGTGAATGAACCGGCAGCCGAACCGACAATAACACCCCTAACCGCACCCGCCGTTCAACCGCCTGTAACTCCAACGGAAAAACCAAGCAAACCCCAAAAAACCGTGCACGCCCCTCCTGCAAAGCCGGTTGAAGACAAACTCTTGCCAAAGAAACAGCCAACCATTCCACGACAAACGAGCCCGCCCAAGCAAGAGGAACAACGTGACATCGCCCCCCGCTTCAACATACTCTCCAAAGTAAAGAGCCTCATCACGCAAGAATACGAAATAACCCCTGCCGAAGCAGAACCATTCTTCGACGGACTCCAAATCGCGCTCCTCGAAAGCGACGTGTCGCTCGACACCGCCGACCACCTAGTAGAAGACTTGAAAACCCGCATAATCGGTAAAAAAGTGCGCCGCGGAAACGTGCAAAACGAGCTAAACGCCGAAGTCAGAAACGCGTTCACCGCCTTGTTTTCAACCGACTCTTTCAACCTCGCCAACTTCGTGGCCGCGCAGAAAGCGTCAGGCGAACCGGCAGTGCTATTGTTCGTCGGCCCCAACGGCGCTGGAAAGACAACAACCATTGCCAAACTGGCACAACACTTGAATGAAAACGGTTTTTCGAGCGTCATCGCTGCGGGCGACACGTTCCGCAAGGCCGCTATTGAACAGGCCTCGATTCACGGCGAGAAGCTCGGCGTGCGCGTGGTAAAGCACGGCTACGGCGCCGACCCGACCGCAGTAGCGTTCGACGCCGTGGCAGCCGCCAAAGCAAGCAAGATAGACGTCGTGCTCATCGACACTGCGGGGAGGCAGGAAACGAATTACAACCTCGTGCGTGAGATGCAGAAGATTGAACGGGTAATAAAACCTCACCTCAAGATATTCATCGGCGAAGCAATCGCCGGAAACTCTCTCGTTGAACAAGTCAAGGCATTCCACGGGGCAATAAAGCTCGACGGAATTATTTTGACTAAGATGGATTGCGATGGCAAGGGCGGCGGCTCTTTCAGCGTCGCCTACGAGACCAAGCTCCCAATACTCTTCATGGGAATTGGCCAAGAATACGGCGACCTAAGGCCGTTCGACGTCGACTGGATAGTCGACAACGTCTTCGCCGCGTAGTGCCTAAGACTGACACCATACGACTAAGCCTGATAGCGCTCGACCACCAGTATAAGCTTCTCGAACAACTCGAAGACGAGGAAGATATTGCCGAAAGCAAGCGCATCGAGTGGAAAATCAAGTCGGGAAAGCAACGCACTTACTCCGCCGCCGGGTTCGAGAAGAAGACGGGAATGAAGATAACGTAACTTACCGCAATCCATGACCTCGACCGCAGCCTTTTAACTACTTTTCCGGCCAATAATTTCCACAGGTGTTTATCGCTCATGAGAATCTTGGAATTGCACGTCGACTACGTTAACTATTCAGCGCGCCAGAAAGCGTTCAAGGCAGCCGAAGAAATAGCCCCGGAAGAAAAAGGCAAAGAGAAACGCATGGAGAACTGCCTAGTGGTTTTCTGCAGCGTCGAGCAAGGAGACAACGACGCCGTAACCAAGCGCACCGCGCAAGAAATCAAGAAGAATTTTGACGAAGTAAAAGCGCAAAACGTTCTCTTGTATCCGTACGCCCACTTGTCAAGCAACCTCGCCCCACCCGGCGAAGCCGTATCAACGCTCAACTCACTCCTCGACGAAGTCCGCGCGTTCGCACCTACCGCACAAAAAAGCCCGTTCGGCTGGTACAAGGCGTTCGAGCTCAAGTGCAAGGGCCACCCGTTAAGCGAACTAAGCAAGACAATCAACGCGGAGACCCTAGCGGAAAAGAAGGCGCCCAAACAAGACGCGGGCAACGTTCTCGAAGAATTCGCCCTCGCCGCAGCCAAAAAAATAGAGAACACTAAAGCGGGCAAGGAACACGAGAAAATCCAGCGCACGGGCGCATTCATCCTAGCCAAAGCCGTCAGAAGCGTTCTGGGCGGCAGGCTCGTCGAAGTAACGCTCTCCCAAGACGGATTCTACGCTGACTTCGAATGCCAATCAATAGGCCAGAAAGAGCTCGCGGAAATAACTAAAACAATATCCGAAACAATCGAGTCGGGAACCAAGCTTTCGGAGAAGGAAGAATCATCAAAGGCGCTCGTGAAAGAGTTCGAGGCCAAGGGCGAAGCGTTCCAAGCACTCCTCGCATCAAAGATTAGCAAACCCAAGATTATTTCCGACGGCGCGTACGCCATGCTCTCGCTCGGCTCGGTGGAAGCGTTAACCAAATCAATCCAATCCGTACTCGTACAAACGCACGGCGGCGCGTACCTAGCCGGAAAGGAAGGCGCAAAATCACTCCAGCGCATCTACGCCCGCGCATTCAAGACGCTAGCACAACAAACAGAGTACGAGAAACTGGCGGTTGAAGCCGAGCGCCGCGACCACCGCAAACTCGGCCAACAGCTCGACCTCTTCTCAGTACAACAAGAGGCACCGGGAATGCCGTTCTACCACCCGAACGGAATGATACTGCGCAACGCGATAGAAAAGTACTGGCGCGAGGAACACGAAAAGGAAGGATACCTCGAGATAAAGACGCCAATCATATTAAACGAATCCCTCTGGCGCCAAAGCGGTCACTGGGACCACTACAAGGAAAACATGTACTTCACGCAAATCGACTCTAAACCTTACGCAGTAAAGCCCATGAACTGCCCCGGCGCAATACTCGTGTACAAGAACGGCGTGCACAGCTACCGAGAACTCCCGCTCAAAATCGCTGAAATGGGCCTAGTACACCGCCACGAACTCTCCGGAGTACTATCAGGATTATTCCGCGTGCGAGCCTTCACGCAGGACGACGCACACTTGTTCGTCACCGAAGAACAAATCGAGGGCGAAGTAATACAACTAATAAAGCTCTTCGACCGCTTCTACAAGACTTTCGGCTTCAAGTACGAAGTCGAACTCTCAACAAGGCCGGAAAAGGCAATGGGCTCCAAAGAAATGTGGGACAAGGCCGAAGACACGCTCAAGAAAGCGCTTAACACTGCTAAGGTAAAGTACGAAATCAACGAGGGCGACGGAGCTTTCTATGGGCCCAAGCTCGACTTCAAGCTCTCCGATGCAATAGGACGCAAGTGGCAGTGCGGAACGATTCAACTAGACTTCCAGATGCCAGAAAAATTCGACTTATACTACGAGGCGGCCGACGGCAAACGCAAACGCCCCGTCATGTTGCACCGCGTCGTCCTCGGCTCTTTCGAACGCTTCCTCGGAGTACTCATCGAACACTATGCCGGGGAATTCCCCGCGTGGCTCGCGCCCAAACAAGCACTAATATTACCAATGACGCAAGACCAAGACGCCTACACAGAAAAAGTCCTAGAAACACTGAAAAAACACGGCTTGCGGGCATCGGTAGAGGACTCGCGCAGCACGCTCGAATCACGCATCCGAAACAGCCAGCTCCACAAAATCCCGTACACGCTAGTAATCGGCGTACAAGAAGAGCAAAACGGCACCGTATCAATAAGGACGCGCGACGGCAAGGTAGAGAAAGACGTGAAACTCGCAGAATTCGCCGAACGACTAGAAAAAGAAGTCGCCGAACGAAAATAATACCACCATCGTTCCGGCAGTCCGCCTCCGCAAGCCTTTTATCCACTCATTACAATAACAGTTATAACGGTGGTTGTAATGTATGTGACGATTCCGGTAAAGCCGGAAACCAAGAAACTCATTGACAAAAGGAAGGCAGAATTAGGCGCAACAACCTATGATGAGACGCTACAGAAACTGGCGAAACGCAATGCGTTCACCGAACTAGAGAAGTTGGCAGGTTCGCTCACGGACGCACCCGAATTCACGAGGGATAAACATGACCGGAAGATTGGTTGACTCGTCGGTAATAATCTCGCTCCTCAAGGGAACGCTCTCGGAAGAATGGCGGAAGAAGATTCGAAGCGAACGCCAAGCCATATCCTCGCTCACCTACTACGAAGTGTGCCGCTACTATGCATTGGCCGGCAAATCCAGACAACTCGAAGACGTTAAACCCGTACTGACAGAATTTGACGTACTGCCACCGACGCGCGAAATTTGCGAGGCCGCCGCAACGCCGCACCTGGCGCAAAAGCTAGCCTCGATAGACTCACTCATCTACGCCACCGCACAACTGAACAAGCTCGAACTAATCACGCGCGACAACGACTTCACAGGACTCCCCGGAACAACGGTAATCTAAACCACGAGCTACGCGGCAACGCGTAACACCACCAAACGCCTTTAAGTTGCACGAACCTAATAGTTACCATAAACTTTGAGGTAGATTTGAATGGCAGTAGAATTACCAAAGCTAGACTACGATTACAACGCGCTGGAACCGTACATCGACGAGCAGACGATGCGCATCCACCACACTAAACACCACCAGGCATACATCGACAACTACAACAAGGCCGTCGCCGGAACACCGCTCGAAGG
This sequence comes from Candidatus Micrarchaeota archaeon CG1_02_55_22, assembly GCA_001871595.1. GTDB lineage: Archaea > Micrarchaeota > Micrarchaeia > Norongarragalinales > UBA97 > UBA97. The sequence goes on along the minus strand of MNVH01000018.1, from coordinate 3,179 downwards.
CAAGGCGGTCGAGGAAGTGCTCAAAGACCTTGACGCGGTGCCCGAAGCAATCCGCACCGCGGTGCGCAACCACGGCGGCGGCCACGCCAACCACTCGCTCTTCTGGAAGGTAATGGCACCCAACGCGGGCGGGGAACCCGACGGCAGACTGGCCGAGACGATTACGAAAGACTTCGGCTCTTTCGCCGCGTTCAAGGAAAAATTCGAGGCCGCAGCCAAGACGCGCTTCGGTAGCGGGTGGGCGTGGCTAGTAGTCGACAAAGGCAAACTCGCAATCGAATCAAGCGCCAACCAGGACACGCCCCTATCGCAAGGCAAGACTCCCCTGCTAGGCCTCGACTTATGGGAACACGCGCACTATCTTCGCTACCAAAACCGCCGCCCCGACTACATTACCGCGTGGTGGAACGTAGTGAACTGGAGCGAAGCCGCCAAGCGTTTTGAAGAAACGATGAAGTAACCCCAGTTCAACGCCGCACCGAGCGCGGGTAGTGCGTTTTGACGAGTTCGGCAAGCCTCCCGACTTCGGCCAAGTGAGCCGACTGGTCCTCGTCGGGGACGGATTCATTGAGCTCCAAGCTCTTGGGCCGCCCGTCAACCAGGTGCATTACGCCGAGCTGCCACGTGCTCTTGCCGTGCACGGTAATATACGCGTGACCGCCTCCGGCATCCAAATGAGTCAGCCGGTGGCCGCTTCCTTCAAGTCCGGACTTGAGCGCGGAATAGTCCCCCCGTCCCTTGAAGACGACTTCGGCCAAGAAACTATTGCCTCGCACTATCGGCCGACCGCTTGAGCAGCACCCTCATCTCCGCCGAAGCGATGCTGCGGCGAAGAGAATTGATGACGTCAGGATTACCGCTGATGCTATCAATGCCGTACTCGACGAGCTTCTCCGCAAATTCGGGATAAACGCTCGGCGCTTGTCCACAGATACCGACCTTCACACCGTACTTGTGGCACGACTCGATGACGCGGCGGATGGACTCGTAGATTGCGGGGTCGCGCTCGTCGAACTCTTCTGCAACAATTGGGTTGTCTCGGTCGATTCCCAGCGTAAGTTGCGTGAGGTCGTTGCTGCCAATACTAAAGAAGTCGGCACCCGCCTTGCAGAACTCTTCGGCGAGAATCACCGTGCTAGGCACTTCGCACATGATTCCGAGCTTGAAGTCACGGCTCTTGTACAAGCCCGCTTCTTCAGTGAGCTTTTTGACGAGCTTGAACTCGTGAACTGTACGCACAACCGGAATCATGAGGTGCAAATTCTTCATGCCGTACTGCTCACGCACCTTCTTTATCGCCTCAAGCTCGAGGTTGAACACTTCGGGATCCTTTATGTACCTGAAACAGCCGCGGAAGCCAATCATCGGGTTTTCCTCGTGCGGCTCGAACTCGGCGCCGCCCTCGAGGTTCTTGTACTCGTTGGTCTTGAAGTCAGTGGCACGGTAAATAACTGGCCGGGGATAGAACGCGGCGCACACCTTGCGCAAACCACGCGCGAGCGCCTCGACGAATTCGTCGCCGCGGCCCTGTTTTAGCAGGGCTTTCGGGTGCTTTCCTAAACCAGCTATCATGAACTCGGCACGCAACAACCCAACGCCGTCAACGTCCTTGGCTGCAACAATATCCGCGAGTTCGGGTTCTGCTAGATTAACGTAGACCTTCGTGCCCGTAATCGGGGACGAGGCCGAAGCCCCTCCCGCCGAACCAGTTGAAGCCGCTTCATTGTGCTCTTGCTCCAGTTGCACGGCACCGTCGTAGACGACTCCACGCTTGGCATCAACCGTGACAATCTGGTTTTCAGTCAACTCCTGCGTGGCAGTGCGTGTACCGACGATGCACGGAATTCCGAGCTCGCGCGAGACGATTGCGGCATGGCACGTCGAACCGCCCTCGTTTGTTATTATTGCTGCCGCGCGCTTCATTGCCGGAACAAAGTCGGGCGTAGTCATCTCTGTAACGAGCACGTCACCTTTCTTTACCCTGTAAATTTCTTTCGGGTCGTGAACCAAACGCACTGGTCCGGAAGCGATGCCGGGCGAAGCACCCATGCCCTGTAACAGGACGGCGGCGTTGGCGGCGGCCACTGGCGCGGCAGCTGCAAGAGCGGTTTCGTTGGACACGGATTTCACCTCTTTGATTGATTCGTCTTCATGGCCGTGGCGTACCACGTTGAACGAAGGCATTTCGAGCGATGCGGTTGAATCCGATGATACTGATTGTGCGGGTTGGTTGAATAAGTCCATGGACGACGCGGCTACCGAAGCGGGCGCAGATTGCGCGGTAACCTTCTTGAGCGTGGTTATTGCGCGGCTCTGCACGATGAACATTCCTTCTCGGTCGATTGCCCACTCGATGTCTTGAGGCCGCCCGTAGTGCTCCTCTATACGCTTGCCCAGCGCTGCGAGTTCAAGGAGCTGTTCGTCCGAGATTTTGCGCGACTCACGCAACTCTTCCGGCACCTCGAGCCACTCGTTACCCTGCTCAGTCAATACAATCATTCGGTCCTGATGGCTCACTTGGCGGTCGAGTATGTCCATCGAGTCCTTTGACACGACGTAGTGGTCGGGCGTGATTTCACCGCTCACAATCGCCTCGCCTAGGCCGAAACCGGCTTCGACGACGAGCTTGTCGCGTTCCTGTGATATTGGGTCTACGGTGAACATGATTCCGCTGGATTCGCTCTGCACCATGAGTTGGACTATAGCTGAAAGGCCGACTTTGAGGTGCTCGAAATTGTTCTCGTTCCGGTAATAGATTGCGCGCGCCTCGAAGAGCGATGCCCAACACGCTTTTACCGCCTTAACCAAATCTTCGGCTCCGTGGACATTCAAGAAAGTCGCCTGCTGGCCGGCAAAGCTTGCTTCAGGCAAATCCTCGGCAGTAGCGCTCGAACGCACGGCGACGAGTTTTTCCTGGTCGATAGCAGGGATGAGATCTACCCCGCAGAGCTTGTTGTACGACCTGACGATGTCGGAACGAATATCGCCAGGGATACGGCCCGCCATAATCGCTTGTTTTATCGCGTCGCTGGCGGCTTGCAGTGCCTGCGAATCGTTCACATCGAGCGAGGCAGTGTGGTCGGATATGACTTGTTCGAGCGAGTTGCTCTCGATGAAGTGATGGAAGGCTTGCGCGCTGACGCAAAAACCGTCGGGAATGGGCAGGCCGATGTTTATCA
>MNVH01000011.1 GCA_001871595.1 Candidatus Micrarchaeota archaeon CG1_02_55_22 | reverse complement strand
CAAAGCGTGGACACTCTGCTATACTTCTACGGCAACAACTGCGCCGAATGCGACCAGCAAGGCAGCGTTGGACCGGAATTGAAACGCGACCACCCACAACTCCGCATATACGCTTTCGACGCCGACTTGAGCTCGCCCGCGGTAACCGCAATCATGCAACAATACGGCGTAAAGAGCTACCCGACAATAGTAGTCAACGGCTTGAAGCTTGAAGGCTACAAGAGCAAGCAAGAAATAGAGGCCGTACTGGCAAAATCATAACAGCGCGCCGTAGATTGCGCTAAGCTCGTCGGTTACGCGTGGAACCGAATACTTTTGTGCCGTGCGACGGCACTCGTCAGTCAACACACGCTTGGACAACATGGCCCGCATCACAGCGCGAGCACACGAATCCACATTACCGGGCGCGAAAAGGAACCCATTACGCTTGTCCTTAACCACTTCAGGCAAAGCCATGCTGCGTGCCGCCGCCACGGGCGTGCCGCACGCCATCGCCTCTAACACGGTAAGACCCTGCGTCTCGAAGGTGCTCGCCGTGACGAACGCGTCGGCAGCAGAATAATACTTAGACAAGTCACGGTCGTCCACGAACCCCGTAAATACAACAGAATCGTCGGCCCCGGCTTTAAGTTCGGCGAGCTGTGGACCAGTACCGGCCACAACCAACGTGGCTCCGGTCTCACGCCGCACGGTACGAAAAGCATCAATCACTAAAGAGATGTTCTTCTCCGGGCTCACCCGGCCAAGACACAACACGAAAGGCCCCTCACGGCCAACCTTGCGCTCAAGCCACGCCTTTGACGCGGCGGGACGAAACTTGCGCACGTTGACGCCGTTAGGCAAGGCAACCGCCTCGACGCCGTGCTCCTGCAGCAAGCGCACCATGAACTTGCTCGGCGCGGTGACCACATCGAAAGGACGGTAAAAATACTCTATCGCCCGCCACGAAAAACGCTCCAGAGACGAAGCCAACCCCGGATGGGCGACGTAGTTCTTGACGCCGTGCGGAATCAAGGTATGAAAAGTACCCACCAGTGGCACGCGCAATGCCTTGGCCGTCGTTATGGCCGCAACACCCATGCTTGCCTGCCCGTGAGAATGCACCAGCTCGAGACCGTTTGCCCGTGACCGCGTCGCGGCGCGAACGAAAGGAAACACGGCCACCTTGTACTGCGGGTAAGGCGGCAGGCGCACCGAAGTGCTGTAATAAACGTGGTCGTCGCGGTTTGCCCGCTTGTCCGACCGCGAACCCGACGCAAAAACGAATACCTCGTCCCCGCGCCGCTCGAGCTCACCCCGAAAGTCTTCAATGCTCCGCACCACGCCGTCGACGTTGGGACGGTAACTGTCGGTAAAGAAACCGAGCCTCATTTTATTCCCACTAGAAATTATATGCCACGACGGCTTTTAAACCAACAGCAGTGCCGCAGCAGCCAATAGTATGGCCGCGGCTATGACCGCGGGCGCGAGAACGCGCAATATCGCAAAGATACTCTTGAGCGTGGTGATGAGCTCGTTGGCCTGGCTACTACCAAGAACGCGCGTCTTATACGACGTCTTTGCAACGGCGACGCTACAGGGTTCGACGCTTGCCTCGGCCTCGGCAACAGCGTCAACCAACGCCTTTTCAAGAACGCCCCAATCAGCACGCTGGCCGAGCGCGTTGCTCGGAGTCGTTGGACTGTTGACCGAATGCGTATCCGTAGTACAGATATCTGCAAAATCGTAGCCCTTCAACCGCGTCTTGAGCTTCGCGCGGAGTTCGGGCAAAATATTATTGGCGTCAAATACCGCAAAGCAAGCGCTCTTATTGCCGGCGCGGAGCACTACAACGCGGAGCCCGGCACCACCAACACCCTCACGCACTGAAAAAGGCAAACTTGCCTTGGCAACACCAACAGACAACTTGCCCGCTCGCCCGGGCTGCAACGCCCTCACCGCGTTTTCAAACTCAGAATACTCGCGGCTGCCGACCCCCCAAGGCTCGATTTCGCCAGCAGAATTATGCCGGTCTGCAACAACCACACAGTCAAAGACCCGCTCGGCAGCGTTGGACAAGGCCACGCCCGCCGAGTAATCAATATCGCCCGTGGGGTAGGGCGCGGGTGAAAGCGTGAGAAAAACGTTTCCCCCAACACGCAATCCCGCAACATCGGCAGCACCACGCCGTGCTTCGATAATTTCGCCCGTTGACTCAAAATGTTTGCACGAACGCAGTGCACGATCAAACGCGGTCGAAAGGCTGGCGAACGAGGAAGATGACACTGGATTAAAGTCATGATACACTGTGCCATGAAACACTAGAGTGGTACAACCATACCTTGCGTCAAAACGTTCAGTCAAGAACCTCGGAAACTCGCTTCCCCCCAAATCACCGTACGGCCCGAAGTGCACGTTCGGCGCGAGGAACAATGCCTTCAATCTGCCCGAAGCGTCCTTAAAGGCAACCGTTCCGAGAGTGGTCTGCGCATCAGCGCCCGCTTCGTCGAGAATTTGCTCTATCTCCCTGCTGCCCCTAAGCCAATGGGCAAAGAAGAGCGATACCGCTTGCGCGCCCGAAAAACCGAGGTTGCGTTTAGTAGGCGCATTGAACAGGTAGAATACGAACCAGAACGCGGCAAGGATGATTGCGGATGCAAGGGCAAGCTTCGGCAAGGTCAAAACGAATGGCAGAGCGATGCGCGTCTCGACAATGGCCCACTTGTTCCACAAAACCAGCAAGGCCAGGCTTGCTATAGGATGAATTGCGGCTATAAGCGCGGCACGAACCTTGTCATTCCCCAAGGCAACAAACAGAGAAACAAACCAAATCACGTAAACAATGGCGTTAGCCAACTCTACAAGCACGTACGTTTTAGGGCTTGAGAAACCGAAGGCCAGCGTTGCAATTGCATAGATTACTGTGACAACCAGAGTGGACACAACTGCGGTGAAGAGAAAGTACTTTATCTGCGACCAGAAGCTCTTGCGCGACAACGCGCCAGCCGCGATGACGGCAGCGGAAACTGCGGGCAAAGCGAAAATAATGAGGCCTGCTGCACCACCGAAAAGGAACGCTTCAGGCAAACGAAGAAACGCCGCGTGCAAAGCGAATCCAGCTAAAAAAGACCATGCCAACAAGAATGCAAACACGGCACGAAGCTGGGGCAACTGGAAAGACATTCCACGAGTAAGGGACCGCACCGCAGTAGCAAGCTGAACCGCCACTAGCAAACGCCCCAAAACACTAGCGCCAGAGCCAAACGCTCACGCCTTCTGTCGTGGTCCACCGCGCGCCTGGGAAAGCGCCTTCTTTGTAACGAAGGCATTGCGCCGGAACTCCTGCAATATGACATTGAAGCTCTTGCCCTGCTTTGCGGCAATCTTCATTAACTCGAGAGTGATGAACCGAATCTCAGAATTAACTGCTGCAAGTTCCTCGTAATCCTCAGACATGTTCGGCATCTTCAATCCCCATGAAAACATAGCGTGTAAAACATTATAAAACGAGGGGGCGGTAGCAGACGGTTTTTATGCAATCGGCAGCACTATACATACAATGAAAATCTGCCCAGCCTGCGGAACGAAAGAAAATGAGGCCGAATTCTCGGGCTCTTTCTGCACCGCCTGCACGGCGAGCATGGAGCCCGCGGTCACTGCCGGAAAAGATTTCACGGTAGTAACCTGCCCAGCCTGCGGCACGGCACGCGTCGGAAACGAATCGTTCGAATACTCAGAAAAAGCCCTGACTAAACTGGTTTCCTCGCGCACCAAGGAAAACAACGCCGATAAAGTAAAAGTCGAGCTCGAAAAGACCAAGGGCGGGGCTTACATCGCCACAATAGAATCAATCTTCAAAGGCGGCGACAAAGAATTCAAGAAACGCGCGCGCCTCAAAGTCACCATCGACAAGCGCACCTGCAAGGATTGTACGCTCAAGTCTGGCGGATACCACCTCGCGCTCATACAATTACGCGGCGGCCCCGAACAAATAAGCCGGCTGGCCGAGAAACTAGTCAAACGCCTCGAAAAAGAGTCTTTCGTCTCGGGCGTCGAAGAGAAAAAGGAAGGAATAGACATACAAGTCGGCAGCGCAAAGGCCGCGGTTTCGGCTTTAAAGGCCTGCAACAAGAGTTTCATCAAGACCTCGACGCTCATCGGCGCAAAGCAAGGAAAAGACGTTCACCGCATCACGCTCTGTGTGCGGCTCTAGGCCCGAATTTTCGCTAGGTTCTCGCGCATTTCTTCCAAAGGCATAGTGGTAGACAAAAGAACGATGCCCTCGCTCTCGGCAATGCGTATGGCGAGCTTGTCCACCTTCTCGGGCTTCAACCCGTGCAACACGACGAGAGCGGGCTTGATTGGCGAGACGCGTATCGCAACCAACGGACTACGCCCCGTGGCAACGTTCGTGAACGCAAGAGCGCGCTGCGTCGTGGTAGAATAAATCTTCATGAAACTCTCGTAAGGCAGCTCGAGAATGACCTTGATTGAATCTATTATCGTGCAGCCATAGACATTGACCGAAGGAAGCTTGTCTGCGCAGGCAACGGCCTTGGCGCCAATCAAATCCGCCAACTCCTTGCCCGTAATGGCGCGCGAGAAGTTTATTGCCTCAAAAAACTCTTGCGGGGATTCAGCTTCTTGGAAGCGCTTGACCAATTCACCACCGCGCTGGCGGTCAATCTCAACGATGGCATCAACAAAACGTTGGATGACGTTGATTCCCGGACTCTTGCGTCGGTTGCCCTCGTAATCACTAATCGTGCTCGAAGTAATCTTAAGGAATTTGGCGAGCTCAGTCTGGCTAATGCCAAACACCTCGCGCCACTTCTTCATGGCCGACCCAGGATCCGGCGAGAGCGCTATTTCTCCAGCAATCTTGATTTTAACCTGCTTCATCCCACACTTCGCAAAGCTATCAAACAAAGAACGCTTAAATACTTGACGTAAACAAGTTCGTTGACTGCCTCGCAAGGCAAAGCTAATAAGTCACAAAACACCTGCTACGATGGGCATTATAAAGGTGGTCGCGTAATATTATAATGTCAGCAACTACCTGTTTCTTAGAAGACCAAGTTTTCCGAGAGTTACCAGTTTTGCAGATTAAAAAAGATAGTTTCAAGTATAGGTGAAATAAATTGAACCAGAAAGTAATAGTCCCGGACACCGGCGTACTCATTGACGGACGCATAAGCGAACTCGTCGAGAAAGAGTGGGCTGGCGGGCACCCCGTAAAAATAATTGTCAGCTACAGCGTCATCGCCGAACTCGAGTACCAGGCCAACAGCGGTCGGGAAATCGGGGTCTCAGGCCTTGCCGAACTCAAAAAGCTCTCAGAACTAGCAAAGGCGGGCACGGTAGCGCTCGAATTCGCGGGCGAGCGGCCGAGCGCGTTCGAAATAGAACGCGCACGTTTCGGCGAGATAGACTCAAAGATTCGCGGCCTCGCCAAGGCATTCAGCGCAACGCTCCTAACGACGGACAAAATCCAGCGCCAAGTGGCCGAAGCCGAAGGAATCGACGTAATCTACCTAGAACCGATGAAAGAGCCAGTGCAGTTATCGCTCGCCAAATTCTTCGAACACCCCGGCGTGCTCAGCGTACACATCAAGGAAGGCCTGCCCGCAAAGGCAAAGATAGGCCGGCCTGGAGAATTCGTACTCAAGGAGATAACCGACAAAAAGTTTTCAAGCAAAGAAATATCCGCGATGGTGCGCGAGGCAGTGGAATACTCCAAGCGCGTGCCACGCAGCTTCATCGAGCTCGACAAGGAAGGCGCGACCGTGATTCAAGCCGGAGAGTACCGCATCGTCTTCACCAAACCCCCGTTCTCCGAAGCGCCAGAACTGACAATAGTAAGGCCGCTGGTGCACATGAAGCTCTCGGACTACGAAATATCGCCCAAGCTGCGCAAGCGCCTTGAGGAAACCGCCGAGGGAATGATTGTCGCAGGGCCGCCGGGAAGCGGCAAGAGCACTTTCGTCACGGCAATGGCGGACTACTACTCTTCAAAGAGCAAGATAGTGAAAACGCTCGAACAGCCGCGCGACTTGCAAGTCGGGCCAGAAGTAACACAATACGCGCCCTTGGAAGGCAGTTTTGAAGAGACTACAGACATCCTCCTGCTCGTCAGGCCGGACTACACCATATTCGACGAGGTAAGAAAGCCCCAACACTTCACCACCTTCGCGGACTTGCGCATGTCCGGCGTAGGAATGCTCGGCGTAGTACACGCAGCCAAGCCAATCGATGCCCTTCAACGCTTCCTCGGCAAGATAGATTTGGGAATCATACCCCAAATAATCGACACCATAATCTTCATCGAAAAGGGAAGGCCCTCGAAAACATACGTCCTCTCATTCATAGTGCGGACACCGACCGGAATGCGGGAACAAGACTTGGCACGGCCCGTCATCGAAGTCCGCGATTTGGAGACAAACGCTCTAGAATACGAGTTGTACAAGTGGGGTGAAGAAACCGTAGTCTTCCCCGTTACCGGGTCACGCCCACAACCTTTGACACCGCGCTTCGACCGCGCGCCATCAAGGGACAAAAGCTTCGCTGGAAAGAAAAGGTTCGCAGGCAAACGAAAAAGGCGGTAAACAGAGCAAATGGACATTAAGATTGAGCCGTGCGAAGGCGTCTACGCACCCGAGGAAGACTCTCTCCTACTAGCCGGAGCGGCAGCGCGTCATGCACACTGTAGAATACTCGACCTAGGTTGCGGCACCGGCCTCGCCGGAATCACGGCTGCATTAAAGCCAGAAGTCAACGAAGTAGTATTCGCCGACATAAACCCGCTAGCAATAGCGTGCAGCCGCGGCAACGCACAACGCAACGGCGTTTTGGCCAAAGCCTCTTTTACCGAAAGCGACCTCTTTAACAACTTGGAAGGCAAGTTCGACACAATAATGTTCAACCCGCCCTACCTGCCAACGGCGCAAGACGAGCACGTCAAGGGATTGCTGGACGAGGCGTTCGACGGCGGACCCGACGGCCGCGCCGTGAGCGACCTGTTCATCAAAACCGTCGCCAACTTCCTTAACCATAACGGAATTATCCTGCTCGTATCCTCGTCGCTCGCATCTAGCGAGGAAGATGGCAAGGGCAATGAGGAAACCAAGAAAAAACTTGAAGACCAAGGCTTCGCGGTTGAAGAGATTGGCCGCGAGTCGTTCTTCTTCGAAAAACTAGTAGTGCTACTGGCGCGCAAGAACTAGAGCTGCTTTGGCTGGCACAAAACGTTGGCCATGGTGCTGCCCTTGTTCAAATGGAACCACTTAATCTTAAAGCCCGCGACGTTCAATAGGCTCCTTATCTCGCTGCGCGAGAACTTGTGCGACGTGGCAAGAAGGACTTTCTGGCCCTTGTGCAAGTTGACTTCCCGGTCGTCGAGAGAACCGGAAACATCGCGAGTAAGATTAAAATGAAACTCCACTTGTCGCCGTTTCTTGTCGTAGCTCACCTTTATGGTGCCTGCAGTAGAATCTATCCCAATATTATCCAACGCGGTTGTAAGCCAGCTCGTGATTGCGCTGCTAGAATAGACCCGGATAGCTTCCTCCGGATGGCGGGGCACCATGTGGAAGGTTATGAGCAAATAATCGTTGAACGACATACTCTCACGAAAATTAGCGAGAATACGCGCCCGATCCGAGAGGTTCCCGATGGTATTTCCCAAGAACAGTATCAAGTTCAAGGGGTCGCCGTTCTTCTTTAAATAATCCGTAACATAAGCAAAATTTCCTTCCTCGAAATCCCACTCAAAACACCGAATTATAATCTGCGATTTATAATTCTGACGCGTGTTCTTGTACGCTTTCAAAAGCATTGAGGGGCTTATGTCAAGCAAAGCATAGTTCAACGGATTATGAGTCTTACCAAACTCGTGAAGCAAAGGCAAGACCTTCATCCCGTTACCACAACCGACATAAACCAAGTTTGCCTTGGTGCGCCAAGTAGCTTTAATTATATTATTGGAAAGCGACCGGATAGTCTCGGCTTCATTGAAAGCGTCAGAGTAGTCCTCGTCATCCAGCACTTTCTCGTAACGGTCCGCGCCCTCGCCCAAGTACTCAAACTTAAGGGGGATCTCTTTCCGGCCGGTAATCGCGGTGACGAACTCGGAAATCTTGCGCTTGCCCGTAATAAACCGCGTTTTCTCTTCAAGCTCTTTAATAGTCTTAGGCCCGAGAGTATTAGGAACGTCGTACTGCCCCATACTACTGTTCCTCCTGCGCTTGGCGGTAACGGCGGTATAATACGACGGCGGCACCGACGACGGCGACCACCAAAACGAAAGCGTACACCAACGAATAATCAGGTGCTGCAGGCGTTCCGTCAACGTTCGGCGCATTAATGCACTCCTCTAACGACGACTGCAACGAGTCGGCAAGGACAGACACGGACGCGGCAATTGCCGGCACAGTACCATAGGAATCAATTGACGAGTTAGACGGATTCTCCATCAAAGCACGCAACTCCACCCAAGCCTCTTTCAAGGGCGCGGAATCCAAACCACACGAACGGATTACACCGGCGTTGGAAGAAGAAAGCAAATCTGAAACCCGGTTTACCAATTCCTTTGAATAAGCGTGCTCGGCCTCCTTCTTGGCAACCACGTAACGCGTGGACTCTGCTTGACGTGCAACGCCGAGCCTTGCCGCGGCCAGTGACGCTGAAGCCTTATTGCTACCGGGCTCTACAACACTCTTGTAGAATGCCTCGTAGTTGCCGGAAGTAAACAGCTTCTCCAACCCGTCCTTGAGCTGTTGCTTGTCAGAAAAATTCAAGGTTGGCGAGTTTGTTGCCTCGTCAATCTTGTCACGCACCGCTTGATCGTACGCCTTGGAAGCGCGCGACACGGCTGAAAAACGTGAGAACGACTCGTTGTAAGATTTTATGTAGCTCTCTAAATCATAGTTGGAATAGAATGTTTTGAAAGTCTGGCGCTGTTCGAAGACTGCGTTAACCGAGTCACGCGCCTCATCGTGCTTTGCCCGCAAGTCCTCCAAGCCCGTCTGTAGGGGTGAAAAGTCGAACGTGTCGTACTTGTCCGCGAGCTGGTTCGTCACTATTGTCCGGTACTTTGATTCAAGGCCGTCAAGCCCGCTGCCTGCTTCAGAAAGAAATACGTTCAAATCGTCTGCTGACAAGGAGTTCGACTCAAGCGTGGTCAGGTAATCATACCCGGCAACCACTGCAAAGACGCTGAGCAATACGTCGTTCTCCGTTACGAGCGCACCCGAGGCATCATCCACCACGAGGTAAGCATTCCTGGTGTTGGGGTTGGACGTCAAATACGTATAGACGACCCAGTAATTACCACCCTCGACATCAAGCGGCCTATCCAACAAGAGGCTGGCGCTTTCACCCTGGCTCAAATAACCCTTCTCACCGTTTACCGCATCAAGGACTTGGGCACTCGAAAGTGCCAAGGCTGGAACGGCGAACAACAGCAGCGCTAGCGCGGCAAGTTTTATACTCGTTACACCCATAAACAAATGGTATGTCAAACGGTTTAAAAAAGCCTACCGGTTTGCGTGTCGTGCTCGTACGCCCAGAACACGACCTCAACGTCGGCAGCGTATGCCGGGTAATGAAGAACTTTGGAGCAAAAGAGCTCTACCTAGTCGAACCCGCGGCTGGCAAGGGCTTTGACGCAACGCTTTTCGCCAAACACTCACAAGACCTCCTGAAGACCGCCAAGCGAGTCAAAACGCTTGCAGAAGCAGTCAAAGGCTGCAATGCCGCGATTGGGACAACCGGTATACTAGAAAGATACGGGGGAAGCCTCAAAAATACTTTAGCGCCAAAAAAGCTTGCACGCTTTTGCAGCGGCCACGGCAACATAGCGCTAGTGTTCGGCAGCGAATCTTCTGGTCTCTCACGCGAAGAGATACAGTACTGCGACGCTATTGTCACGATTCCAACGAGCCCCGAGCACCACGTCCTCAACCTGTCGCACGCCGTGGCAGTAGTGCTCTACGAACTCTATTCTTCAAGTCAAGAGCTCGAAACCAAAACGCACCCCGCCAACCGCACCGAGCGAGAACGCATCGAACGGCGCTTCAAGGCGATAGCCGAATCACTTTCCAGCGTAGAACACCCGAAGAAAGTTGCCCGCGCATTCAACAACGTCGTCGAACGCTCGAAGCCTTCGACCGAAGAACTAAACGCTTTGATGGCCGTGCTCGGTCCGCTCTCACGCAAGACAACTACACGGTCTGTTCTGACCGGAAGCGGTAGCGCACGGAAGAAGAGCCGTTGAACGCGATTTCGAAATCTTTCTCGCGCGGTACCTCGGTGCCGGCAGGCACGTTGAGGCAAGACGTGTTAGTCCCGATAGTGGCGCTGTCGCGGAGCACGTCAAGCCTCACGCACGCGGTCACGTCGTTGGAATTCTTGTTAGTGTACTCGCACGAGCCCCGCACCACCAGCTGACCGGAAAGCGTCTTTGCAGGCTTCAAGTACGAATCGCCGAATAGGCCCAAGTACTCAGGCGCGCCCAAATAAGCATTACCAACCATGCAGTTGACTACGGCAGAGCCCTGACGATTAAAGAAGAACAAGACAACAAGTATTAGGACAATCAAGCCCACCCAGACCACGTACTTGTTAGACAATAGGGAGGGCCCCTTGCCTTGCCCCGCAGTGCTAGCGGCCTCGCCTGCAAGATCGGCCCACCCCTTGGGAGTCTTCATCTTGTCCAACGCCTCTGAAGCCGAGTCGTTCCAACCCTTCTCCTTGGCAGGTATTTGCTCCAAGCCGTTGGGCGAACCAGTCAATGCATCGAGCTCTATCTTGAACTCGCCAAGACTCGGAATGTTAACCCAAACATAGTAAGTCGGAAGATAATATTTTGCAAGCGCGCTTACAGCAACGGCGTCACGCTTGATTCCCGCGGTTGCAGCGACTTTAGCCGGAGCAACCTTCTCAGCCTCCGAACGCGAGACGTTGGTTGGCTCAACCTCGGAACCCTCCTCTGTTTCCTTAGTCTTTTTGAACGGCTTTAATAGAATTTGAGGTACAAACTCATCCAACTCGCCGGACGCGGCGTTCAGTGCCGCACGGCCGCTCGGGGTAGGCCCCTCGGCAAGAACGTCGAAGGAAAACACCCAGTAAGGCACGTAAGCGAGACGAATCTCGCTGAGCTCCATCGGCCACCTTCGCCGCGCAATCTCTTTCTGGACTATGGAGAGCGCGACTTCTGGCGTGAGCAGCGTCTTAAAAGAGGGCGCGTCGAGAATCATATGCACTAAGCTTTCGCGGCGACGGGCTTTAAATGTTTCTTAAACAGCCTAGCTAGAACAGCTTCTTCGCGTTAAAGTACTCGGCTTGCAGTATTCCCTCGCCAGCAGCACCACGAATCGTGTTGTGGCCCAAGCAGAGGAATTGCGCGGAGAGGCCGTCGCCCGAGATTTTGAGCCGCCCCGTTGAAACAGTCATGCCCTTGCCACGCAAGACGTCGAAACGGTGCTGTGGGCGAGCATCGCCCTCGACAAACTCAACGGGCGTTGCCGCGGAAGGCAAACCCAACTCTAGTGGCTCACCCTTGAAGCCAGACCACGCGTCGAGGACTGCATCACGAGTCACAGGCGCATCGAACTCGACGAACACCGCCTCCAAGTGACCTTCAAGCACGGGGACACGGTGGCACATGGCGTCTATTGGCATGCCTGCAGGTACAATAGAACCTTCCTCCAACTCGCCGAAAATCTTTTGCGGTTCCAACATCATCTTTTCTTCCTCGCCCTTGATGAACGGAACCACGTTGTCCATGATATCCATGCTGGCAACGCCAGGATAACCCGCACCGCTCAACGCTTGCATTGTCGCCACTCGGACGCACGCAAGGCCGAGCCTGCGCAACGGATGCAAGGTAAGCACCAACTGCGTCGTCGAGCAGTTTGGGTCGGTCGTGATAAACGCATCCCATCCCCGTTCGCGCTTCTGCCGCTCCACCAACGCAGAGTGCTCGGGGTTTATCTCGGGCACGAGCAAGGGCACGTCGGCATCCATGCGGTGGGCCGAAGCCTTGGAAAAGACGGGAATGCCTGCTTTAGCGAACGCTTCCTCGGTAACACCTGCGATATCGCCGGGCAGACACGAGAACGCCAAGTCCACGTCGCAAACGGCTCGAACGGCTTCGGGAGTGCACTCGACGACGGGCAAGCTTGCCACCGCAGGCGGCATTGCAGCCTCGCGCACAATCCAATTGCACGCGTCACGATAAGTTTTGCCTGCGCTCCTTCCGCTCGCGGCCAGAACGGCGACCTCGAAATCCGGATGCCCATCCAGCAGCTGTATAAACCGCTGTCCAACTGCGCCAGTAGCACCAAGAATAACCGCTTTACGCATTTGCATCCCCCTCAAAGAATTCTTTATGCAAAATCTTTACCGCCCGCTCCAAATCCTTTTCCGCAACCACGAACGACAAGTTCGAGTTGCTCGCGCCATTAGAGATAAGCTCGACGTTGACGCCCTCGCACCCTAAAGCACCGAACGCCCTGCCGCCGACATTAGGCGTGTCAACCAAGCCGTCGCCAATTAACGAGACTAACGACAAGTCGCAACGCGTGCTCACGCCGCTGATGCCCGGCACCGACGCGACAGCGCCAGCAGCCTTCAACGCATCCCCTCGGCTCGTCGTAAAGCACAAGTTCAACTCGCTCGTCGCAATAACGTCAATGCTCACCCCAACCGAGCTCACCGCGCCGAACACTGTTGAAGCAAGGCCTGGAAACTCAGCGAGCCACTCGCCCTGCACATAGACGCACGCGACCTCGCGCTTAAACGCCAACGACTTTAGTTCCAGCCCTCGGCTTTCCCTTGAAGCGATAACCGTTCCCTCGCCGTCCGGCCGTTCGACGTTGCGTATAATAACTGGAATACGCTTGGCCCGCAACGGAATCACTGTTTTAGGATGCAGGATCTTGGCACCGAAAAAGCCGAGTTCTTGCGCCTCACCGTAAGAGAGGCTTTTCACGCGGCGCGCTAACGGCACGAAACGCGGGTCGCACGAAAGGAACCCGTCAACGTGCTTCCACAACTCCAACCTACCCGCGTTGAGACACGCGGCGACGAGCCCAGCGCTATAATCGCTTCCGCCCCTACCAAAAGTAGAGACGCGCCCGTCCGGCATCACGCCGTAATAGCCAGTAACAACTGCAACTGAATCATCAAGCAACGGCGTGACTGAAGCGGATAGGTTTCGCGCGGTCACAACCTCATCGCCGGACGCGCGGCCAGCTACTCCAACGCAAGCAATACCCGCCGACTCGGCGTCGAAAGCCCTTGCTTGAATGCCGCGGTCCTGCAAAACAGATGCCAAAGCTATCGCCGAAAGCCGCTCGCCGAAAGAAGCGACGAACTCACCCCGATCCAAATCATTTGAAGCAAGCTTTTCTTCAAGCGGAAGGCACAACTTGGCGAACGGCGCGCTAGCAAGTGGTTCGTGCAACTCGACGAGGTGGCGCGCGACTTCTGACGGCGAGAGCTTGCCCGAATTGCCTAAAAGCCAGTCGGTGACTCCCGACACGGCGCTCACCACGACGACTATCCGCTCACCCGAAGCGCGGCGGGCGGAAATTATGCCTGCCGCCCGTTCGAAATCCTGCCGGTTCGAGAGCACGCCGCCGCCAAACTTCATTACGGTAAGCTTTCTATTACCCATAACGAAGACTAGCTTGCGCTAGCCATAAAAAAGCACCGGAAACACTGCGATATTCGCAACTGCTCGTGCGATAACTACTTGCGTTTCTTGACGATTTTGACGTTGGCGGGCGTGAGGAGGATTTTGTCCTCGTCGATGCGGGCAATGTCGCCGTTTATCGAGCGCACGTATTCGGTTAGTTTCGTCACGGCCAGCTTGAGCTTGGCCGGATTCCGGGAAAGCGCGGAAATGTTGAGTAGAACCATGTTCTTGCTGCCGAGCTCTTCTTGAACCACGCGCAAGTCGTTGTCGCTCTGTAAAGCAAGCGACTTTACGTAGGCGTCGGCGCGCACGGGAGCTGCTTCCTCTGCCGAGGGAGGCTTCTCTGCCGCGCTCATAATCGAATCCAAATCTAACTCTTCGTTAGAACCCATTGACCTAGAAATCCGCTGAAATATGCTCATGAACATCACCGTACCTTGCTGCACTAATAATCTAACGGAGACCTTAAAAACGTTGCTTTGCAAACAGAGCGCCTTTCAGTGAACATATAAATCTTGGTTCGTACTTATACCAGTCGGGAGGAGTGGATGATTGCCTAGTTTTGACGAAATACTTGCTGGGAAAGGCGTATTTTCAGACCGCGAAGTCCTCTCGCCACACTACCTACCAGAGTCCTTGTTATACCGCGAAGACGAAATCCGTCGCATCATGGTGGCAGTCTCGCCCGTCCTCCAGCAAAGGAAGGCCAAAAACCTCTTCATCTACGGCAAGACCGGCACCGGGAAAACCTCGTCAGTAAAGCAGGTCCTTGAAAAAATCGAGGAACGCAAAGAAGACCACGTCCACGCCGTTTACATGAACTGCAGAGTCTACGACTCGCGGTACAAGATACTCCAAAGAGTCATCACCGCGTTCAAGCCCTCATTCGCCAAGACCGGCCACTCTTTCACGGTGCTCTACGAAGAACTCCTCGACTGGATAGAGGGCCCGAAGAACAAAGACACAACCGGAAAGCACGTCCTAGTGATCCTCGACGAAATCGACTTTATCTCCGACCTAGACAACCTAATCTACACGCTTACTAGAGCCAACGACGACCTCGGCAAGGGAAGCGTCTCGGTAATCGGCATATCAAACCGCGTCAACTTCAAGAACCGGCTCGACCCCCGCTCGAAAAGCTCGCTTTGCGAAGAGGAAATAGTATTCCAACCCTACAACGCGGCACAATTGCAAGGAATACTGCGCAACCGCTGCGAGACCGCGTTCGAGAAAGGCGTGGTAAACGACAGCGCAATAAACCTTGCAGCTGCAATCGCAGCGTCAGAGAACGGCGACGCCCGCTACGCGCTCTCGCTCATGCTCCGCGCCGGCGAACTCGTCGAGAGACGCGACGCCAAAACCATAGTCGACGCACAAGTCGAAGAAGCCCGCAAGGCCGCCGACGAGGACAAGGCCTTCGAAGTCGTCGGCACCCTGCCAGAACACCAACAGCTGCTTTTGTACGCGCTCGCAACCCTCGCACAAGACGTCCACTACAAGAAACTCGTCGAAGACGGCGGTGAGAAACTATACTTCTCGGGCGAAATCTACGAACGCTACGCAAGCCTGACAAAAAAAGCCGGAAAACAACCGCGCACCTCACGCTGGTACCGCGAGTACCTCTCCGAGCTCGAGATGCTCGGCCTCATCAACACAGTACAAAGCGGCAAAGGCATCCGCGGGCACACCACGCTCGTGCGCCTCGCCTACGACGCGGACAAAATCAAGAAAATAATCGAGAAAACCGTGTTCGCCGAATAATCTACCCGGTTCCAACTTAGCTCTACAATTAAATACGAGAAAAACGTTAAGCCCACATGCAGAACATGGTAATTGCAAAAAAGATGCCGAAAGCAAAGCAAGACAACCTGCTCCAGCAAGCGCTCCAGCTCGAAGCCTACTCGGCGCACGCCATGGGCGAACAAAAAGCCAAGATAATCTATATTGCGATAGTCATAGCGGCCCTGCTTTCGGTTGGAACAATCGCCGCGCACCTGCTTGAAGGCTGGGACTGGATTGACTCGGCATACTTCGCAACCATGACCCTCACCACCGTGGGATACGGCGACTTCGTACCAACCCACCAAGCAACGCGCCTGTTCATAATATTCTACGCCCTCGGCGGAGTTGCGACGCTGCTCTACGGGCTCACTGCGATCGCCAAATACTACGTTGAGAGACGCGAAGCGAAATTCTACCACCAGTGGAGCAAAATGTCCAACATCGGCGGCTCGCACAACCCCATACCCGACATCAGCCCCCACAAGAAATGACGCCCAAGTCCCCTTACCTGCTCGCAGCCGCAGCACTGCTCCTGTCGGCCTGCATCACTCAATCCGCCCCTCCAAGCCCTGCGAACCTGACGATATACTTCATCGACGTCGGCCAAGGCGACTCCACGCTCGTAATCGCAAGCAACGCCACGCACACCACCACCCTGCTTATAGATGCCGGCGATTCGAGCCACGCGAAGAACACCACGCGCTTGGTCGCCGAGACGGCCCCGCTGGGCCTCGACCACGCATTGGCGACTCACCCCGACGCCGACCACATCGCGGGCTTCCAAACCGTGCTCGGCCAAGTCCGCGTTGCTGAATTCGACTCGAACGGCGACGACAAGGACACGCAGACCTACGCACGCATTGCCGAAAAGCTCGACGCACTCGCCATACCGAAAAAGACGCTCAAGCAAGGAGACGAAATCCCACTGGCAGGCGGCGCCCGCGCACAAGTAATATGGCCCCGCGACGGCTTTGAAGGCGACTACAACGCGCGCTCGGTAGTCTTGCGCGTCACGCTGGACAGCTTCTGCGTCTTGCTGACGGGCGACGCCGACAAGAAAAGCGAGGAAGGAATGCTCGCCGACAACGCCGTGGCACCGTGCAAAGTACTCAAGGCAGGCCACCACGGAAGCAAGTACTCTTCCTCGCAGCCGTTCCTAGCTGTAGTATCACCCGAGCTCGTTGCGATAAGCGCTGGAGAGGACAACCGTTACGGCCACCCCAACCCTGAGGCGCTCGCCCGCTTCGCCGCCGTCAACGCCAAAACCATCCACACCGCCGAAGTTGGGACGATAGTTGTCACGACAAACGGAACGGGCTATTACGTCAACGGAAGATACACGGGCTGAAAACCAGTTCAACGGTGCGCGACGAGTTCGTCGAACGACAAGCCTATTGCCAAATCGCCTTCCGACGCCACGAAATTCTTCTCCGTCTCCTTCAACGCGGACAGCGGAAAGAATTTCCACGAATCACGGTAATGCTTCCAAGCTAGATAGATAGGCATGCCGGTATCCTTCTCCCACTCCTGCATGAGAACAAACTTGGCCTTGTCGATATAAACGCTGTTCTTCCACGCCTTGCACTCCAACGCGAACTTGCGAACCGACGAGAGAACGGTCAAATCGGGCGAAACACCGTCCACACCGCTGCCCGCCGAACGCACCACTCGAAAACCTTTTTCCACCAGCTTTTTCGAGAGCTCGCGCTCGTAGTGCGCCCCTTTCACGTAACGCCAGCTGCCCATGACTACCACAACGCAGTGAGCGAATAAAACCCCTTCTAGCCAGTAACGCGTTACCTCCGGCACGCTTTAGTAACCTTTCGGGCAAAATGGATAACGAGGAAATAATATGCTAAAAAAAGGGGACAAAGCACCCGAATTCAAACTATCCGACGCCAACGGGAAAACGCACTCGCTCGCCGAACTCAAAGGCAAAACAATCGTGCTATACTTCTACCCCAAGGACGACACTCCCGGCTGCACGATTGAAGCGTGCGAATTCCGCGACGCAGAAAAAGAATTCACGAAAAAGAACGCAGTCGTCATCGGCGTAAGCAAGGATTCAACCGCGAGCCACGCCCGCTTCGCACAAAAGCAAGACCTCAAGTTCCTGCTCTTAAGCGACCCTGAACTATCCACAATAAAGGCGTACGGCGCGTGGGGCAAGAAAAAGTTCATGGGCCGCGAATACGAAGGCGTCCTGCGCACCACGCTCGCCATTAAGAACGGACGCGTCAAGCAACGCTTTGACGGCGTGACGCCCAAAGGCCATGCAGCGCAAGTACTCAAAACAATCTGAAGGCAAGAAATGCTATGACCGACGAAACCGAGACACAGAAACGCCAGCACGAGTCGTACGAACGCTTCATGCAGCAGCGCAAAAGCATAGAGGCCAACCTGGCAGGAATAAAAAGAGTAATTGCAGTGTACAGCGCCAAAGGCGGCGTGGGAAAGACGACGATTGCAGTCAACACGGCGGTAGCGCTCGCCCGAAACGGCAGAAAAGTTGGCCTGCTCGACGCTGACATCGACTGCCCGAACGCTACGGTGCTACTAGGCTGCAACGAACGCGCGAGCACGGACGGAAAAAGAATTCTACCCCCCCAAGCGCACGGAGTAAAAATCGTTTCCATGGACGCTTTGCAAGGCCGTGAAGAGAAAGCGAGAGTGTGGCGGGGCGCCATGCTTACAAACATGCTCACAGAAATACTAGCGACAACCTACTGGGGAGAGCTAGATTTATTAGTAGTGGATTTCCCACCCGGAACTTCCGACGCGCCGCTGACAATGATGCAACTCGTACCATTAAAAGGAATCCTAATAGTAACCACACCGCAGAAGCTCGCATGCCTTGACGCCTTGCGAAGCGGCAACATGGCTAAAGAAATGGGACAGAACATCATCGGAGTCGTCGAGAACATGGCGGGCGGCTCTTTCGGCGGAAGCGAAAACGCGCGAGAGCTCGCCGAGAAACTTGGAACAAAAGTAATCGCGTCAATACCCCTTGACTCAAAGATAAGCGAATCTGGGGATGAGGGCGTTCCTGCCGCGCTGCGCGAAGACTATGCCGACGCATTTAAAACAATAGTCGACGCGCTTGAAAAGCCTTCGAAACCAGCCGGACTGCGGGTCATAACCTAGAGCCAAGCAACAGCCTCGCCGACACTGGTGTCAAACCCGTGGCCTGGCAGCACAAGCGTTTGCGGAGGAAGCGAGGCAACGCGCTTCAAGCTAGCTAACAAATCCGCGTGCTTGGATTCCGGAAAGTCAGTGCGCCCCACGCCGCCCGCGAAAAGCAAATCCCCGGAGAACAATAATTCTTCTTTCTCAAAATAGAAACAACAACTACCCTTGCTGTGCCCGGGCGTGTGCAACACGCAGAATTCCACCGCACCAACACGCAAGACCTGGCCCTCCACAAGAAAAGCATCCGGCTTGCTTGACGGCGTGGTAAACCCGAAACCGTATTCGTCGGGCGATTCAAGCAAATGAGCGTCAAGCGCGTGAACCACGACCTTCGCACCAGTGAGCTCTTTGAGCTTTGCAACATCGTGCACGTGGTCAAAGTGCCCGTGCGTCACTGCGACGAGCTTGATTTTTGCGTTCGCAAGCTTGGCCAGCTTGACTAGCTCTTCAGCAGAATCCTGCGGGCAATCCACCACCATTGCCGCGCACCCATCAACCACTAGGTAGGCGTTCGTGCCAAACGGCCCAGACTCCACGCGCTCGATAATCATATCCTGCCAACAAGATTAGGAATAAGAAAAACGTTAGTGCGCCCGGCGGGGTTAACCCGAACATGGAACGCGCCAGATTCATCGTAGTGACGCACTACATCCTTGCCGCGAAGCTCGACACCCTGCTCTGCAAGCGCGGCTTTTATGAAAGTAAACGCACGCGGCCGGAACACCTCTCGCGACGTAAGGGGCGGCATTCCAACAACAATAAAACGCGCGTCAAGGCCGGTATGACTGCAAACCTGCCGGACAACTAGACGTGTTTCCGCAAGATTACCTGTTGCCTCTAGGTGAGCTACCCCAACGCGACGGTGGCCGGGCTTGCCACCAATACCAACCAGGGCAAGGCAACCACTCATGGCGACCTCAACATTGCGTTTGTTGCGCGCCTGCGCAAGCAAGCGAATATTACTGCCCTGAACTTGAGATAAAAATTCTGGAAACCGCGAGCTATAGGGTAAATCACGAAACCCGTTTACACGCCTTACTGAGAGAAAGTTCGCCATAAGCCCAACGAATATACACACCCTAATAACAGAAAAACCTAACTAAAGCCAGTCAACCCCTTTCAACCAAACGGCAAGCCACCCCCGTAAATCTATTTAACGCGTTCCAACTGCTTTAACACATGCCAATAATGCACGTGGACTTGGACGCGTTCTACGCTAGCATCGAGCAGCGCGACCACGCCGAGTTGCGCGGCAAGCCAGTCATCGTGTGTATGTTCACGCGCGGCGGAGGGAGCGGCGCCGTGGCAACGGCGAGCTACGAGGCACGAAAGCTCGGAGTGCACAGCGGCATGGCGCTCTTTCAAGCCAAGAGCAAGGCGCCAGACGCAATATACTTACCGGCAGACCTAGCAAAGTATAAACGCGTCTCGGACGAGATAATGTCTTTTCTGCGCTCGCTAACAAAATCTTTTGAGCAAGTCAGCATTGACGAAGCCTTCATGGAAGTCGACGACGCACCGGCAACTGCGCAGAAAATACGGCAGTGGATGGAAAAACACGGGCTGTCGTGCTCTATTGGCGTTGGAAAAAACAAGCTCGTCTCAAAAATTGCCGCCAACCGCGTCAAACCAAACGGGCTCACCATAGTGCCGCCCGGCGGTGAAAAAGATTTCGTCGCATCGCTGGACGTGGGAGAGATTCCAGGCCTAGGCAATAAGGCCGAGGAAAAGCTCGCTGAAATGAAAGTTGAAAAGGTTTCAGACCTCGCACGCCTGCCTTTGGCTCGGCTGGTGGAAGAGTTCGGCAACTCGCGAGGAAACTATTACTACCAAGCCAGCCAGGGCGAAGACTA
Source organism: Candidatus Micrarchaeota archaeon CG1_02_55_22 (assembly GCA_001871595.1). Taxonomy (GTDB): domain Archaea; phylum Micrarchaeota; class Micrarchaeia; order Norongarragalinales; family UBA97; genus UBA97. Next base: position 41,157 of record MNVH01000011.1, on the reverse strand, counting down.
TTCACCGGTAACTGAACGCGGCGCAAAGGCGCAGAGCGGGCGCATCGCCACGCTGGCAGAGAATACACGCGACAAGAGCCTGCTATTGGCCGAGCTTGAAAGGCTGGCCGTTTCGGCAGCCGAAAAAGCCGGGCAACCCTTCCGCCGCGCCTCCGTGTACTTAGTCTTCTCAAACAAGGCCTACAAAGGCAAACAAAAGACGCTAGAAAAAAGCACTACCGACCCTAAAGAAGCCATGCCGACAATATCTAGTTTGCTTGACGTACTCCTTAATGAGAATACGGCGAACGTGAGGCGCGTGGGCGTGTCCTTTTCAGGTTTCGGCGAAACAAAACCGACTAGGCCATCGCCAAAGACGGACAAGCACAAAAAAGCACTACCACAAAAGAGCTTGTCAGACTACTGAGTACCGCAAGGGAAATCCACGCGAACGGTTGCGTTGCACTGCGCACCGTTGACCTGCAAAGAAACCGAGTAGTTGCCGGGATAAACGTACCCGCACGCGGTTAGAAAAGCGTCGTTTTCAATCGCAAACTCCCCGAGTTCGTACGATTGGCCGTTGCCGCAGTCGAGAAAGCCGCTCGAGGCGTTATTGGATGGAGTCCGAACGACAAACTCTGTAACAAGCTGGCTCAGCCTAAAGCGCGTGTGCGCATCGCCGACCTCGCACGCCAAGCCCTCTGCGTTCGACGTACCAGACTGATTCAACGCGGGTGCAACGAACTCTATGGACCCACACACCAGCACGGCGCGATTATCGCCTACAGAGATCCTGCGCTCGTAAAAGGTATAGCCTGACGCGTCAACCGAAAAAGTAGCGTCCGACGGTGGCGCACCCTTGAAAGAGAAAACACCGCGGTCAGTCAAGCCCTCAACCAGAACGCGTCCGCCCGCCTTTACTTGGATTAGCGCGTTGTGAAGCATCGTTCCGTTAGCGCCAACAACTATAACCCGATAATCTACCGGCGTAGTTTCCGGAGACCGCAAAATAATGGACACGGCAACAATCAATACCGCTGCCACTAGCACGACTGACAGAAACAAGTCAAGACGGTTGCGAACCATGCGGAGATAATACACGCATAGAATCTATAAAACGCTTTACAACTACACGGCCTTGGAGAGCATTAGGACGATAAAACCAAAGTATGCCGCCAGAAGGATTATACCCTCGCGGCGGGCGAGCTTGTGGTTGACCTCAATCAGGTACCAAAGCAACAGGCTAGCTATAACCGCAGCCATCACGAGGAAAGAATTCACTGCAAGGCTAGGCGCAATGGGGGTAAACAACGCTGCAGTGCCAAGCACTAGGGTCAAATCAGTAATCGAACTACCGACAAGATTTCCTAGAGCCAGGTGTCCGTGACCACGCCGGACAGCGGCAAGCGCAACGGACAGCTCCGGCAAGCTAGTGCCAACAGCAACTATTGTCGCAGCAATGACAAAGGTAGGCACACCAGCAAAGACTGCGAGTTTCACGCTCGAATCGACCAAAAAGTTCGAGCTCAAAACCACGATGAATATGCCCACAAGAAGCAGAACGAGCGTCTTGGCAATACTCTGGTACTTGCTCAACAAGCCGGATACGCCTGCCCCGAAATTGAAGGAGAACAAGATTTCAGACAACACGAACTTCTCACGCACCAAAGTATACACGTACGCCACAAACACTAAGAGCAACGCGAAGCCCGTATACGACCCGGCGCCCAGGAAAAGCAACAGCAGTGAGACCACTGAAATTGCAAAGAGAAGACGCACTAAAGCAGGAATGCTCTTGCGACCGACGCGAATTCCGCCCACGATTGCAACAATACCGAGTATAAACAACAAATTCGCCATTATGGAGCCGAACACCGTGCCCACGGCCACGCCCGGTGCGCCCTTGAGAGCGGCCTCGGTTGAAATGGTTAGCTCCGGCAAGGCAGTTGCAACCGACACAAGCACGAACCCCGCTACTAGCTCGCTCAAGCCCAACAGCTCTGCCGCGGCGATAGCTTGTCGTATTACGCCGTCGGCAGCCTTCATCAGCACGACTAACGACACTGCGAAGACTGCCAACTGTACTAGTATTTCAGTAACCATGCCTAAGAACGTTAATGCAAGCAGAATAAAAATTCTAGCACTTGCGTCGAGGTTTGCAAAAAACTGCGTTCAACTCCTGGCGGGGATAGGAAACGCCCCTAAAACACACCGACCAATCCTCGAACAAGTGGGACTCTAAACCTAAACGAGTGAAAAGCGCCCCGGCTTCATCAAGAGAAAAATAATGTGTCACGATGCCCGTACGGCGACGGAACGAACCCTCTTCCACCAAAGTGCCCTTCCCGCAACGGAAATCTTTCAAGCCAAACTCTTTGAAATACAACTTACCGCCCGGCTTAAGCACGCGGACGCACTCACCCGCCGCAGCAACCCGCTCGTCGGAAAGAAGGTGGCCTAGAACGTGAAAGCAAACGACTGCGTCAAAAAAACCGTTGACGAACTCCAGCGACCGCACGTCCATCGCGCGACAATCCGCCTCACCGCCAAGCTGCTTGACTACGCGTTCAGTCAACTCTACGGCCTTCGGTGACGAATCCACTGCGTAAAGCTCGAAACCACGGTGACAAAGAGCTGAAACGTTCTTCCCGTTCCCGCACCCGACTTCAAGAACGCGGCTATCCTTTGGCAGATCAAGGGCAAAATTAGTGGTACCGCGCCACAACCCGCCCTTGCGCGAGTACTCCTTATCCCACGCTGCGATATGCGCAGCCAAACGGTTCATTGAAAAACTTTTCGCGCGGCAAAGAATAAAACGTGGTGGTACTGCAATGATTTCGGAACGCGCAAAAACGACGAGCCCTTCAGCAACAATGGCGATAGACGCCAAGGCCAAAGCCCTCAAGGCACAGGGCAAAAACGTCATAGCACTCGGCATCGGGCAACCCGACTACGACACGCCCACCAACATTAAAAGCGCCGCGAAAAAGGCAATCGACGACGGCTTCACAGGCTACACGCCCGCACCCGGCACGCCAGAATTACGCGTAGCCATTGCGGCGCGCTACAACGTGCTACCGGAGAACGTCACCGTGAGCGCGGGCGCAAAGCAAGCGCTTTACAACGCAATCCTAGCCATAACAAACCCGGGCGACGAAGTCGTAATACAAACCCCGTGCTGGGTAAGCATTCCCGAACAAGTCAAGCTCGTCAACGCAAAACCAATCTTTGCCACCCTCCCGGCACCCTACGAGTTCAAAGCTGAAACAATACTAGCAGCCGTGACGCCCGCAACGCGCGCGGTAATGATAAACTCGCCGTGCAACCCGACCGGCGACGTGGCGGATAAAAAAGAGCTTGACAAGCTCGCCGAAGGCCTATCAGAACACGAGAACGTCACGGTGATAAGCGACGAAGTATACGAGAAATTCGTCTACGACGGCGCAACGCACCACTCCATTTCCGAGCACCCTGCGTTAAAGGATAGAACGATACGCATAAGCGCCGTTTCAAAAGAATACGCGATGACTGGCTGGCGTATAGGCTATTCCCTAGCACCAAAAGAAATTGCTTCGGCCATAAACCGCATGCAATCCCACATTACTGGCAACGCGTGCTCCATATCACAGAAAGCCGCACTCGAAGCTCTCACCGGACCGCAAGAATCCGTTGCGGCAATGGTGGCAGAATTCGACGAACGCAGGAAACTATTCAAAAACAGCCTGGAAAAAGCGGGATTGCCTTGCACCAACCCGCGCGGCGCGTTCTACTTGTTTGCCGACGTTACAAGCACGGGACTCGGCTCTAACGAGTTCTGCGCCAAGCTGCTTGATGAAGCGCTCGTCGCAGGAGTTCCCGGCGAACCATTCGGGGCACCCGAACGCGTACGCTTCAGCTACGCGGCCTCACGGCAAGAACTTTCGGATGCGGGAAAAAGAATCCTTGAATGGACTGAAAAACTCGCGCAACACTAGAACCAGCATCGTCAATCGTGGAAGAATACGGGTTTATCTTCGCCGCTGCACTAACTAGCTTATGCAAGCCAGACGGGGTAACGCGCGTTGAACAAACTGGATAAACTGCTGAGAAAAGCCCGCCGAGCGTTCTCCCTAGAAAAAAACGCGGCCAAGGCACTCACCGCATTCAAATACCTCTTCCTGCAGGAGAAAGCCACGGTAATAATCCCGTGCTATAATGAAGCCAAAACACTAGAACGCGTAGTAAAACAGTGCCGTACCTCTCCGCTAGTAAGCGAAGTCGTCGTTGTCGACGACGGCTCGGCAGACGACTCCGCTGCAGTAGCCACCGCGGCAGGCGCACGCGTGGTGCGCCACGCAAAAAACAAGGGCAAGGGCGCTGCCATAATGACCGGGGCGCGCGCCGCCCGCAACTCCATACTGATATTTATCGACGCCGACTACGAGAACGTCTCACAAACCGCAATCGAAGCGCTGGCTATGCCGCTTATGAACGGCGAAGCAAGCGTATGCAAGGCCACGTTCGACCGGGACGGCGGGCGCATCACCGAGCTAGTTGCAAAACCGTTGCTCGAATTCGTCTTCCCCGAAGTCACTCTAAGACAACCGCTAAGCGGGCAGTTCGCAATCAGAAAAGAATTCCTCCAAAAACTCGACGTCTCAACCGATTGGGGAATCGACATGGAAATAGTCCTGGAATCAACCAAGCAAGGCGAACGCATCCTAGAAGTCAACATCGGCCGAGTCAACCACAAGCACCGGCCGCTCAATGAACTCTCCACAACATCCAAACAGGTCATACGCACGATACTACAGAAAGCGGGCTTCCTCGCGCAAAAACACAAGCTCATCATCCTCGACTTTGACAACACCCTCATCGCAGAAAGCAGCATTACCGCGCTCGCAGAAGAATTCGAGTTCAAAGAAAAACTCGCCCACGAAAGAAAGAACTACTATGCAGGCAGAATCACCGAACGCGAGCTCACGCGCCGCATCGCAGCCATGCTACGCGGACTTAACGGCCGCGAACTCAGAGCAGCATCTAAGAAGCTCCGCAAACGTCAATTCGCCGACGAGACGCTCGTCTACCTCAAACGCATGGGCTATAAGACCGCAATAGTGTCCTACGCATTCCGCCACATCATTACCTCTTGCTTCGACCCCGCGCTCTTCGACGCTATAGTATGCCCGACGCTCGAAGAAAAGAACGGCAAAATCACCGGAAAGACCGAGATACCTAACTACCTCTCACAGAACGGCTATGTCTACTCCAAAGGCAAGGCCGCAATAGCACTGATGCGGAAATTCAAAGCCAAGCCCGAAGAAACAATAGCAGTAGGCGACTCGGAATCCGACCAAGAAATGTTCGCGAAGGTCGGACTGCCCGTGGCAATCGGCGAGAAGACGCTCGAGTTCGCCACGGTAAACATAAAATCCCTGCCAGAGCTGATGATAATTGCAAGCTAACGAAATCTCGGTAATAATACCCGCGTACAACGAACAAGAAACAATAGCACGAACAATCAGAACCGCACGAAAAGCATTCCCTAAAGCACAAATAATACTTGCCGACTCGGAGTCAACCGACAAGACCGTTGAGCGAGCGCGAGAAACCGATGCACAAATAATCCGGGCAAGACGCGGCAAAGGCCGCGCCATGACGACAGGGCTCGCACGCGCGGAAAGGCAAATCGTCCTCTTCGTCGACGCCGACATCAAAAACCTCTCGCCGGCAATGCTCAAAAAACTCGTCGCGCCCGTACAGAAAGGCGAGTGCGACGTGACAATAGCGTCCTTCAGCTCGCCGTACCCACAATCATTCACCGAACTTGCTTACAGGCCGCTCATGCGCCTCCTTTTTCCGGAAGTCAACGCGGCAATCACTGAATCCCCACTAAGCGGGCAACGCGCAATGAAACGCAAAACCGCGCTCAAACTAAAGCTATTGCCGGAATTCGGCGTCGAGGCCGCGATGAACATCGACATCGTCCTCGCCGGCCTGAAAGTCAAGACAGTGCCGCTCGGCGCAATCGACCCAGTATTCAAAGGCACCCTTGGACAAAGCGTGCTCCGCAGGCGCGCCAAAGAAATCGCCACCACAATACTCATCAAAGCGAAAGAGCACGGACGGCTCAAAAAACTTGACAAGGCGAACTGTCCTGCATTAATAAAGGGCGTCACCGACGCATTCGGTTCCGGCAAAGGATTATAACGCTTAAGCAGGCAAGGAAAAACAATGGCCGACCTTACTACCAAGATAGCAAGCCTCACGCTGAGAAACCCAACCATACTAGCAAGCGGCATTACCGGAGTAAGCTGTGACTCGCTCAAACGCACCTCGGAAGGCGGCGCGGGAGCAGTAACGAGCAAGAGCGTGACAATGGAAGCGCGCAAGGGCCACAACAACCCGATAATGGTAGCGTTCGAAGGAGGCTTCCTCAACGCCGTCGGCTACAGCAACCCCGGAATCGACCACGCACTCCAAGAATTCTCTGCCTACGACGGCGAAGCACCATTCATCTTCTCTATAGTGGCAAAAGACGCGGAAGAATTCGGCGAAATCGCCCGCAAAGCCGACTCCCTGCAAGCCTGCGCCGCAATCGAAATCGTCTTGTCCTGCCCGCACACGCCCGGTTACGGAACCATGGCCGGCCAAGGCACGCCCCAAGCAACACAAGACATCACTCGCGCGGTGAGGCAGCAGACCAAAAAACCATTGTCGGTAAAACTCTCACCATCCATTCAAGCGCTCGGAGACATTGCCAAAGCAGCTGAATCCGCAGGCGCCAACGCAATAAACATGGGCAACACTGCAGGACCCGGAATGGTAATCGACATCGAGCGCGGGCAACCCGTACTCGCATTCAAGGTCGGCGGCATAAGCGGCCCGGCACTCAAACCACTCGCAGTACGCTGCGTCTACGACGTGTTTGAGAGCGTCAAAATACCCGTAATCGGCACTGGCGGCATCTCGAACGGAAAGGACGCACTCGAGATGATGATGGCAGGCGCAACCGCGGTCGGCGTAGGTACTGCCGTGCATTACCGCGGCCCGCAAGCGCTCGGCGAAATCGCCCGCGAAATCGACGCGTGGCTCGACGCACACGGCCACGCCTCGCCCGGCGAAATAATCGGCATAGCGCACGAGAACGAACCGAGAAAATGATTAACATGGACGAAAAAAACGCTTACAAAACTTTCCGCATAGCCTCAATCCGCCCAGACAACTACCGAGTCAAGACTTTCACGCTCGACGGCGCGCTCGAGGCCAAACCCGGCCAGTTCTGCATGGTGTGGATTCCCAGGCTCAACGAAAAGCCGTTCTCGATAATGAACGCCGACCCGCTAACTTTCAACATCGCCGCAGTAGGCGAGTTCTCCAACAAACTACATGAACTCGCAGTAGGCGACAAAATCACTCTACGCGGGCCTTACGGAAACGGCTTTGCGTTGACGGGCAAGGAAAAGAAAGTCCTTTTGGTAGGCGGGGGCTACGGCGTAGCACCACTATACTTTTTTGCCAAAAAATGCCTCGCCCAGAAAATCGAACCGGTAATGGTTATAGGCGCGCGCAACGAGCAAGACGTACTCTTGGAGAAGGACTTCACCGAAGAGGGAGTTCGCGTTGTCGTCACAACCGACGACGGCTCGAAAGGAATCAAAGGATTTGCAACCGTGGCCGCGCAGGCCGAGCTCGACGCGGGCGGAGTTGACGCGGTGTTTGCATGCGGCCCGGAAAAAATGATGGCCGCACTCGCGCGGTTGTGCAAAGACAAGAACATCCCGTGCCAAGTGTCTCTCGAACGGTATATGGGTTGCGGAATGGGCATCTGCGGCAAGTGCGTGTGCGGCGGGCAACGCGTGTGCGCTGACGGGCCCATTTTCCCCGGCGAGGAAGCCCTAAAAGAGAATGACTTCGGCCAAAAAAGCCGCGATGCAAGCGGCGCCACGAAAACGCTTTAACAACCTGACGACTAAAGAAAGAGAATATTGCCGCAAGCGCGGCGCGTTTTTAGAGAACTAGTTTCCGACTACGTGCTCGAGCGGGTGGGGCGGGCGTTGGGCGTCGTGCAGGAATGATTTCCTTAAGGGCATGTTGCTCCATGATTGCTTGGAGATGAGCCGGTGCTCGTGGTTGACTACGCGCTCGGACTTGACCTCGTCGCGAGTAATCCACTTGCCCGAGTAATTGCAATAAAAGAGCCTTGGGGCTTCCTTACCTGACTTTTCGCTTTTGTGTGAACGTGCCTGCTTCATTTTTCAAAACACCCTTAAAAATTACGGGCCGGTGAACTCGCCGGACTTGTATGGAACCTCGTTGGCGCGCGCCCACTTTGAGCGCACAATCGTTTTCTCGGGGTTCGACGGGTCTGGAAACTCGACGAATTCGCGCGAGAGGCGCCCCGTTGACGAGCAAACTTTACCGACTTGTTCTTCAACCATAAAAATCACCGTTTGACTTCGGCCTTCTTCTTCATTCGGCCGGAAATGACGCGCTCGATCTTGTAACCGCTGGCGAAGGTCAGCATAATCTTGTTGCGTATGCCTTGCTTCTTGACCTTGGCCTTGCCCTTGACCTTGCCGTGGTTGCCTGCGAGCTTGCGGGCGTGGCGACGAGAACCCCACGCGAGCTTTCGGCCCGGCTTGATCTTAGTGGTCGTGACCTTGACCTTGGCCTCTTCGTATTTACGCGTCTTCGGGTTGAAGGCGCGGATGGTAGCTGGAACAATCATTTAATCTTATCACCAAAAAACGGGCTAGCTAGGAAAAAAGCTAAAACCGACTTAACTAAGTATGGGCGGCAACGCCTTAAAAAACCTTATCCCAAGACGCCTACGCGTCGGAAAGCCGCTGCGAGCGGTTTAAAAGGGTTGGAAGCGTTAAGGCTTATCAAGTGGTGGTTTTTCATGGTTCTAGAATTGCTTGACAACATGCTAGTCCGAATCGTGCTCACGTTAGTTGGCGCGCTGGTTATCGGCGAAATCATTCCCCGGCTATTCTACAAACTCGACCAAAAAAGCGACCGCATAAACTTGAGCGACGGCACGCACACGGCGTTCCGAAAGATCTTCTCTTTCCTCGTATGGCTCGTAGCACTAGGCCTGGTAATACAGTGGAGCGGTTACAGCACCCATGTACTAGACGTCCTTACCGGAGAATCACTGCAAGACCGAGTCATCCAAATTATCCTCACGTGGGCAGTAATTGGCATCTTCGTGCGCTACATCAGCGGCGCGTTCAAACAATTCGACGACCTTGTGGGCGAAGTAGATCTCTCGACGCACACGCACCAACTGGTACAGAAGGCTTTGAACTACACCGCCTACACCATAGGCTTAGTCCTAACATTCAATATTCTTGGCTGGAGCGCGGGCTTCGCAGCGCTTCTCACCGGAGCGGGAGTCGCAGGAATCGTCATCGGTTTCGCGGCAAAGGACGTATTCTCAAACCTGTTAAGCGGAATATTCATCATAATGGACCGGCAGTTCAAGGTCGGCGACTTCATCGAAGTCCAAGGCACAAGCGTGAAAGGCATAGTAAGGGAATTGAGCCTGCGAACCACGTCGATTGACACGCTCGACAACATCCGCATGCACATCCCAAACCAACTCATGGCGACAAACCCGATAACCAACTACAGTTCACACCACATCCGCCGCTTCGTCATACCGGTAAGCATCTCGTACGGCGACGACATCAAGAAGGCAATCAAAGTAATCATCGACTCGGTAAAGAACGACCCGGCCGTGATAAAAGACCAGAAGGACAAGGAGCCCGCAGTTATAGTGGGCGACTTCGCGGATTCGGGCATTACATTGAGCGCGCTCGTGTGGACCGACCTTTCAAAGGAAGGCGGCTTCATCGGAATAAAGAACCGCCTCGTCGAAGAAATCAAGAACGGATTCGACAAGAACGGAATCGAGATACCCTTCCCACACCGCGTCATGGTAACCGACGCGAAAGCCCATAAAGCATCCAAACCAAAGAAAAAGACTAAAAAGTAGGCTCACTTGAGACGCACGTAGAACGTGTCGCCGTCCTTCAACTTGTGGTCGCGCCCGGCGCGTTGGCCTGGAAACTTCGCTGAAGGACCCCAGACGAAGGCGTACTTGAAGTTCTCGGCCAAATCCCTATGCAGACCAACACACGCCTGCTCTATAGTCGAACCCTCGCGCACCATTAACGGCACGTCGTCGTCAACGCCCTCGTGACGAGACTTAGTATAGACGCGTATGAGGCGCAACTTGCGGTAAATCGCCTCTTTTAGTTCATCAATACCCCTATTCTTCTGCGCCGAGATACCGACAAACTCGTCACCCAAATCCAGTTTCGCCAGAACGTTCTTCTTTAACAAATCAATCTTGTTCAAAACGATGAGAGACGGGATGTAACGACGCGTATCGACGAGGAAATCAATGAGCTGGTCGGCGGAAATGTCTTCGTGCACGATTACGTTAGCGCTGAAGTACCCGTACTCGTTTAGTATAGCCTCGAACGTCTTTTGCGTCATCTTCGTGTTAGGCTTGTCAAAAAAGATGTTCAACCCACCCTTATCCGTTCGGTGAAGAGTCATGCGAGGCGGCTCGGCGTCGAGGCGAATACCGATTCCGTACAACTCACTCGCGAGCTTGGCAGCATAATGCGGATCGAAAGAATCCACTATTAGCAGTATTAAGTCAGCGTTGCGCGCAACGGCTAGCACTTCTTTTCCGCGGCCCCGGCCCGTTTTCGCGCCCGCAATGATTCCTGGCAAGTCGAGCAGCTGGATGTCCGCGCCCTTGTAATGCAGCATTCCCGGAATGCACGTAAGCGTGGTGAAGGCGTAAGCTGCAATCTTGGATTTTGAGCCGGTGAGCGCGTTAAGCATCGTCGACTTGCCTACCGAGGGGAGGCCGATGAAAACGACGGACGCATTGCCCGACTTTTTTACGTCAAAACCAGCCGACGGACCCCCGCCACCCTTGGCCGGGCTCGCCAGCTCAGCCTTCAGCCGGGCTAACTTGGCTTTAAGCATGCCAACGTGGTGCTCGGTGGCCTTGTTGACCTGAGTCTTCGCGAGCTGGGCTTCTATCTCAGTAATCTTTTCAGGCAAACCCATTAACGCATCAACTAACCGGATAATAACCGTTTTCTACTAGAAAGGATTAACCGAGACTACAATATAATCCGAACGTAGAAACAAGCAAATGACTAGTTTAGGAAAACTTGCCCGAAAAGTCGAGCAAACACGGCTCCAGACCCAGCCGCTAGTGCATAAACGCATGAACGAGTTATCAAACAACCCGAATTGGTTCAGCGAGCTGTGTTTCTGCATCACAACCGCAAATTATACTTCCGAAGGAGGGATGCGCATTCAGAACGCCGTTCCCGACTTCTCAATATACAACGAAACGCAGATTGAGGCCTTGCTTAGAAGCCACGGCTACCGCTTTCCCCGCGTGCGTGCCAAATACTTGTTCGAAGCGCGCAAGCACAAGGCCAATCTTGAAGAGCTCAAGGCAATGGGCGATTCAGCGACAAGACGCGAGTGGCTCGCGGCTAACGTGAAAGGAATCGGTATGAAGGAAGCAAGCCACTTCCTGCGCAATGTCGGTTATTACGACGTCGCGGTAATAGACCGCCACATACTCAATGTGCTCGCCGAACACGGAATCCTAAAAAAACCGAAGACGCTTACACCGAAAAAATACCTAGAAATCGAAGACGTACTGCTCGAACTGGCCGAAGCGACGGGAACCAGCTTAGGCGAGCTCGACTTCTACCTCTGGCACATGAAGACTGGCAAGATACTCAAATAATCATAGAATTCGGCAGGCTTTTATTGCGCGTGCACGAAAAAGAATCTAGCTCATGCGCATACCCACCCCTGCCCAACGCCCCGAACCCGGAGAAACTCTAGACTTAGGCGACCGAAGAATTACCGTCACTCACACGTTCAGTTTGGATGAAGAAAGACCAGTTACGGGCGCTCAGAGTTGGCGACATGAAAAGGTACTCTCGGAAGAAGAGCCCAGCGAGCGGATTAGCGCACACTTGTTTGATACACCCGCCGGAAAAATCGTTGCCCGAGTGAGCATCACCGACAGAAAGCCAGAGCGCGTGTTTGAGGAAGCCAGAGAGCTTCTACTTGAAGCGCAAAGCCGTAACGCCAAAATTGAACAACCGCTAGGAGTACTAGCCGGAAAGACCAACAAGGGGAACAACTGTGTTATTTACTTAAACAAGTACATTCCTGGCAAGAACTTACAGGACTTGTCGTTCAGGTTCTGGAGCCGCAAGAAACGCGTAGCTCTGGCCGCAAAAGTGATTGGGCGCATCTACGATAACCATTATCGCAACGTGCGCCACAACCACCCGCACTTTCGCAATGTAATCCGTACCCCGGAAGGCGAGGTAGAATTGATTGACAACACGTGTATGACGATGGACGGGATAGACCCGGGGGAAGACGAAGCAGACCCAAACGGATTCCGAGCAAGCAACATCAATTTCAAGCTCCTGGATCTCTCAACATTCACTAGAAACGCCCTGCGCCCTGAACCGTTCTACAAGTCGGGGAGAAAACCGCTCCTAAAGCCCGCACCCCTCCTAAGAAGCGAGGAAGAACTACGTGAGGCACTTAAAATATCAGGCTACAGACTACCCGGCATGAACTTGGGTGACATAATGGAAAATCTGCACATACACCACGGGCACAGATACTAGACCGTTAAGCCTCAACCAACTCGTAGCACAGCATCGTGCGCGTGTCGCTGACCATATCGCTCTTGCGTAGCTCCTGTACGACTAGCTCGTTGAGTTCCTCCATTGACGCTACACGGGCACGGAAGAGTATATCGAACTCGCCGGTAACCATGGCCGCCTCGTCCACGCCTTCTTTCGACGCCACGAACTTTAGGAGCTTCTTCTGGTCCGCTCCCGGCGAGGCGCGCACCATAACAAAAGCAATAAGCGGGCGGCCCAGTTTAGCAGAATCAACGCGAATCGTATACTGCACGATGACGCCCGAATCGCGCAGTTTCTTAAGCCGATTGTGAACAGTAGTCATAGGAATGCGCGTGCGCTTGGCGAGCTTCTTCTCCGACAACCGCGAGTCGCCGCGCAACGCCTCAATCAACGCCAAATCCCTGCCGTCAAGCACTGGTGCATTCACTCCAAAACCACCCGAATAATAGACTATTTTAGAGCAAATAAACCTTTCTTTCGGAGTAATAAAGATATACCCCCGCAACCAAAGCAGTTCTTCTGGAATGTAATTGAATGCTGATAGTCTTCGATATTGAGGGAACGCTTTGCGACGCCGAGTTCTGGGACTCCTTTCCGCAGACGCAAGGCACCGCTGCAAAGGCAATGAGCGGCGAAACAACGTTCCGCGACGCGATGGCCCAACGGTTCCGCGCAGTGAAAGGCATGCCCGCGGAAGAGTTTTATGAACAAGGCAAACGAGTGGTTCCGCGCAAGGAAGCGCCGGAAGCCATAAGAATACTCAAGGACGCTGGATTCACCATAGCGCTGGCATCAGGCGGCTTCGATTTTTTCGCCGAAAGGATAGGGACAACACTGGGCGCCGCGGCGTGGACGGCGAATAAGGCTACTGAAGAAGACGGCTTGATAACCGGCCACGCCGAACCCCTTGTTGACGCAAACGCAAAGCGAGCCTTCGTCGAGCGCCTGCAAGAAGAATTTGGCTTTACACGAGCCGAGACAATAGTGGTCGGCGACGGGGCGAACGACGCGGAAATGATGAACGCGGCGGGGCTGTCAATAGCATTCAACGCCAAGCCCGTGCTCGAAGTAGTTGCCAACGTGAAGGTCCGAGGGGATTTGTGCGAAGTAGCACGAAAAAGCATTGAACACAAGGAAAAAATCTCTGGAAAGCCGCGCGTGCTCGTTGTGGGCAATATAAACGCAGAAAAACTTGAAAATAACGGGTTTAATGTCGCGGCTTACGGCGACTTGCCCCGAGACAAACTCCTACAACTGCTACCCGCATTCGACGCGCTCGTCTACAGAGGCAATGAGAAGCTCGACGCGGAAATACTTGATGCGAGCAGTCGTTTACGGCTCGTCGCCCGCTTCGGCGTGGGCTTAGACCACATCGACGTGAAACACGCTGAAAAACGCGGCATACGCGTGGTCAACACGCCCACCGCAAGCACGGAGAGCGTTGCAGAACTGACCATAGGCTTGATGCTATCTTTGTTGCGCCGCATCCCTCAAGCCCACGCCTCTACCGCCGGCGGAGAGTGGCGCAAGAACTATTTCACCGGCGTCGAACTCGGCGGAAAAACCGTAGGGATAGTTGGCGTAGGCCGAATCGGCCGTGCGGTGGCACGACGCCTCAAAGCGTTCGGCGTCAAAATCGTCGGGTTCGATCCGTTCCTGCACCCTGAAGACTTTAAAGACGTGGGCGTGGAACAAAAGAATTCACTGGAAGAACTGCTCGGCGAATCCGACATCGTGACGCTGCATGTACCACTAACATCCGAAACAAACAAACTGCTTGACCGAAGGCGCATCGCGACAATGAGGGACGGCGCTTTCCTCGTGAACACCTCCCGCGGCAAAGTAGTTGACTCTATAGCCCTCGCCGAGGCGCTCGAATGCGGCAAACTGGCCGGGGCAGCGCTCGACGTTTTCGAGGAAGAACCGTTGCAGCGCGGCAAACTACACGAGCTCGACAACGTGGTTTTCACACCGCACATCGGCGCGAGCACGCTTGAGGCGCAGGCAAGAATAGAAAACGAGATAGTACGAGTGTTAACTGAGTTTGAGGCGTCGCACGCGACAACTAAACCGGTAACACAAAATTCTCTAGCTTTCGCCTAGCCCGCTCCCATCTGGTTAGGCTCTTTGAGCAAACAGGGTTTAACCAAGATTCTGCGATATACCCCCACAGATTAATCAACCAAGCACTACCAAGCTAAAGCGAACAAGGCTAACAACGCGAAAAAACGGGCCCGCTTCATTCCAAATTTTTCCCAGGTTTGAACTCAATACTCAAAAAGGCCGTTTGAACATTCAACCGAGTCCGTTCAAATCGCCTCAGAAAAACAACGCATTGATTAAACCACGATAGTTTAAAAATGCGTTTAATCAAAGAGAAACTCGGCCGTCACCATAATTTTAAACTCCACAAAAAAACATCACTCGCTAAATACGTTTAATATAATCTGCACCAATAACCTTTCGGGGGATTGTTTAACATGGTGAAAAAAGGTTTCGCAATACAACTGGAAAAAGAGACGCTGGAAAACACGGACTTCCGCCGCGTACTCTACACGGGCAAGCACAGCCAGCTGGTGCTCATGAACCTCAACCCGGGAGAAGAGATTGGGAAAGAAACCCACGGCCATCTAGACCAGTTCTTCAGGTTCGAGTCAGGGGAAGGCGAAGTACTGATAGACAAGACAACGCACAAGGTTGGTGATGGCGACGGAATCATCGTGCCAGCCGGCGCGCTGCACAACGTCACGAACACTTCGAAGACCGCCAAACTCAAGCTCTATACCGTCTACTCACCGCCCGAACACGTGGACGGCACGGTAAGGCACACGAAACAAGATGCCTTAAACGAGCCCGAGGAATACGACGGCAAGCCGACCGAATAGGCCGCGTTATTTAAACGAGCTTTTCCACAGCAGATTGAAATAGGCGCGCATGGACTCGGCAAGAGACTTGTCCCGCACCAACAGGCCGTAGGGCTTTTCATTCCTAGGCAACACGCCAATAAGAACCTTATCGTTAAAAACATCAATCCAGGTTGACGTAATTACACCCGGCGGCAAGTAACGCACCCGAGTAAGCCTCATCTTTTCTCGCTTACCACCATAATCGCGAGTGTCCGAATCGTATAGTATGCATGCGCTTACGCCACTGTGAATACGGCGCTTGTGCCAGCCAAAATGCCCGGGTACAAAAAAAAGCGAGTAACGCTAGGCTCTGAAAAACATAAATTTAATACTGGCCCGGGCGTAATGCTTCTTAATCATTTATGGAACGCTACCTACTGAACAAAAAGATTGAATCCGAAATCAAGCACGCATCCGGACTTGACGAAGGCATTTCGTTCGCGCGTAAAATGCAGATGAAGATTGGCCTGACACGAACAGCTCAAATTGCTCGATATTACTCACGGATGCTTAAGCAGAATGAATTCGGAAAACTGGACGACTTCTTCTTCAGCCGCGAAATCCTGCCACCGGGCGGAAAGGAATACTGGTTCTTCGACGTGGTGTCCACCAGCGGAGACAAAACGCAGTTAGTGCTGACGTTCGGTCGTTCTGACACAAAAGCGTTGGTCAATAAACACGCGGCACAGGCCGGAAACGTGGCTGCAGTCGGCTGGTTCTTCTGCGAAAAGAAAAAAGTGTTCCTCGAAAAATCGCTTCATTTACAGACTTCAAAGACAGGGCTGAAAACTGAATCGTTTGAATTTAAGGGCGCGTTCCCAACCTATGAACTTACTGTGGGCCGGAACATTAAGCTTAAACTATCCAAACCAAAAAACGGGATTACGTATAAAGCCAGCCCGGTTTCCGCAAAGAACCTCGGCATTGGCATGCTTACAATGTATCTTGACGTGCAGGGAAAGATTAATGGAAAAAAGTTCAAAGGAGTAGGATATATACAAAAGGTAGTCGTAGTTGCGCCATTCATTCCTTGGAACTGGCTCAGAGTAACCTTTGCCGACCACTCCGCCCTCGATGTATTTGTGGCAAAGCTAAGCATCAATTCGCTAAGCTATAATCTATTGAATAATGCAACGTACACGCTCGCATCCGGCAAGACTTATCGTTTAAAAGGCGCGCAAATCCGAAGGCTCGCGGCGGACAGGTGGCTTCTGGAAGGTCAAGGCGTCGCTGCCTATCTTACCACTTACGCATTCAAATCCTTCATCCTCAAAGGGCGCGGCGAATTCCACTATGACGAGTACCTCGTCGAGTGCAAAGACTTTACCTTCAGGAACGTTACCAAGCAAGACGGTATTGGAATGGTCGAAGACGCCTACGGGTTTATGCTATAAAATCTAAAATAGCCGAAGTAATCCTGCTAGACTAGTCCCAACCATATTCCCCGTAGATGACGCCCGCCCGTGCATCTAAAAGGGCTTTTCTTACGCACGGCACCACGTTATCAGGTAACCGCGCTTCGTCAAACCAGCCCAAACCACCGCACTTAGAAGGCTCCTTATTGACGGGCTCGCCAGACCACTTGAGGACTTCGAAAAAGAAGTCTATGCGCTCTTGTTCGCCAGAGAGACGATGCATGACGTGCACCAAACGCAGTTCCGCCAGCCGTACCTTAACGCCGGCCTCCTCGGCAGCCTCGCGCACTGCAGCCTGTGCCGCAGTCTCTCGCGCGTCAACATGCCCGGCAACAAGACTGTAATTGCCGTCCTCGTAGCCCGTGTTAATACGCTTGAGCAGCAAGAGCTTGCCGTCGCGCCGGAAAATCAAGTATACCGCGGCAATCTTGCAATCGTATTGGCGCATAATCAACACTTAAATAGAATAAACTTGATAGTCAGACCGTCCGTCACTCTTCATCGCGCTGAATAGGCACTCTGAGTGTTGCATGATCATCATCCCGAAAAGATATGGCAGGAAAGGCTTTTAGGGCTGGCGATGGCTTAAAAACCCGGAAACGCTAATGGTTTCATGTCAGAGTACCGCTTCAACCCGTTCGACGGGCGCGTCGTCATAGTCGCATCGCACCGCGCGGGCAGGCCGGTCAACTTCCACGGAAAATCGCCGTTCGTGCCAGAGAACGAGAAACTCACGCCGCCAACAACGCTCGCACTGCCCTCTCCGCAGGAGTGGAAAGTCAGGTGCTTCAACAACGCCTTTCCTGCATTGGAACGCAAGGGCAAATACTTACCGCGCAAAAAAGAGCTGGGCTGGCAGAGCGCGGCGTTCGGCGACCACGAAGTAATCGCGGAGACGCCGTCGCAAACCGAGCAGTACGAGGACTTTGACGAATACCAGCGCTTGCTCGTCTTCGAGGCGTACGTCAACCGCACGCAGTCGCTCTACAACCGGCCCGGAATAAAATACGTTTCTCTCTTCAAGAACCACGGCCCGAAAGCCGGCGCAAGCATCGGCCACGAGCACAGCCAAATACTCGCTTTGCCGTTCGTGCCCTTAGAGGCACAGCGGCGCGGCGACGCGTACGGCAAGGGCCTTTACGCCAAGGCAGTCAAGGCCGAGGCAAGAAACACGGTAAAAAAGACAAAGGGCTTCACGCTCATCCGCCCAAGCTTCGCAGTACACCCCTACGAATTGTGGTTGTACCCGAACAAGCCCGCTTCACGGCTGGCAGATTTTGACGCGGCTGCGGCAGGCGAGTTCATGGCGTGCCTCTGCGACGCGATACGGCGGGTCAAGCGCGTGACGCAAGATTACAACATCTTATTCCACCAAGCCCAGCCGGGTGAGAAAATGTTCTTTCACGCCCAAATCATTCCGCGAACCAACGTGTGGGCTGGCTTAGAGTTGGAGAGCGGCGTGATAATAAATTCCAAGACAGTTAAAGACGCAGTAGCAGCATTGAGGTGAGAGACATAATGGTACTCAAATTCGCAGTATACGGCCTCGGAGACGCTGGCAACGAAATCGCGCGCAAGGCTATAGCCAAGAAAATGGATCCAGTCGCGCTTATTGACGAAAACGCGGGCAGGGTAGGCAAGACGAGCGGCCGTATTATAAAGCTCGAGAAGCGACGTATGACTATAATTACCAGTGACGACTCTCGCGCCCTAGCGGAGTCCGAACCACAAATAGCCTTCCACGCAACCAATGCAACCGGCATAAAAGCAGCGCGGCAGATTCTTGAGTGCGTCAAGGCGGGCGCCAGCGTAATCACACTATCAAAGCTCCCGGCCAAAACTAGCGCAACCGGCAAGAAGATAGATTCAGCGGCCACGAAAAAGAAGGTCGCAGTTGTTAGCGTTAATGGGATAAGAACGCCCGCGGCCCGCGCCGTTGCGCTCGCGCCACGCGTCATCGCCTCGGCACGAACAAAACCGGGACTGAAGACACTGGCCGACTACGTGCTCTGACGAAAAATAAGAGGTTTCTACGGCAGGTCTATTTCGAAGGCGGCCGCGGGCATTGATATGCCGAGAGTGGAAAGGATTTCGGGATGGATTTCCCCGATTATGCCAACAGTCTTTCCTCCGAAGTTGACTTCCGCTGACCGGCCGGGAATGAACTGGGGCGAAGAAATCTTTTTCAAGAACAATTTACCGTTAACGCGCTTGGCGAGCTCGTTGAGCACTGAAGCGACTTCAGTCAACGAAGCCGAGGTGTGGCACGCTATCGCGCAAGCGCGAAGACGCGTCTCCATGCGTTCGGGGAGCTTGTCATTCGGTACTATTACCTCTCCGGCCTCGAAGAGGTTCTGCGGGTAAGGAACGTGCGTGTTCTTCGAGAGGACGTTTAGGAGGTTTGGCAAGAGTTCGGAGCGCAGGGCGGCGTACTCCTCACTAACCGGGTTAAGTATCTCGGCGAAAGCGGCTTGCGAGCGCGACGCGCGAATGCGGGCCTCGTTGGTAGTAATGTAAGTGTTGACTTCGAGGAAACCGGCGCCGACGAGAAAGTCGCGTACAAAGTTCTCGCGCATCGTTGCCTGACTAACGCTTCCGACAGTGTAAGCAGTCGGCTTGAGCGGCTCGAAGTTGTTGTAACCGTAAGCAAGGGCCACTTCCTCTATAAGGTCGACCGGGTGCAGGAAGTCGGCGCGGTAAGCCGGAATCTGTGCATCAACCCAATCACCTTGCGCCGTCGCATTGATGCGCTGGCGGGTCAATAGGTCGGCAACCTGTTTTCCGGTAAAACTCACACCAAGCGCCTTGTTTACTTCAACCACGGCCACGCGGAGCTTGTGCGGCGTTGAGTCCGGCGTCAAGACGGTCTTGTCAGGGTAAACGATTTCGACTGAGCTCACTTTCGCACCCGCATCGGCGAACTCCTGGCACAAGATGTTCAACGACGAGTTGCAAGCGTACTCTTCGGTGCCGGTGTGATCGATGAATATACGCGTCGTCTTTTCCGTAACTGCCGAGGCGACGTTGTTGATTATCGGTATTAGCGAGAGTATCTCGCCAGCTGCATCAACGAGGCACGGGTAGTTCTTGCGGCCAGCCAAGAGCTTGGCGTTCTCGACGCCGGTCGGGTGCTCGGAAAGAATTTCGTCGAGCGACATTTTCTTGTCAGATTTTAGTGGGGTAAACGACGTCGAAGGGGGAAGGGCTTTGAAATGGAAGGGCGGCGTTAACTTATCAAGGTCGTATAAACCAATCGAGACGCGTTTGCGCTTGCGGCCAACGGTCAAGTCTAACTTATCTTGCAATTGGAAGATTTCTGCAATAGAATCGTCGCTGAAACGGACGCCTTCAACTACGGCACCGACCACGAAGGGGCGAATAGCGCGGGCGTCTTTCTCCACGATTACTTGCAGGGCTGGTTTTTTGGCGAGTGGTAGCGCAGGAATGCCTTTAGAAACACCAAGGCGTCCTGCGAGAGCGCGGGCGACGCCGTTGACTCCCAGCAAGTCCGGCCTGTCGCCGGTGACGTCAACGGAGAGCACGCAGTCGTCGATTGATTCTACTTCGACTTTCATCTGCTCGAGTTCGGCGCAGAGCGCGTCGTCCGAGAGTTTCTTACCCGTGGCTTTAAGCAGGAGCGTCTTGTCAAGTTTTATTGAAACCATTTCATTTGCCTCTCAAGAACTCGACGTTTGTGGAGAAAAGGTCGCGGATGTCCTCGGTGTTTATGCCAGATAGGGCAAAGCGGTCGATGCCCAAGCCCCATGCAAGCACGGGCTTGTCAACGCCTAGTGCGGCAAGCATTTCGGGACGGAACATTCCCGCGCCGCCAGCCTCAACCCAGCCGCGGTCGGGGAGTTTTATCGCCAGGTCTACGCTGGGCTCGGTGAACGGGTAATAATGCGGGATGAACTTGACTTCCTTCACGCCAAAGACGTTGATTGCGAAAGTCTTCAAGTAACCCAATAGTTCGCGGAATGAGAGGCCGTCATCCATCACGATTCCTTCGCACTGGTTGAATTCTATGAAGTGCTTCCAGTCAATCTCGTCCGGACGGAAGACACGGCCAATGCAAAAGAGGCGGGATGGCGCTTCAAGGCCACTGGCGAGTTGGCGCGCGCTCACCGCAGTGGTTTGCGAACGGAGGACGAGCTGCATTGCAACTTCTGGGTCCCACTCGTAACGCCATCCACGAGAGCCGGCGAGGCCGACCTCGTGAGCTTTTTTTACGCCGTAAACAAGCTTCTTGTCGTGAACAGTACCCTTACCGCCTTTGAGCTTGAAGACATCGTGCACCTCACGCGCAGGGTGATCTTGCGGCATAAACAACGCGTCCATGTTCCAGAATTCTAGTTCGACGAGCGGCCCGTGCACTTCCTTGAAGCCCATGCTGGCGAGCTCGACGCGGATGCGGTTGAGAAACTCTTTGTAAGGATGCTTTCGCGCCACGTTAAGGGGCGCCGTTATGGTGGATAAATCGTACTCGCGGAACTTTGCTTTACTCCACGAGCCGTCCTTAAGCATCTGGGGCGTAAGCTGGGACGAGTCTTGCGAATGTGAACCAATGAACGTCTTACCAGCTGGTGTAATAACGGCGGTCACAGTTTTCTCTTCGCGCGCAACGGCGAGCTTTCTAGATGCGAGCAATTGCGATTCTTTTTCGGAAACGGTTTTCCCTGCAATGATTTTGCGCAGCGCTTCGGCGACGCTATCCACGGGCTTGCCCGCCTTTTCAAACACGGTTACTGCACCGTCTTTCCGCGGCGTTACCCACTTGTTACGAATGGCCCACTGCAGCGCGATACCTTGTCCAGCGCCGGATAGGCGCGCCTTTTTGGTCGCGTCTTCGAGCGTTGTCTTGTCGGAAACCGCCATTGCAAGACGGTATTCGGGCGAACCCACTTCAGCGTATTGAGCACCTTCAGCAGTGGCTTCAAAGCGGGAACACGATTCGCGTTTGACTGATACGAAGCCTTCTGACTCAAACCTGGAAAGCAGGCTCATTACCGTATCTAACGGAAGCTTTAGTGCCTCGGCGAGCGCGGATGCCTCACACTCCCCGTTAACAAGTTCTTTAAGCAAGCGTTCTTCCGAATTCATCGTTTGTAACCAACCTATTCCAATAGCTCTACGCGTTCGCTTTTATCAGTTTGTGTTTTCGCGCGCTCCATGATAATGTGTCCAGCCATTTGTTCAGCCGCTCAAAGCGTAGCGCACGATGTTGCGTAAAGGAACTGAGTTATCGCAGAACCACGCCTCGCTGCCTTCAATAACAACCGAATCGCGAACGGAAACCGCGTTGGCGGGCCCATCCTGCACTATAATCTGGGGAGAACCGCAATCCACCCGGGTGCGGTTGGCGTTTATGCAATAGGAATCGGCGACTCGGCCAACGACGTTGACCTGCTTGCCCAGGCTTCCAAGCGTAGCGGCAATTTCGGCGGAAGCAACTTGCTTGCAAGGAATGGTGACGGTCTCGTCAGAAGCCGATATCCACATTTGCACGGGCCCAGTGCCAATGACGCCACGTATATCGGCGGCGGGGTCGCTGGATGAACACACTCGCACGCCGTAAACCAACGGGCAACGCGCATTGCTTTGGGTGAGATAGAATACGCCTACGAAAACGAGTACTGCCACCACTAAAAGCACTAAGACGGTCCCTTTGTCAATTCGTTCGGTCATATTATCACTTCAAGCCCTTCTTCGGCAAGGATAGTTTGGTCAAAAACCTTTTTAGCCTCTTCGAGCAACGGGCGCTTGTCCTCATAGCGGTTTGAAAAATGTATTAACATGAGCTTCTTGACCTTGGCCGAAGCTGCGGCCTTCGCTGCCTGCGCCGCGGTCGCGTGAAGCTTTTCCGCAGCCAATTCCTTCTGGTCGGAATGGAAGGAAGACTCGTGAACCAACAAGTCCGCACCAGCAGCGTTTCTTGCAATTGCGGGGCACGGTGCCGTATCGCCCGTATAAACGAGTTTCTTGCCGGATTGCAAGTAAGTGACGTCGGCATACTTGATTTTCTTTCCGTCAACCGTGACAGCTCCCTTCTCCTGCAGCTCGGTAAACATGCGGCCGCGAACGCCGAGGGATTTAGCTTTAGCCTCGTCAAAGCGTCGGTAGGAATGCGCGTCCAAAACGTAACCGTAAGCCTTGGCCGTGTGCTTTACCGGAAAGGCCTTGACGCTGAACAATTCATTCCTGTAAACCGCTCCGGCGCGCGAGATTTCCTTGTACGCTATCGGGAAAGCGGGGCGCAATGGCTTTAGGCTGAAGACGGTTGAAAACAGTTCCTTGGTGCCCTTCGGGCCGACTATCAAGAGCGGTTGTGTACGGCCCTGCAAGCCCATGGTCTGGACTAAACCGAATAGGCCGAGAAAGTGGTCGGCGTGCAAATGCGTTACAAAAACGGCGTTCACGCGCATCGGCGAGATACCGTGCTTCATCATCTGGCGCTGGCAGCCCTCACAGCAGTCGAACAAGTAGTCTCCACCGTAGCGCACGGCGATGCAGGAAGAGTGGCTGCGCTTGGTCGGCAGCGCTGCCGTAGTGCCCAGAACAACGACTCGAATCATTACAAGTACCCGCTATTAGATAGGCATAAAAGCCTTTTAAAGCCCACAATAATGCATGGAAGACGGAATTGAACAAAGCATCAAACTCATAGCCACACGCCTTGAAGACAAGGAAAAACGCCAAGACACGCTCATTCCTTTGACACGCCAAGTGGTGCGCGAGTGCGCGACGTCAATAAAGGCAATGCATGCGGACAACCTGCAAAGCGCTAAAGAACACCTAGAACTCGCAGGAAAAGGCCTTGAAGAGCTCAAGCGCCTCAGCACTGGACTTGAAGCTACTGGAGCGGTGGCGCCCCAGGAGTTCGTCGAGGCATCGTGCCTTATGGCAGTCTTCGAGAAGAAAGCGTTGCCGAAACAAGACGAACTTGGAGTAGACGACTTGGCGTACTTGAACGGTTTGGCGGACTGCGTTGGTGAACTCCGACGCGAACTACAACTGGCGCTGCGGCGCGGCGACGCGACCGAGGCGGAACGCTACTACGATGCAATGGACGCAATCTACGAAAACTTGATGGTAATACGCTTCTCTAGCTCGCTCGTCGGCTCGCTCAAACGAAAGCAAGACGTTGCACGCGGGCAGCTCGAGCAGGCACGAAGCGAACTCTTAAGGAAGTAATCGCATGCTGGACCTAAAGTTCATACGCGGCAATATCGACACGGTAAAAACTAACTTGGCCAAACGGCAGGATCCTGAAAAGAGCGCGTGGCTCGATGAACTCGTCAAGCTCGACGAGGAACACCGCAAGCTCAACGCCGAAATCGAGGCCTTGCGGGCTAGGCGCAACACGGCGAGCCACGAAGTGGCGCAGGCAATAAAAGACAAGCTCGCGCCAGAGAAAATTGCCGCGTTGAAAGAAGAGGCGGCGGACGTGCCGGCCAAGATAAAAGAGGCGGAGGAAACCGCCGCGGGCCAGCAAGAAACGATGCGCTACTACTTGATGCGGCTGCCGAACTTGTTGCATGAAAGCGTGCCCTACGGCGCTGACGAGAAGGGCAACGTCGTCATACGCAAGCACGGTGAGCCAACCGAGAAGAACTTCGAGCTGGTACCACACGGAGAGTTATGCCAAAAGAACGGTTGGACGGACTTCGAACGCGCCGCTAAAGTCAGCGGACAAGGATTCGTTTACATTAAAGGCCAACTCGCCATACTCGAACAATCCCTAATACGCATGGCCGTTGATTTGCTCTCCGAACGCGGCTACACGCTGGTCAATACGCCAATGATGCTGCGGCGCGATGCCTACGAGGGCGTCACGAGTTTGAGCGATTTTGAAGACGTAATCTACAAGCTCGACGGCAAGGACGAGTACATGATTGCGACGAGCGAACACCCCCTCGCCGCGATGTACAAGGACGAAGTCGTTGACGCCAAAGAGCTGCCCTTGAAGTACGCGGGATTGAGCGCGTGCTTCAGAAAGGAAATCGGAGGCCACGGCGTGGATTCTAAAGGCCTCTTCCGCATGCACCAGTTCAACAAAGTCGAACAATTCGTCTTCTGCCGGCCCGAAGAATCGTGGAAGTACTTCGACGAAATTCTTGCCAATTCGGAAGCGTTCTGGCAAGCGCTCGGAATACCCTACCAGATACTCGAGATTTGCACGGGCGATATCGGAATAGTAGCAGCTAAGAAACAAGACGTCGAGGCTTGGTTTCCGCGCAACAAGGAGTACCGCGAAGTCGGAAGCTGCAGCAACTGTACTGCTTATCAGGCAACACGCTTGAATGCGAAATACCGCGTCGGCAAGCAAGGCGCCGACGACGCGGAAAAGGCTTTTCTGCACACGCTCAACAACACGCTCATGGCCACTTCCCGCGCAATGGTCGCTATACTGGAAAACTACCAAAACGAGGACGGAACAGTTACCGTTCCCCCCGCGTTGAGACGCTACACGGGCTTCGACGTGATGACGCCTGAAAAACCGTGAACCCCCGTAACCGTCATTAAAATAGGTTGCGGGCCAATTAGGTAATTGAAATGGCTGCAAGCAACGACAATAAGTCACTCGCGTTATACGAATTCAAGAAACAAGTTGAGGCGCTAAAGAAGTTCCGCGGCCGCGGCACCGAACTAGTAAGCGTCTATATGACGCCCGGCTACCCCATAAGCGACATTACTGGTAAACTCAAAGAGGAGTACGGGCAGGCAAGCAACATCAAGAGCGCCTCGACAAAGAAAAACGTACAGGCCGCGCTCGACAAGATAATGCAATACCTAAAGACGTTCAAAACCACGCCCGATATGGGCATGGCAGTCTTTGCAGGCAACGTCTCGGAAGTCGAAGGCCGTCCCGACGTCGAACTCTATTCCGTCATCCCGCCCGTGCCCATTGTCACACAATTCTATCGGTGCGAATCAATGTTCGTACTCGAACCACTCAACGAGCTTATCAACACCACCGACACGTACGGCCTGGTTGTTATGGATGGCAAGGAAGCAACCATTGCCGCGCTCGTCGGCAAACAAATCAAGGTAATCAAGCAAATCCACTCCACCGCGCACAGCAAAACTCACAAAGGCGGACAGTGTCTACACGAAAAGACGCTAGTCCAAATGGCGGATGGAACTATAAAAGAAATACGCGACGTTAAGCCCGGAGAGTCCGTACTCTCTTATAATTTCAAAAAACAAATGATTGAACCTGCTGAGTGCACAAACGTTTACGCTAGAACTGCACCCCACGCGCTTAGAATTCGGACTCGCAGTCCGACAACCGAATTAATAGCAACCAACGAACACCGGTTCTTCTGTGAGACTGAGACGGGAACGGAGGAAAAGCTCGCGTGCGAACTCAAAAAGGGCGACCTGCTCCTACTTACAAGCAAACTTCGTATAACTTCAATAAACCCCCCGCTCACAATGCCTCGAGTAGAAGCAGTGGTTTCGGAAGCCGGGCGCTTGATACTGAAAAAGGTCCGCACAACCCGCGGCCTGACTCAACAAACAGTAGCCGAATCTCTCGGCTGTGAACAGATGAGCATATCAAACCTTGAAACCGGGAAGCGCCAAAGCATTCAAAAACTCGGAGAACTCGTCTCGTTTTACGGGTTGCCTGAAGAATTCTACGAAAACGTTTCAGTCCGCGGCGCAAACCTGCCAACAAACCTTACACCAGAACTCGCGCAACTACTCGGCTACCTGATAGGAGATGGTACCACTGAACGCAACCGAATAACACTCTACGAAGACCGTCTGGAAGTGGCGAACTATTACCGGGAAATACTAACAGAGAACCTCGGCGTTAATACTAGCTTACGCGAAAGGCGGCGTTCTACGGGCTTCGGTGAAAGATACATCGAGACACGCGCCTACAGTTTGGCACTAACAGAATACTTACGAACCAACTTTCCCGAAGCCACTGCCAAAGGCTTGGCGCGAAGCATTCCTGCGCGTATAATGTCCGCCCCTGACGAAATCGCATCAGCATTCCTGCGAGGCATCTTTGACGCGGAAGGAAACGTCAGCGTGCGAGGAATTGGCTTAAGCATGATAAACGAAAGACTTGTCCGACAAATAGCGCTAATGCTACAACGCTTCGGCATTGTTACCTCCGTACTACACAAAAAAACCCGTTACAAACCGCAATACACTATAGTGTTTCGCGGAAGGAACGAACTTGAAGCGTTCAAAGTACAGATCGGCTTAACAAGCACTGAAAAGAACGCCAAACTAGAAAGGCTGCTTGAAGCCAATACGAGCAAAAGCCAAGCCAACCATGCACCAATAAACGGCAAGTTTACCGCCAAGCTCGTCAAAAACAAAGGACTGAACGCAATTGTTCGGGCAAGATTCCAGCCCTTTCTCTCAGGCACGCGGCTGCTTGGAAGAAACTACCTGCTCGAACTCGCATCCACACTACCCGAAGAAAACAAGGAAATGCTCAACCAATACGCCGAATCCGATGCCACCATTGCCCGCATTGAATCAATAGAAAACGCACCCGCCGAAGGAATAAACTTCTACGACCTTGAAATACCCGGCAACGAGAACTTTATCGCCCAAGGGATAATCGCCCACAACTCGTCACAACGCTACGGGCGCTTGCGCGAGGAAGGAATCGAGTATTACCAGAAGCGCATCGGCGAAGCAATGGACTCTTTTCTAACCTATAAAAACATGAAAGGCGTCATCGTCGGCGGCCCCGGCCCGGCTAAGGAGGATTTCCTCAAGGAAAAGACGTACAACTACCAACTTAAGATTTTGGGAATGGTGGACACCAGCTACACGGACGAGTACGGCTTGCGCGAAGTCATCGACAAGGGCAGCGACCTCATGAAAGAGCACGAGGCAGTCGTCGAGAAACAGCTCGTCGACAGGTTCATCAAGGAAGTCGTCACCAACGGCTTGGCAACGTACGGCTACCGACAGGTAAAGAAAACGCTTGAAAGCGGCCAAGCCGAACGGTTGCTACTGGCCGAAGACCTCTACTTGTACGAGAACAAGCTCGTGTGCGCCAACTGCAACAATGAAAAAACGCTGATGAGCGACGAGGACAACGATGAGGAAGAGTGCGAGTGCGGCGGAAAACTCAAAACCAAAGAAAGCAACAACCTCGCCGACGAACTGCAGAAAATCGCTGAAACCGCCGGCATACCAATCGACCGCGTCTCAATCGAAACCGCTGAAGGCTCCACATTCAAAGGCACCTTCGGCGGCATCGGCGCATTCCTACGGTACAAATAGGTGCGTAGACAGGACGCTAACTAAACTGTTAAAAGCCGTCCGAGAGAACTATTTATTATGGGAATCCTGAACGAGCTCGCCCAGCGCCTCATAGACAACATTTCGGAAACAGTCCGCAAGTTTACGGCGTTCATCTTCCTAGTATACACGCTCGGAATCGTCGTCGGCATACACGTCGCCACCTACTACCCCGACCTGCAATTATACGCGATAGGCGGGCCCCTTGCCCTAGCAGCGCTCGCCTACGTCTCAACCCAATTCGCAGTAGCCATCTTCATAACCATGGTACTCTTCTTCCTAATCTAGTAACAGGCAGAACAACACAAATGAACGCTTTCGAACCAGAAGAATTCCTAGTTGAAGAAATCCTCTCCGACGGCACCGTGCTCGCGCTGAACGAAAGCATAGATTTAGGCAAGGAAGATGACGAGGCGCTCGAACGCGACTACTTCACGCACTTCGTCCTCCAAAAACGCCTCTGGGCCACCAGCCAAGCAATCGCGGCGCTGGCCAAAGCGCTGCACGTCTCGCAAAAACGTATTGACTACGCGGGAATGAAGGACCGCAACGCCGTGACGACGCAGTTGGCAAGCGTGTTCGCCGTCGACCCCGGCCGCGTCCTGACGACGCGCGTGAAAGACGTGAAAATCAACGGCGCTTGGAAGGCCCGCGAAAAAATCAAGCTCGGAGCGCTCGCGGGCAACCGCTTCACCATCACGCTCAATGAAAGAAATTGCGGCATTAAGCCGGATGCACAAGCCATAAACGAAGTAGCCGCAAAGGCAAACTACCGCCTGCCCAACTACTTCGGCTCGCAACGCTTCGGTTCGCTGCGTGGCAACACGCACAAAATCGGCGTCCTACTCTGCAAAGGCGACGTAAAGTCCGCCGTGACCGAATACTTATGTGAGACGGGTGGAAAAGAGGATTCCGAGTCGCGCGAGGCACGCAAGGCACTGCGCGAGAGCGGGGATTACGGTAAAGCGTTGAAAGAGTTCCCGAGAAAACTCGATATCGAGAGAAGCATGATTGCATGGCTTGAAAAGAAGCCGAACGATTACGCGGGCGCTTTTAGGACGATGCACCGGCGCACGCAGTTATTGTTCATCCACGCTGCCCAATCCCTCGCGTTCAACATCGCCTTGCGGCGCAGGACCGAGGAGAAATGTCTCGAAGACGCCGAATGGTGGTGCCCCGCCGACGTCAACGGTTTTCCTGACCTAGAGAAAGCTAGCACTGAGAAAGCGGCTTTCGCGTTGCAGGCCATTCCGGGATACGAAAGCCAGGGCGGCGATTACGCGAAAGCGGCGCTCGAAGAGATGGGCTTGACGCCGGAATCCTTCAACATCAAGATGTTCCCAGAACTATCAAGCAAGGGCTCGCTGCGCCCGACCGCCATGCCCCTAGTAGGCTTTTCGGGCGTTCAAGAAGGCGACGCGGCAAAGCTACGCTTTTCTTTACCGTCGGGAAGCTACGCCACAGTAGCAATCGACTTATTGCTAGGAAAATCACTCGAATACACGTCAAACTAATAGTTCTACGGATACTGCAAAAAGCGAGTACAAGAATAACGCTTATAATAACCCAGAAAACTAATTGCTGGGAGAAAAATGCGCGGACAATCCAGCCTTGAATACCTGCTGCTCGTAGCGGCGGTGGTGCTCTTTGCGGTAGCGATAATCACCGTAAGCAAAGGCAACATCAGCACGATAAACGACACGGTAGTAAACAATACTGGACACATCGAGACCGGCGCCTGCCCACAGGAAGCGCGAATCAGGGGCGAAGCCACGACGGGATGCGCCTGCGGGTACAATAACGAGTGCAACAGCACGAACTGCACGGGAGGATTGTGCGCGAGTTGAAGCCCGCCCTGCTTCTGGCAATCCTGTTACTCGCGTCCAACGCTGCCGCTCTCTCCGAATACTCACACCTATTCCAACCCCAGCCGCCCGACATATCCTACTACTACCTTACTACTGAATACTGCGGCAACTACGTAAAGCCATTCAACCTGCCTAACGGTATAAGCGCGCGGCCAGAATTCGCTCCAGCAATTGATTTGGCGTATAAGGCGAAACTCGAGCTCGACTCGGCAAGGACGCTCGCACAAATACAACGCGACTACGCCGCCATAACCCCTGCCGCACCGCTCACGCTCAGCTATCTATCCTACGAATGCAGTATGAAAGGCAGCACCGCGCTCTCGCTCGCCGTGCGAAGCGTGCGCGAAGCATTCGGCGTAGCCGACGCCAAACTCGCCGAACTCGAAGCCGCGCGGGACGCGGGCTATGAGGGAGCGGCGACTGGTGTTCTCGAGGAAGCCGAATCGATCAAGGCCCAGGTAGAAAACCCGACTAACCCTAAGAGCCTTGGCGCGCGCATTCAAACAACGGCGGTAGGAGTAACGCACGCGTGGGACAAGACCATTGAAGGCAAAGGCGACTTCTCAAAGCCAGTGCGCGACCTCATTGGTGAAGACTCAATCCTGCGCGAAGTCATCACTCTAGACAACAAGGCTTCGGACGCGCTAATACTCTTGGAAGAGGAAGCGGCGGACGGCCGCGAAACGTTCGAACGTGAATACAAGCTCGCCGAACTCTCCTTGGAGTACTCGGAGAAAGAACGCCTCGAAGACATTTCGCCCGAATCCCTCGAAATGCTCGACGCGGGATTGAGGACCGCAACAAGCAGCCAGTCGAAATCGTACCGTGAACAACTCCTTGAAGCGCGGCAATTGTTGGCGCGAGCGCAGGCGACGGGCGATTCCGCGGAAAGGACGCAGAAAACCAAAGCACGCGGCAGCACGGCAAAGGCAACCGCGCTTTACCGGCAAGCGATATCGAACCTGTCAGCGGCACGCAGCATCGTACTCTCAATAGACGCGTCAAGCAAACAACTCGACTCACAGCTCTCAACTGCCACGCTCGCGGCAATGGCCAACGCCGAACAAGCGGCCCGGCGGGAGCTGTCAAGCAAGACATACTCGGCAGAAGCAGCAAAGATACTGCTCGAACGCGTGAAAGCAACGCTGGCCAACGCGGAGGAAAGGCCCCGCGGCGAAAGAATCCAGTCCTTCGCCCGCGCCTTAAAAGACATAGCGGCTGCCACTGCGCTAGCAAGTGAACCCGACGCGCCCGTACTAGCCGCACGCGCACGGCTCGTCGAACTCAAAGACCTAGTATTACGCGCAAAAACTGACGCGCTGTCCGTTGCTGAAGAAGAAGTCGCGCTCGCCGCGGCGAACGAAGCGCTTGAAACCGGTACCGCGGAAACGGCAACGCAGATACTCCTACGGTTAGATGCGATAGAGGAAAGCGTGCTGGCTAAAGCTGCGACAGAATACGCTGAGGTAGTGTTCGAAGCCGAAGAAGCAATTCCTTCAAGCGACGCGGAACGCAACGAGTTAGAAGAAATAAAAACGCTTTTCACTATGCGCGGCCCCCTGCCCGAAAGCGTCGGACGATTGCGCCAAGCACGCGCCCGACTCACCACAATCACCACCAACTACCTTGCCCTAGCACGTAGCCTGGTTGAAGCCCACTTGCAAGAAAAACTTGAGACCACGATTACGGCCGAAGAAGCGCAGGTCGGAGAAGAAACATTATTTCACGCAGTATTTTCAGCCGAAAACTCGCTCGGACCCGCGCAAGGAGTTGAACTCTACGTTGGAAAGTTGCCCGGCCGCATAGTTGACTGGCAAGCGAGCACGGGAACAAGCATTATTGCGGGAAGAATGACGATAAACACTACCGCAAAAGGCCAGCTTCACTGGGTTACCGTAACCGCGCGCGGCAAGGCGGCACAACTCGGCTCGTCAAAAACAACCGTCGAACGCGCCGACGCTCAAAGCGCGGTAGTAACGCGCTTGTTCATCATAACTGCGTTCGAAGACGTAACGGGTACGGTAACGACAAACTATTCCGCCGAGACCGCGTCTGCCGATGGGGCAACCGCATACTCCTACAACGGTAAAGAATTGGTGATGCACGTTCCGCTTGCCAAGGGAGAGAACATTGTACAAGCCACTTTCCTAGTACGCGACCCACTGCACGCAAAGAAGAGTATAATCAGCGCGACTGACAGCTCCATTTCCTACGAGTACGAAGTGGAAAACTCTCTGGATGTTGAGATACCTTCGGCCACGGTTACAATAGACGAACCCGCGGCGTGCCCCAACAGCAAGCTCACGGTTAAGGGACAGGACTTGAACAAGGTAACGCAGTTCGACTCCGGCGGAAGACACTACGCTTTCGTATCATTCAGGCTGGGCCAAGACGAAAAAAAGAGGATATATTACGAGGCGTACTGCGACCCGCTCGGAGCACTCGCGCAAGCAAGGCTCTCCGAATCATCGGCAAACGCCACACAAAAAGCAATGATAACTGGATTGCTCAAGGAAGGAAAAACGCTTGAAGCGCTCTCCGAATTGGACGCAATCGCGTCAGAACCACCCGAATT
This sequence comes from Candidatus Micrarchaeota archaeon CG1_02_55_22, assembly GCA_001871595.1. Taxonomy (GTDB): domain Archaea; phylum Micrarchaeota; class Micrarchaeia; order Norongarragalinales; family UBA97; genus UBA97. The sequence goes on along the minus strand of MNVH01000011.1, from coordinate 8,433 downwards.
ACCAGTAGAGGCACTCGCGCTGGAGGAAGAAGCGCGCCAAGCGATTGAAGCCGCAACAAACTTGAACGACGAGGCACTCGCCACCGCGCTCGAAGAAATGCTTGACGCGGCAACCGAAGGAAAGACCGTTGCGGCCAAGAACGCACGAAAGGCCGCGGAAGGCAGCTTGAAGTCACTGGCTTCGGTTACAAAAAACGATTGCGATTCAAAGGACTACGTGCTGCGGCGAACGTGCGCCCAAATACTCGCCGACTCGGCCAACTCGGTCCGGCTCGCGCAAGCAAACCTCGCCCAATCAATCCGCCTTGCAGTAAAAGCCGCCACGGCACTCTCGCAAGCGCAAGCCGAAGCCGCCGCACAAAAGTCGGCGCGCAAGCGGGCACTAGAAGACTACATGAACATAAGGGAATCCGTACTAGCGGAAGCCCGTGCTGTCGAGGCTGCGTTTGTAGATGCGGAAGAGTACGCAAAATCGCTTCCAGCCGCAACTGCTGCACGGGAGTCTGCGAAGAAAGCCGTAAAGCTTGAACGTGAGTTAGCTAATCTAGCACGCGAGGATGGCAGCGGTGGCATCGTCGCAGACGAATACGACGCCGACTTTGTGTCGGGACGCGCGGCCGCGTTTACGGAGGCGGCTCGCGAGCTGTCGTTGCGCAGTGCGGCGCTCGCCGAAGATGCTAAACAACTCGTCGACGCCGCGCTTGGACGCGCGGGCAGCGATTCGGAGAGGGCTGCGGCCGAGAAAGCGCTCCAGCTGGCGGAAAACGGAAAGTGGTTTACCGCAATGGCGCTCGCGTCAGGCGTTTACGGGTCGGGCGGTGGCAACGGGATGGACCTCGCCCTGGGCGGGTTGGGGATAGCAATTTTAATCACGCTCGCGTACGGTTTCTGGTGGCACAACCGCAAGCCACCCGCGTACAAGGAAGTGACTTGATTTGGGTATTCTCGAAGTTCTGGACAAGCTCGTCGGCGTGAGGCACGGCAAGAAAGCAAAAAGCCACAAACTAAAATGGAAGATTCCCGAAGTACGCTATACCGCGCCCATTGCGGACTCGGACAAGGCGGTTTATGCGCTGGAAAAAGACTTGAAAGCACGTTTTACCGGCGGAGGCGAGTACGTTGAGGCAGTGCATGCCAAACCCTTCGGCAACGGTGTCTACGCGTACATGCTTGTACGAACGGACAAGCAAACTGAGAAAGAGACTATTATCTCGGAAGCGTACATGCTTCAAGAAGAAGAATTCCTCGGATTCGACGTGAGCAGCGCGCCGCAAATTGAGGACAACCTCGAATCGCTCGGCTATCAGTACGCTTTTTCCCGCGATTACCGCGTATGGAGCTTCAAGCACGTCAACCTGCCAGTCGTGGTGTTCGACGTCAAGGACTTGGGCGAACTCGTGGAAGTCGCACTGCCGGCGACGAACATTGACTCACAACGCGAGCGCGACGAGAAGTTGGCGATGGCGCTCTTCAAAAAGCTCGGAATAAACGAGAAAGACTTAATCCCCGTTGACACGGTAACGCTCCAGCTCTTGACAATGCAGGACAAAGAGAAAAACGGCAAACGCTAGACGAAGCCTTCTTCCAAGAAGTTTTGCGCTCGCGCCCTCGACTCACTATTGACACGCTCGAGCACGATTCCTTGCTTGGGCTGGCCGTAGAATATGAGTGTCCCGTCCGGGGCGAGGACGATTGCGGGCAATAGCAGCAAGTCCTCTTCACCTTCAACTATGACGACTGCCGGCCCGTGGCTTTTAACGTGGGCTAAAGCGTCGGAGAGCGCACCCGCGGCTTCACCGCTGATGCAGCCCGGCGGGTTGAATGCGTGGAAGACGCGCGCGTCAAGAGCACGAATCTCTTCAGCCTCGCCCTCGGAGAGCGGCTTGCGCTCGCTCTTGAAATCTACTACGGAGACAATGGGCTTTACCCCGCCGCGGGTGAGGTTGAGGGTGGATACGTCGCCGACGCACACTATTGGTTCTTTCGAGGCGAGGGCTAGGCGCACGGCTTGAGCTTCGGTTAAAAGCTCGCCATAGATTCTTCGCAACTGTGCCCGGAACGCGGGCTTTAGCGTTTTCATTTCCAAAATCAATAGAATAAAGAAAAACAAAAAGATAAAGGGCTTGTTAGAGTTGGACTGGATGCGAAAAGATTATTCTTCTTCGCCGGATTCCAAATCTTCTTCGTCGTCGTCCCAGTCCTCATCGTCGTCCCATTCTTCTTCGTTATCCGAATCTTCGGCGGCGCGGAAGGGGAGTAATGCAATGCTCATCTGTGTCACCTCGGTTAGTGCTCTGTGGGTATAAGACGCACTTATATGACTAACCAATATTTATACCTTTCCAAGGAGTCAAACCGTTCTTTAAACTCTAAGCTGCCGGTCGAGAAGCGCCTTAAAGCGGGGCGCGAGCAACAGCCGCGAAAAATCAACGGCGTCGGATTTACCACTCCCGAGTCGTTTTACAACGGTTTTAAGCGTTTTTGGCTTGGTGAAATTAATCTGTATTACGCGCTTGTAGTTGGACTCCGCGTTGAGGAGACAGTAATCAAGCATCTCGGACACGACATTACCATCAGCTTTAGCCGCACTATAGCGACGCGCCTTTAAACGTTGCTGTAGCAGCGTGGGATTGCACCGCAAGACGATGCAAGCGTCGCACGGGAGCGCCAGCTCGCAGAGTAGGTGGCCTTCGGCGATGAAGCCTTTTTCGTGCGCCGTGGCCTTGACAAGCAGTTTTTCGAGCTTTTTGACGCTGACAACGGTTTCGCGCCCTTCGCGGCGCAGGGCGGCGCGCTTTTCGAACGCCTTGACGTCGACGAATGGAACGCCCAGCTCCTTGGCGAGCGCTTTGGCTAGAGTGGTCTTGCCCGTGCCCGGCGTTCCCGTGATAACGATTCGCATAATTAGAGTCACTTCAAGCGCGTTGAAAAACGTTTACTTGAGCCGCATTGTGTCCAGCGGCATTGGCACGCGCGTCTCGCTGTGCAGCATCTTGTTGAGTGTGCGGGCGAGCTCTTCGCATTTAGACGCCTCGCCGTGCATGGTGAAGATGCGGTTGGGCCGCGGGCGGGCGTTGCGGGCGTAAGCGAGCAACTGCGACCAGTCGCTGTGACCAGAAAAGCCGTCAATGGTAACGACGTTCATGTTGACTTTAAGCGTGTCCTGCTTGTTCTGCTCGTTGAGTATGGGAACATCACGTTCACCGTTCTGCACCTTGCGGCCCATTGACAGGGCGGCCTGGTAGCCGACGAAGATGAGCGTGTTCTTGGGGTCGTCTGCCATCATTTTGAGGAATTCAACCGAGGGCCCGCCGGAAAGCATTCCGCTAGGCGCCAATATTACCGCGGGGTCTTTGGATTCCGCTATGCCCTTGCGCTTGTCGCGCGTGGTAATCGTGTTGAACATGGGCTTGTCGAAAGGCGAGTCGTTCTGTAGTATGCGGCGTTGCACGTTGCGGCGCAAGTACTCGGGGTAAACTGTATGTATGGCGCTCGATTCTTTCGAGAGGCCATCGAAATAGACGGGGAAGTCGGGGTCCTTGAACTTTTCTTCGAGCACGAGCATCATCTCCTGTGCGCGGCCGGAGGCGATGACTGGAATGAGGACTTTGCCGCCTGCATCCGTCGTGCGCTTGATGACGTCGTAAATACGGTTGTCGCACTCCTCAATGCGGGGCTTGACGTCCAAGTGGCTCCCGTACGTCGATTCCATCATGAGCGTGTCCACGCGGGGGAAGTTCGTGACCGCGGGATCGCACAGCTTGGTCTTACCGTACTTTATGTCACCCGAATAGACCAGATTATGGAAGCCTTCGCCGATGTGCATGTGTATTTGTGCCGAGCCAAGCATGTGGCCGGCGTTGTGGAACGTGAAACGCACGTCGGGCGTGACGTCGGTGACTTCGCCGTACTCGCGCGTGATGACGTGGTTGAGTTGTTTCTTGATGTCCTTCTCGGCGTAAGGCGACTTGCCGTGCTCGGAGTGCATGATGTTGACCGCATCCTGCTGCAGCAATACCATGAGGTCGCGCGTGGGCGGGGTACAGTAAACAGGCCCTTCGTAGCCGTAAGCGTAAAGGTACGGAATGAAACCGCAATGATCGAGGTGGGCGTGGCTCAAGATGACGGCGTCAAGCTGCTCTAAGGAAATGCCCATGGCGTTGAGGTAAGGATAGTTCTTTGAAGGGTCGCTCGTGTCCGGGTTGATTCCGCAGTCAACCAGCACGTTGCTCGCGGGCGTCTGCAATAGGAAGCAACTGCGGCCGACTTCCTTGAAGCCGCCTAGCGCGGTGACTTTAACCCACTCGCAGCCGTTGCTTGCAACGGTCATCTTCTTTCCGAGGCCGAGTAAGAACTTTTTGCGTTGCTCGCTGTTGTTCAAAAGCGCGTTTCGAATGGCGGCTTCAATCTCTGAAGGCATTGTCGGCGAGCGCAGCACTTTGGGCGACCAGCCCGTTGCGATGATAATGCTCTTGAGCACGCTGCCGCCCTTACCGATGACGACGCCTGGTTTCATGGCCTCGATTTGGACTTCGTTGAAGCTCGCGTCGAACTTTATGTCCTTGACTCCGGCCTCGGGCGGAATGAGCTGTTCAATGCGTTCCTTGGCGCGTTCGGGCGGCATGAGCACGCTCGAGTCGCTGCGGAGGACGACTTTCTTGCGGAGCTTGGAAGCGATCTTCGTGATGAGGTTCTCGTCACGGTAGAACGCCGCCATGTTCTTCAAATAGATGACGATTTGGGGCCCTTCAAACTCGACTTTAGATAGACCGCACTCTGCAGGTACTACGGACGCGACGCCTTCCTCAATTTCTTTTATAGTAGACATTAGTTGAAGCACCATTAATGCCGTGTGCCGGCGGAATTCGTGTTACGGTTTTGCCGCGTTGAGAGTCTAAGCGGCTTTGGGTAGTTCTGAGTCAATGAGCCTTCGCACGTTGTCCTTGGTTATGACGATAACGTCAACGCCTTCACCGGTCGCGCTGTCGCGCTTTATCGCCGCGCGCACGGCCTTGGTTGCAAGAGCCACCGCGTCTTTTTCTGAGAGCTTTTCCTTGTATCCTTCGTCGAGCACGCCGAACGCTACCACGCTTCCCGAACCAGTCGACGTGTAATTCTCTTCAAGCAAACCACCGAAGAGGTCGAGGTCGAAGAGGCAAGGCGCGTCGTCGAAACCGCCGATGATGAGTTGAACAAAGTAAGGGTAATACTTGTGGCCTTGAAGCATGTTCGCCAAAAGCGTTGACGCGCCTTGAACGGTCATGGGACGGCCCTTAGAATAACGGTAGAGCTCGAGTTCGGCGCGAAGCATACGGGCCAAAGCTTGCGCGTCGCCCACACCACCCGCGGTGGTGAGCGCCATGTTGTCTGCGACCATCTGAATCTTTTCAACGGTCTTCGAAGCGATGAACGTGCCCATTGTAGCACGCTTATCTGCGGCTAGTACGACGCCCTTGTCAAAAACGATTCCTACAGTCGTAGTGCCCTTGAGGCGGTGTTCTTCAACCATTAGATCACCAAAAACTAGCTTATAAGCTAAAAGCTAAAACGGATTGCAAGAATAATATTGCAACCCAACTTATTTAAAACTACCTGAGAACTACCCTTTTTCGTGCACCTTCTCCTTTGGTAGTGCATACTCCTCGTTGAACACGACTTTCTTGGCGCCCGCGTAACGCAGTGCGAAATCAATGAAGCGTAGCTTGGCGACGATGAAGTTGGCGTCCTTCGGCTTATCGGAGCCAATTGACACGGTAACGGATTCGCCTTCGAGTTTTACTGGCGCGCTGAAAAGCTGGTCTTTAGAGAGCGCATCAAGCTTTGCTTGCGGCATCGAGAAACGCTTTTCAACAGTGTACTCGTAAGAAAGGTCTTTGCCTGCTAGCTCGTGGTTGAAATCTACACGAACGCGGCCGCCCGCCACGCTTTGCACGCGGGCGCGCTTGCCGTCGAGCTCGACTACTTGCCCAACTTGCGGCGTCACGCCCTGCTTTTGGAATGATGCGAGTGGCACTAAGCCTACGAGGTCGGTTCGGCGGTCGCCGAAAGCCTTGTCTTTAGGCACTACGACCGAGGTTTTCTTGCCAACTTCGCTTCCGACGAGTTTTTCGTCAAGCCCGGGGAGTACTTGGCCCACACCTGCCACGACGAGGACGGGCTTGCCCTTGGTTTGCTCAAAGACGTTGCCATCCGAGTCCTTGCCCACGAAAGAAAGCTCTACGAAATCATTCTTCTCTACTAGTTCAACCATTAAATTCACCTTTTGTTTAAATCATTAAACTATTCAAGCCCGCGCTTTATTCTTCTTGTTGTGCGGTAGACTGTACTACCAACGGACCCTGCAGTAATGCAAGCAACCTGACTTTAAGCGTTTCCCCAACTGCCACGCGGCCATCCAAGGCCATCGTCACGTTCTGCGGCATGACGACGTGGTTGTCAAAGGAGAGTTGGCGCCGCTCGTCAACAACGGCTATTGCGAGGCGCAGCGTTTTACTGCCGGGCAAGCCTATTTGTGCGTCCTGCGCCGCTGCAGCGTAATCCGTAAACGTATAGGCCGCGGAAAGCGTCGAGTTAGGCAAGGAATAGTTTGTCAAACCCACTGCAGTGAGCGCGTTGGTGAGTGCACCGACATCAGTGTAATTGCCCGTAACCGTGATTTGTACGGATTCGTTCAACGCGTCAATGGATTCGATGAATGACTCGTTTGAAAGCGCTTCAACGGCGGCTGACGCAGTTTCCGAATCGGCTGCCAGTGCTACGAACGCGTTTTCGGGCGAGTAATCTATTAATGTAACTTCAAGGTTTGGTGAAGAGTTGAGTTGCTGCGCTGCGAGAGTCCAGTTCCGGATGCGTTCGGCGAAGGAAACGCTTTTCTCGAGCCGTCCCTCGTCCAACAGCTCGGCCACGGTGACGTTGGCGGGGAACATTGCGATGCGCGACTCGGACGAGTCAATGCCCTGCGCCAAGAAACGCGAAAGCCGCCCGTCCTCGAGCGAGGCGTAGATGCTCAACGAAAGCGTTTCGTTAACGGTTGAATCGTAGGCAACGTAGGCCGGAATGCCTTTAGTGCCGTACGGGTAGGCTGCGAGTATTTGTCGAGGCGTAATCGTTTCGACTGAATTGTTTTCTGACGCGAGCGTTAACGACGCGTCCGAAAACTCGACTAACGCCAGCCGCAAAACCACCGGCTCGAGGCAATAGCTCGACAAATTGTACTGTACGCTGAAGAGCGCGTCGGAGCCCGACGCGTTTGCCGATGCCAAGAGGGTTTCGTTGAGCAAGGCGACGCCCAGATTATCGCTGGACTTGTAGAAACTCGTTATGCCGGGCACTTGGGATACTGCGTTGGTTGGGAAAGGCGGGTTGGATTGGCATTGGATGATTGCCTGGTCCTGGAATTCGAGCAAACGAGCTTGGGCAGTTGCAGAACCCTCGAAGACAACGGGGGTCGGCGTTGGGGCGTTCGAATCATCGTTCGGCGAGCTCCGCGAGGAGAGTATTACCGCGAACGAGGATACTGCGAAGAGAATGAGCATTGCTATTGCGAAGTAGTATGTAGCGCTTTTTTTGGCCAAAGTTTGTGTGCCTCCCGTTCGGGTGTAGAATTTACTGTAGTAACTTTCTTCGAACCTAGTAAAGACGGTAAACAGATTTAAATCATTCGACTTTTTCTTCGCTCGTCGCTGCGTCGTCCTGCAGGCCTCGACTCGCTCCTCGCTAGATGTCTGTCAGCGCAACTGACGACACGCGCAAACATCGCGGCATTTGCTTGCGAAACCTCCGACTAAAACGGAAGAAAAAAGAGCGCAACGGAAAAGCCCTTGCGGGCTTTCCGGCGTTAAAAAGAAAAAATGGGGCTTTCGCCCCGGAGTGGGTCCTACTGTACGCCTCTGATCTCGTCGCGCTTGCTGTCGAGCCAGTTGATAAGGTCGTTCACGGCGTCCGTGGTGTCGGCTGCAGTGTAACCTGCAACTAGCACCTTGTCGCCTACGGCCTTAACTTCCGACGTTCCGGGAGTGTTGTACACTTCCGAGCCGGGCGTGCTGGCTGCAACGGTGTTGACGATGGGTCCACCGACTACAATCAGCTGGCTTGCCGAACCTGCATCCCTGTCGAGAATGACGAGGGGGTCGCGTGCTGGGTTCAACGGCGTCACAACGTTCGCGGTCGCGGGCGTGCACACTGCGGCACCACCTACACCACCAACGCAGACTGCTTCGCCGGTGATTGTCTTCACCTTGAGCGAGTAGCCGTCGCCGATGCTGTACGACTCAGCCTCGTTAAGGGGCTTGGTCGTTACGACGCTGCCTTCAGCCGTGATGTTCACGTTCGAGGGTGCGCCGAAGCGGTAGGTTGCCTTCAGCATGCGTTGCGGGTACTTGAGTACCACGTTGCTCAGGCTGACGCTGTCCAGCTTGGTGCCGTAGGGCGAGA